>DASXCR010000105.1:0-19780 GCA_036491075.1 Solirubrobacteraceae bacterium
GGTGAGCGGCGCGCGGTGCGCGATGTGAGCTTTGAGGTGGCGCGTGGTGAGTTGTTGGCGATCATCGGTCCGAATGGTGCGGGGAAGACGACGTTGTTGTCGATGCTGGGTGGGATTCGGGCGCCGGATGCGGGGTCGGTGCGTCAGCAGGGTCCGAATGCGGATAAGCGGATTGGGTGGGTGCCGCAGCAGACGGCGATCTACATGAAGTTGACGGTGGCGCAGAATTTGCGGTTGTTCGCGCGCCTTGAGGGTGTCGAGGATCCGTCGGCTGTGGTTGATCGGATGCTTGAGCAGACGGGGTTGCGTGATCGTGCGGATGACGAGTTGGGGAGTTTGTCGGGTGGTAATCGTCAGCGTGTGAACATTGCGGTGGGGTTGCTTGCCGATCCGCCGGTGTTGTTGCTCGATGAGCCGTCGGCGGCGTTGGATCCGCGTCAGCGTCAGCGGTTGTGGACGTTTATCCGTGGGTTGACGGAGCGTGGGACGAGCGTGGTGTTCTGCACGCATGACATCTCCGAGGCGGAGCGTCATGGCGATCGGCTGCTGGTGCTCGCCGATGGCGAGTTGCTGTTCGACGGCACGCCGGCCGAGCTGAAGCGTCAGGCGGTCGCGGGTGAGGGCGAGGACCTCGAGCAGGCGTTCGTCGGCTTCCTGCAGGCGAAGGGGCACTGAGCCGGCGTGCGCTGGCTGCTGCTCAAGGACTTGCAGATCCTGCGGCGTTCGAAGCTGCTGGTCGGGCTGCTGATCGTCTATCCGATCGCGATCGCGACGCTGATGGGCTTCGCGCTGTCCAGCGGGCCGGACAAGCCGCGCGTCGCGTTCCTCGACCAGGTCCCGTCGAACCGCGCGACGATCAGCCTCGGCAGCCAGAAGATCAACATCCGCACGTACACGGCACAGCTGCTGAGCGCGATCGATCGGGTGCCCGTGCTCAACCGCGAGCAGGCGGTGGCGAAGGTCAAGTCGGGCGCCGTGCTGGCCGCGATGATCATCCCGCCGGACTTCGCCCAGAAGCTCTCCGACGGCGGCTTCTCGCGCGCGAGCATCGAGGTCATCTACAACGGCGACGCGCTGAAGCAGTCGTTCGTGACCTCGACGATCTCCTCCAAGCTCGCGCTCGCCGACGCCGCGCTGTCGGGCGAGGTCACGCGCCTCGCCAACGGCTATATCAACGTGCTGCTCAACGGCGGCGCGATCAACGTCCTCGGCGTGCACTTCCCGATCCTCGGCCTGAAGGAGTCCACGCAGCGCATCGACGGCGTGCTGCACGACCACCCGACGAAGGCGAACGAGCGGCGGCTGGGGCCGGTCTCGAAGTTCGCGCACCTCGCGCTCGCCAACTCCGCGCGGGCGACCGCCGTGCTGCAGACGGTGCAGCGCCCGGTCGAGGTGCAGCAGACCGTGCTGAGCGGGCGTCGCACGCCGCTGGACACGTTCGCGGTCGCGGTCGCCGTGACGGTGTCGCTGATGTTCGTCTGCGTGCTGCTCGCGTCGGGGCTGCTCGCGCTCGAGCGCGAGGAGAACACGTTCGCGCGGCTCGCCCGCGGCCTGGTCCCGGGCGGGCGGCTGCTGATTGCGAAGGTCGTGCTCGCGGCGGCCTGCTCGCTCGTCGTCACGCTCGCGATGCTGCTCGGCGTGAGCCTGTTCGTGGCGCTGGACATGAGCCGGGTCGGGCTGTGGATCGTCGCGCTCGTGGGCGGCGCGCTCGGCTTCGCCGCCATGGGCGTCGCGATCGGCTCGCTCGCGCGCGAGGTGCGGGCGGCGTCGCTGCTGGCGTTCGGTCTCGCGCTGCCGCTCGCGTTCCTCGCGCTCGTGCCGAGCGGCGGCGTCTCGCCGGCGCTGTACGAGGTCATTCGCGTGATCTCGGCGATCTTCCCGTTCAAGGCGTCGCTCGAGGCGATCGACGCGGCGGTCAACGGGTCGTCGCCCGGCCTCGGCCAGGCGCTCGCGCATCTCGCGGGGCTGATCGTCGTGTTCGGCGCGGCGGCGTGGTCGGGCCTGCGGCGCTTCGCCTGATCCGGCCGGCCGGCCGTCATGACGTGGAGATCGGGCGATCGGCTCGTTGACACGTTCTTCTTCGGCCGTCTAGGGTAGAGAGGCTTCGTAGGCAGCGACTAGGCACGCCGCAAGGCTCACCTGGTCGGGAAGCGCAGGAGCGGACGCAGGTGGAGGAGGGGTTGGTGTGGGACGCAGCGTTGCGGTGCCCCGGGTCGGGAGAATCTGGGCCGGTTGGAGGCTGGTGGTCGCGGGGATCCTCGCGACGGTCTCGTCGACGCGATAGCCGCCGCCCAGCAGCCGCGTGCCGGCCGGGCACGTCGCCGTCGCGCTCGTGGTCGTGGTGCCGAGCTGCGCGTCGGGCCCGGCGATGTCCGCGCGCGCGACCTGCACCGGCGGCGTGGCGGCATCGGTCGAGCACAGCGCGAACGCGTCGACCGTGTCCGTCGCGGACGTGACGCCGGCCGAGCCGTAGGCCGACCACGAGTCGGCGGTCGTCGACCCGTCGGCGGCGGGCGCGCCGGCGGCGTCGGAGGGGTAGCTGCCCAGCGGCTTGAGGTTGCCGTCGTTGCCCTGCGTGACGCCGTCGTTGACCTGGTCGGGGGTGCTCGTCGTCGCACCGGCGCCGATCAGCCGCGTCCCGGGCCCGCAGGTCGCCGTCGCGAGCTTCGGCGGCTGCGCCTCCTGCGCCGCCTCGGTGCCGGTGACGCTCGCGGTCGCGACGGCGGTGTGGGCGGGGCCGCCGCTCGTCGCGCACATGACGAAGGTGGACGCGTCGTCGCCGGCCTCGCTGACCCCGGTGAAGTTGGCGATCGTCATCCAGGAGGCCGGGTCGACGGCACCGGGGGCGACCGCGGCGTCGACCGGCACAGCGCCCGTCGAGGCGACGCTGCCCCCGAGCACGAGGCCGTTCGTCGGGGCGAGCGACGGGTCGGTGGAGCGGCGCAGGTAGCTGCCGCCGCCGACGAGCCGCGAGGCCGCCGGGCAGGTCGACGTCACCGTGACGCCGCGATGCTGCCCGATGTCCGCGAGTGCGACGGTGCTGACGTGGACGCCGACCACCGGCAGCACGGCCGGTGCGGCGGCCACCGCGGCGCAGGGCGTCAGCAGCCCCGCGCAGCCGAGCAGCAGCGCCGCTGCGCCAGCCAACTTCTGCGTCACGACACCGGCTCCCCTCGCTCGCAAGAGCTGAACCATAAGCATTGCCTAGGTCAGTGGCAACCGATAGCGAGCACGCACCCATGATGGCGTCCGCCCGGCACGCGATGCTTGTACGCATGGAAGACATGACCCTCGGAGAGGCCGCGAAGCTGATCGGCGTCAGCGTTGACACGTTGCGCCGCTGGGATCGCGCGGGGAAGCTGCACACGACGCGAGATTCCGGCAACCGCCGGCGTGTGCCCCCGTCGGAGATCCAACGACTGCAGACGACGCCTACGCGTCACGCGACCGGCGACACGCTGTCGGCGCGCAACCGCTTCCCCGGCGTCGTGCGCTCCGTGGAGGTGGACGGCGTGATGGGGCTGATCGAGATCCAGGCGGGGCCGTTCCTCGTCACGGCCGCGGTCACGCGTGATGCGATCGACGAGCTCGGACTCGTCGAGGGCGCCGAGGCGATCGCGACCGTCAAGGCGACCTCCGTGATGGTCGAACGCGGAGGGCACTGAATGGCTATGCTGTAAGAGCATAGGCGACGCGTAGGTATGCGTGCCGCTGACCGAGGAGGCGCACATGAGCTGGGACGAAGCAGCCACGCTTGCCGCAGTCGAGGACGTCCTCGCTGCGATGGACTCCGAGCTCGACCGTCCCGCCGCGCATGCGCCGGCCCCCGCCGCCGGCGGGTTCGCCGGGCGCCTGTCTCCGGCGCCCCCCGAGCCCGCGCTCGCGTCCGCGCAGTCCGCGCCGCCGGCATCCGATCCCGCGCTCCACGAGTCGGGATCGATCGGCCACGGCCACGGCCACGTCCGCCCCGGTGGCCCGGTGGTCGCCGCCGCGCCCGACGACGCGCTCGAGGGTGCGAGGAGAGAGATCCTCGCCGCGCTCAGCGGGGAGCTCACGCCCGGCGCGATCTAGCAGCAGCTGACTTCGCGACGGCCGCGACGGCCGGCGCCCGCAGCCACGGCGAGTGCTTCCTTCCGACGCCGCCGTCGCTCTGCTGGCGCCGGCCGTGGCGGCCGTCCGTCGTCGTGGTTGGAGATCGCCGCCGCTCGCGGCGCGTCGGGGCATCGACGCGCCGCGGCGACAGGCGCACGCCGGCGTGCGCCCCGGCCGGTCCCCTTGAGATCCGGCCCGAGCGCGCCGCGCGGCGGCTGCGGTCAGCCTTCGCCGACCACGAGCTTGGTGAGCATGGAGACGGAGCGACCGCCCTTGACGTCGCCGATGACGACGAGCCGTGGCTGCGCGAGCGCGCCCCCGTCCTCCTTCAGCGAGATCATCAGCCCGCGGCCGCCGTAGAGCTCCTCGGCCGGAGTCACGGTCGCGGCGTAGCCGTCGCTTCCGACCCCTGCCACGAAGGTCCCCTTGTCGATCCGTGCGCCCGCGGTGGCGAGCACCGTCAGCAGATCCGGTCCGGTCTCGGTGTGCGTCTGCGGGGTGCTGCCCGCCAGGAACGTGACCGTGCGGGTCGACGACGGCAGCAGCGCCAGCAGGCCCGCGCTGAACACGGTCGTGCGGGTCGGCGTCGTCACGCTGAGGTCGCCGGCGTGCGCCGGGACCGTGGGTACCGGGTTCTGCACGCCGACCGTGATCTTCGACACGGACAGCACCGTGCGGCTGTCGGTGGCGTCCGTCGGGAAGACGAGTTGCGGCCCGTGCGCGATCGGCGAGCCGTCGCGTCGGAGCACGAGCACCGCCGGCTCGTCGCCGAAGCTCGGATCGAGTTCGCCGAGCGTCGTGGTGACCGGCTCGCCGAGACCCTGCACGCCGATCGTCACGCGCAGCGTCGCGTTCTTCGGACCGGTCGGCAGGGTCGGCGCGGCGAGCGTCACGAGCGAGCGCAGCGACACGCCGGTGTCGGAGTACGTCGCCGGCCCGAAGATCGTCTGGCGCGTGGTCTGGACCGTCGTCTGCGGGAGCGCCGCGAGATCGGCGAGCGAGTATGTGTGCGGGGTCGCAACCGCGCCGCCGACGGCGACCGTCTGGGTCGAGGCCACGGCGTTGCCGGCGCCCAACAGCAGTCCACACGTCGCCGTCATGCCGACGACGAGCAACCACACCTGGCGAATCCTCATGCGAAGCCTCTCTGGAGTTTTGTAGCGATGGGCGGGCGCCACCCCGAGCAAGGTGTGGGCGCCCGCCAAGCTCTAGCCTAGCTATTGCCTAGGTAGTACACAACAGTCAGTTCACACGTGCGATGCGCGAGCCGGCGAGCTCGCTTCAGGGCCGGCCGTGCGAGGCCGCGGCGGCGAGCGCGAGCTCGGCTTCAGGCCGCGCGCGAGGGCCGCGGGCCGCCGAGCGCGAGCTCGGCGTCAGGCCGGCGGCGCGGGGCCACCGCCGCCGGCCCTGGCCCGCCGTGCCACGCCGTCGAGGCTCGCGGTGTCGGCGCCCACGGGCTGCCGTCCGCCTACCATCGGACCGATGCAGCGGGCCTATCGCAAGAAGCTCGGCTACTACGAGGACCGGGCCGGCGGGCTGCTCGCCTCCGCCGCCGACGGGACCCCCAGCGCTGTGGCCGCCTTCGAGCGCTGGGACGCGCCGCTGACCGCGGACGGCGCTCGGATCGTCGTCGCGCGCGAGCACGGCGTCGCCTCGTGGGACGCGCTGCGCCAGCACCTCGACGGCCTCGGGCGCGACCCGTTCGCGCGCGCCTATCGTGCGATCGAGGCGCGCGACGTCGACGCGCTGCGCGAGCAGCTCGAGTGCTCGCCCGAGATCGCGCGCGCGCAGGCAACCAACGGCAACGACCTGCTCGGGATGGCGACGGCGACGCACGACGAGCGCCTCGTCTCGCTGCTGCTGGCCCGCGGCGCCGATCCCGCGAGCGCCAACGTCCATGGCTCGACGGCGCTGCATCAGGCGGCCTACGCCGGCCTGCCGGCGCTCGCGGCACTGCTGATCGAGGCCGGCGCGCCTGTCGGCGCGCAGGGGCGCGGAGAGGGCGGCACGCCGCTCGTCGTCGCGCTGTTCTGGGGTCACGCGCGGACGGCCGAGCTGCTCGCCGGCCACGGCATCGAACCCGGAAACCTGCGCACGGCGGCGGGGCTCGGGCGCTGCGACCTCGTCGAGCAGCTCGTCGGCGCCGGCGGCGAGCTGGAGCCGCGCGCCGGGGCGCGGCGCGGCTACTACCGTCCGCACTCGGGCTTCCCGGCATGGCAGCCCTCCGACGATCCGCGCGAGATCCTCGACGAGTCGCTCGCGTGGGCGGCGCGCAACGACCGCACCGATGTACTCGACGTGCTCGTCGCGCGCGGCGCCGATCTCGAGGCCGACGTCTACCGCGGCACCGCGCTGACCTGGGCCGCGGCGAGCGATCGCCGGGCCGCGCTCCAGCGCCTGCTGGCGTTGGGGGCCGATCCGAACGGCCGCTCGAGCTTCGGAGGCCCCGATCACGGCGAGCGCGCCACGCCGCTGCACCTCGCCGCCGGCGGCGGCCACCGCGAGGCCGTCGAGCTGCTGCTCGCCGCGGGCGCCGATCCGCGCCTGCGCGACGGCTGCCACGACAGCACGCCCGCCGGCTGGGCCGAGCACGCGGGCGGCCACGCCGAGCTCGTCGCGTTGCTGCGCGAGCGCGAGGCAGCCTGAAGCCGGCGCGACCCGGGGCCGGCTGCCTGCGGACGGGCGGCGCCCGGCTCGCGACGCGTGCCCAGGCTGCGGCGCGTCGCGCGTGCCTGATGTGTCCGCGGCTGCGCGGCATGCCCGCGGCTGCGCGGCATGTCCGCGGTCGCGCAGCGGTTGCGCGGCATGCCCTCGTGCGCGGCGGCTGCGCTGCCGTATCCGCGACCCGCGCAGACGCGGCCTGCGATCTCAAGTCGCGCGCCGGGGGCGCCGATGACCGACCCATGAGACCGACCGGCGGTCCCGCCTTGACGCGCGAGCGACTCGCGCGAACGCTCCTCTGCGGCCTGATCGCCTTCGCGCTCTCCTGCGCGGCGCCCTCGGGCCACGCCCACGCCGGTGGCGGCGCCGGCGGCGCGCCGAGCGGCCTCACCCGCTGACGGCCCCGCGGCGCCCTACGCGCGCGGCGGAGCATCCGGCGCGTCGCCGAGATCCAGGCCGCGCGGCGCCACGGGGGAGGACTGCACGATCGAGGTCGTCGTCTGCCCGTATGGCGTGAAGCGATCGACGAGCTCCTCGAGGTGCTCGACCGAGCGGACGTGCGCGAGGATCACGCCGTCGCGCGAGGCGCTGCAGGCGCTCGGCGACCGCGGGCGACGACAGCCCGACCCGGCGCCCGAGCTCGGCGAGGCTCAGGCGCGCCGCGGACTGCAGCTCGGCGAGCAGGCGACGGTTCGTCGCGTCCAGGAGGGCGCCGTCGGCGGGAACGTCGTACTGCCTACGATTCGCAGCCATCCGAACCAGACCATGTACGACCGACCATGTACGAAGCCGGTCGAGCGGAGCAGACTACGGCGGGTGCACGACACGGCCCACGCGCGCACCGGCGTTCGAGCACGTGCAAGGGCCGCCGGCGGCCTCGCCGAGACCGCGGGCGAGGCGCCGCCGCAGCTGTACTTCGTCGTGAGCGCGGTCTTCCACTATCTCGCCCCGTCGTTCGCGGTGCTGCTCTTCGCGCGCGTGGACCGTGATCGCGCGGGCCACGGCCAGGGGCCTCCCCGCCCGCGTAACGCGGTGGGTCGCTCACGGCGCAATGCCTGCGACGGGACGCTCGACCATCACCCGTGCTCACAGCCCGACGTCCGACGCGCAGCTGATCGTCGCCTCGCGCGGCGATCCGCAGGCGTTCCGCGGCGCGCGGCTGTCGGCCGGCTGCGCGACCGTCACAGACGTCGCCGCGGCGCCCGACGCGCGGTCGTTCGTCGCGACGTCGTGGCAGCGGGGCTGACCTTGCGCGCCCCCGGCCGGCCGCCGAACCGCAACTCGCACGGTCGGCAGCCGTCTCAGGAGGCATGAGACCACGGACGAAGATCGCGTTGCTGGTGGCCTCGGCCGCGCTCGCCATGCCCTCCGCTGCCGGCGCGCAGACGCCGGCGACCCAGGTCTCCTCGACCGGCGCCGCGCAGGACCTCGGGACGGATGCGGGCGCGCCGTCGCTGACGCCCGACGCCGTCTCGCATCGGGTACTCGCGGTGTGGCAGGTCTCGACCACCGCCGACACGCGGTCCACCGCCGCACGGGTGCTCGACGAGAGCGGCCGTCCGGTCGGCCCGCAGTTCGAGCTGCCCGGCTTCGCCGCCACCACGTCCGCGGTCGTGGTCGCGGCGCGTCCGCGCGCCGGCGGCTGGATCGTCGTGGCGGCCGTCTCCGGCGCGGCACGCGCGACGCGGGTCGTCTCGCTCGTCGTCGGCCGCGACGGAGCCGTGGGCGCGCGGCACGACGTCTCGGCCGCCGCGCCGTACGAGACCGCCGGTATCGACAGCCCGAGCATCGCGCTCGATCCGCGTACGGGGCGCGGCGTGATCGCCTGGTTCCTCGACGCGACCACCGCCAAGGTGAGGCCCCGCGGCGGCGTCTACGCCCGCGCGATCGACGCGAGCGGCCGGGTGGCGGGCGCGACGCGCGCGGTCGATGTCGCGCCGCAGGGCTCGAGCGGCGTCGACGGCGCGCTGACGCTCGGCTTCGTGGCGAAGACGCGCCGCTGGCTCGCGGTCTGGCAGTCGACGCGCGCGGCGGGCTCGCGCTCACGCCCGCGCACCGTGAACGAGCTGTCGGCGCGCCGCGTGCTCGGCGACGCGGCGCCGCGCGGCCCGGTGCGGGCCGTCGGCCGGCCGGGGGAGCTCGTCGACCAGCGGGTCGGCGATCTCACGCTCGTGACGGACACGGGCAGCTCGCGCCCGATGTTGCTGTACACGCTGAATGGCCGCACCGGCGTCGACGTCGTCCGGCTCCTGCGACTCGATGCCGGAGGCGGCGCGGCGGGTCGCGGCGCGACGACGATCAGCCCCGCGGCATCCGAGCCGGTCGCGTACGCCGATCCGACCGTGGTGCGCGATCCGGCGAGCGGCGGCTTCGTGGTCGCCTACACCGAGGACTGCGCCCCGATCGGGCACGAGCAGTGCCCCGAGTTCACGGTCGTGCACGGGCAGCGGCTGTCGAGCGGCGGATCGCTCGAGGGTGCGCCGGGCGTGCTCGTCGGGCAGGCGGCCGGCTCCGGCGCGCTGGCACGCACCGCGGGCGGCGCCTACCTGCTGGCCTGGCCGTCGGCGGTGGCGTTCGGCGCCCCATACGACGACCCGGCCGCGATGGCCACCCTGTATCCGCTGAAGAGCGAGATCGCGGTCCGCTCGCTCGCGCTCTGAGGCCGAGCGTCGGGTGGGGCGTCGTTGCGCAGCAGCTCGGGCCCGCCGGCGATGGCCGACCGGGTGGGGGCTGGCGCCGCGGGAGGGCAGGCTGGCCGCGGCACGGCGAACGCCGGCGCTACGTGGTGGCGTGCAGCACCGGTGCCGGCGCGACGGCCGTCGCCTCGGCGATCGCCTCCGCCGTGATCGTCACGAGGCGGCGCAGCTCGTCGGCGGTGATCGAGAGCGGGGTCATCAACACGACGACGTCGCCGAGCGGCCGGACGATCGCGCCGCGGCGGCGGGCCGCCCGGGTGACCTGGTGGCCCATCCGCGCCTGCAGCGGGAAGTCCTCGAGCTCGATGCCGACCATGAAGCCGCGCCGGCGGACCTCGCGCACGGACGCAAGCGGCGCGACGTGCTCGGCGAGCAGCTCGCCGAGCAGCGCGATCTTCGGTGCCAGCGCGGCGATCGTGTCCTCGCGCTCGAAGATCTCGAGCGTCGCGAGCGCGGCGGCGCAGGCGAGCGGGTTGCCGGTGTACGTGTGCCCGTGGAAGAACGTCTTCAGCTGCGCGAAGTCGCCGAGGAACGCCTCGTAGATGCGCTCGCTCGTGAGCGTCGCGGCGAGCGGCAGGTAGCCGCCTGTGAGCCCCTTGGCGACGCACATGAGGTCCGGAGCGACGTCCTCCTGCTCGCACGCGAACATCGTTCCCGTGCGGCCGAAGCCGGTCGCGACCTCGTCGCAGATCAGCAGGACGTCGTGCTCGTCGCAGAGCTCGCGGACGGCGCGCAGGTAGCCGTCGGGCTGGATGATCATGCCCGCGGCGCCCTGCACGAGCGGCTCCACGATGACCGCCGCGACCTCGCCCGCGTGCTCGCGCAGCAGCGCGGCCATGTGCGCGGGATCGCCCGGCTGCGCCTGCCAGGTCGGGAACAGCAGCGGGCCGAAGCAGGCGTGGAAGAGGTCGATGCCACCGACGGAGACCGAACCGATCGTGTCGCCGTGGTAGCCGTCTCGCAGCGTGACGAAGCCCGTGCGCTTCGTGTCGCCGCGGTGGCGCCAGTACTGGAAGGCCATCTTCAGCGCGACCTCGGCCGCCGTCGAGCCGTTGTCGGAGAAGAAGACGCGGCTGAGCCCGGGCGGCGCGATGCGGACGAGCCTGTCGGCGAGCTCGATCGCCGGCGGGTGGCTGAGGCCGAGCATCGTCGTGTGCGCCACGCGCCCGAGCTGCGCGACGATCGCGGCATCGATCGCCGGGTGCGCGTGCCCGTGGACGTTGCACCACAGCGCCGCCGTGCCGTCGATGTAGCCGTTGCCGTCGGTGTCGTAGAGCATGCAGCCCTCGGCGCGCTGCACGATCAGCGGCTCCTCCTCGATCCAGCCCTGCTGCTGGGTGAACGGGTGCCAGAGGACCTGCTTGTCGAGTGCTGAGAGCTCCTGCGTGTTCATGGCCGGGAGGCTAGGACGGGGGTCGGACGGCGCCGCCCAGGGCCGCTCGCGTGTATACCGGGGGCGTGACCCACGCCCGATCCCTGCTCGAGGACCCGCTTCGGTGACCTCCCAGCTCGCCCTCATCGACGTCCAGAGCGTCTTTTTGTTCACGATCATCGTCCTGGGCTACATCGCCTGCTTCGCCCTGTGGTGGTTCGTCTTCCGCGGTCGGGGCGACGAGTGACGCCGCCCGCTCGCGCTCACAGCTCCAGCGTGGCCATCGCCTCCGCGGCGTAGCGGGTGCCCGCGGCCGCACCGACGGGTGCGGCCTCGTCGAGCGCCTCGAGATGGTGCGCCGACAGGCTGATGTCCGTGGCCTCGGTGTTCTCCTCGACGTAGCGCACGCGCTTGGTGCCGGGGATCGGCACGACGTCGTCGCCCTGGTGCAGCAGCCACGCGAGGGCGAGCTGCACGGGGCTGGCGCCGACGTCCTCGGCGATCTCGCGGACGCGCGCGACGAGCTTCAGGTTCGCCTCGAGGTTGTCGCCCTGGAAGCGCGGGTTGTAGCGGCGGAAGTCGTCGGCGGAGAGGTCGCCGATCGAGGCGTAGGCACCGGTCAAAAAGCCGCGGCCGATTGGGCTGTACGGGACGATCCCGACGCCGAGCTCGCGGGCGGTCGGGACGATCTGCGCCTCGATGCCGCGCGTCCACAGCGACCACTCGCTCTGCAGCGCCGCGATCGGATGCACGGCGCAGGCGGCGCGCAGCGTGTCGGCGCTGACCTCGCTGAGCCCGATGTGACGGATCTTGCCCTCGGAGACGAGATCGGCCATGCCGCCGACGGTCTCCTCGATCGGCACGTCCGGGTTGCGGCGATGCATGTAGTAGAGGTCGATGTGGTCGACGCCCAGACGCCGCAGCGACGCCTCGCACGCCCGCCGGGCGTACTCGGGGCTCGAGTCGACGCGACGCGGCTGGCCCTCCTCGCGGACGACGCCGAACTTCGTGGCCAGGACGACCTCGTCGCGGCGGTCGGCGATCGCCGTGCCGACGAGCTGCTCGTTCGTGTGCGGGCCGTACATGTCGGCCGTGTCGAGCAGCGTCGTCCCGAGCTCGAGCGCGCGGTGGATCGTTCGGATCGACTCGGCGTCGTCGGCGGGGCCGTAGAACTCGGACATGCCCATGCAGCCGAGGCCGAGGGCGGAGACGTCGAGGCCGTCGCGGCCGAGGGAGCGGGTATGCATGGGAGACGCCTTTCGGTCAGGGGTCGGTCCCGTTCGAGGGTAGGAGGTCCGGTTCGCGCTTCAGCGCGGGTGCGACCCCGCCGCCCCCGCCGCCCCGCCGTTCTCGAGCCGGTCGATCAGCGCGAAGATCGCGCGCGAGCGCGCCGCCACGGTCACGCGCTGCCCGGACCGAGCACGCGCACCTGCGAGCCGCGCGCGAGCGTGACGTGCGACGGCTGCGCGCCGGCCAGATGCGCCCAGTCCGCGCCGTACATCGCGGCGAAGTCGACGTCGATCCGCACGTCGCGAACCTCGTGCAGGGCCCACAGCTCGTGCTCGACGCGGTAGCTGCGCGCGCGGCCGGCGCGCGTGCGGCCGACGCCGAGGTCGTGGTGGGTGAGCCAGTGCTCCGGCGAGTCGGGCTGCGGCGTGCGGGCGTGCGGGTCGGCAGTCGCCTCGATCTCGTTGCGCAGTCCCGGGCCGAAGCGGTGTCGCACCCGCAGCGCCGGCCCTTCGGGACGCCTCGTGGCGCATGCGCGTCGTCCGGTAGGGCTCGTTGTAGAAGAGCTTCGCGACGATCGAGATCGCCGGCCGCGGCACGAGCTCGCGGATGAAGACGACCGCGCGCTCGCCGCCGAGTCGCACGTAGAAGCGCAGGTTGATCTCGGGGAACGTGACGTGTCCGGGGATCGCGAGCCCGCGCACCCGCGTGTGGCGAAAGCCGAACGCGACGACGCTCACGCGCGGCGATCCGTCGAGGGCGTCGATCCGTGCGCCATCCGGCAGGTACCTCGCGAGCAGTGCCCCGTCGGCGGCGTACGTGACGCCGAGGACGTGGTGCCACTCGGCGGTCAGGAAGGGGCGGGCGGCCACGCGTTCGAGCGTAGTGGCCCTCCGAACCACTCGACCTGCTGCCCGGTCCGCTCAGCCCGCGTGGACGCCGGGGACCCGGACGCGTGTCGTTCTGATGGTCCTGCGCGCCCTCAGGACGACGCACCCCCCAGCCAGTCCGCCCACGGCAGGGCCGCTGCGGCCATCGCGAGCGCCTCCACGACGGGCGCGACCTCCGCCAGCACCGCGACCTCGACCTTGCCGCGCGCCGCGATCGTCTCGCGGTTGGAGCGCTGCATGACCGTCGGCTCGGCGGGCCACGGCGTCAGGACGACCGCTCGCACGTCGAGCTCGGCCGAGCGCGCAGCCTCGATCGTCAGCAGCGTGTGGTTGATCGTTCCCAGACCGGGGCGGGCCGCGATCACGAGCGGCAGGCCGAGCGCCACGGCGAGATCGCGGATGTCGTGCTCGCCGTCGAGCGGGACGAGCAGCCCACCGACCCCCTCGACCACGAGCACGTCGGCGCACGCGCCCGTCAGGGCGGCCCCGGCCGACGCGACGAGCTCGTCCAGCGCCAGCGCCGTTCCCGCGAGCGCCGCGGCGAGGTGCGGCGAGACCGCCGGACCGAAGGCGCGCGCGCAGACGGCGCCGGGCCGCCCGCCGGTGACCATCGCGAGCAGCTCGTGATCGGGCGGCCAGACGCCGTCGCCCGGATCGTCGATTCCCGTCACGACGGGCTTGAACGCCGCGACGCGCTCCCCGGCCGCGACCATCGCCGCGCACAGGGCCGCCGCGACGACCGACTTGCCGGCGCCCGTGTCGGTCCCGGTGACGAAGCACCCGCGCATGCGCTCGGCCACGGGCCGGCCGGCCACGGACTACGCCGCGCGCGAGGCCCGGCGGGCCGTGATCGGCAGCGTGTCGGGCGCCTCGGCGTCGAACAGCGCGTGAGCCGCCTCGGTGCCGCGCAGGATCGCGTCGTGCGCGGCCGCCACGGGCATCGCCGTCGCGGGCCGGAAGCCGGCTTTCAGCGCGGCGCGCCCGAGCACGCGCGCGGCCTCGCGCAGCTCGTCCTTCGTGTGCGACGACATCACCGCCAGGCGCAGCCGCGACGTGCCGTCGGGCACGGTCGGCGGGCGGATCGCCTGTGCGAAGACGCCGCGCTCGAGCGCCGCCTCGCACACGCGCATGGCCGTCGTCGCGTCGCCGACGATCAGCGGCACGATCTGCGTCGTCGAGCCCGACACGTCGAAGCCCTCGCGCGCGAGCTCGGCGCGCAGCACCTCCGCGTTGGCGTGTAGGCGATCGACGCGCCGCGGCTGCTCGACGAGCACCTCGAGCGCGGCGAGGGCGCCGGCGACGGCCGGGGGCGGGGGGGCGGTCGAGAAGATGAACGAGCGCGCGCTGTTGGTCAGCAGCGCGACGAGCTCGGCATCGCACGCGGCGAACGCCCCGTAGGAGCCGAGCGCCTTGCCGAGCGTGCCGACGACGACGTCGATCTCGCGCTCGAGGCCGGCCTCGGCGACCGCGCCGCGGCCGCCCGTGCCCACGCAGCCGGTCGCGTGCGCCTCGTCGACGACGACGCGCACGTCGTGACGCTGCGCGAGCTCGGATATCTCCTGAAGCGGGGCGACGTCGCCGTCCATCGAGAAGACCGACTCGGTCACGACGAGCGCGGCGCGCGGACCCGCCTGCGCCAGGCCCCAGGCCAGATGCTCCATGTCGTTGTGGTCGTAGACGAAGACCTCGGCGCGCGACAGCCGGCAGCCGTCGATGATCGAGGCGTGGTTGAGCTCGTCGGAGAAGACGACGTCGCCCGCCCGCGTGAGCGCGCCGATGACGCCGAGGTTCGCGAGATACCCCGAGCCGAACAGCAGCGCGGACTCGGTGCCCTTGAAGGCGGCGAGCTTCTGCTCGAGGCGGCTGTGGACGGTCATCGTGCCCGACACCAGACGCGACGACCCGGCCCCGACGCCCCAGCGCAGCGCGGCCTCGGCGGCGGCCTCCTGCACGCGCGAGTGGTCGGCGAGGCCGAGGTAGTTGTTGGAGCACAGCAGCAGGACCGGGCGGCCGTCGAGCACGACGTTGGGCCCCTGCGGGCCGCTCACCAGCCGGGTGCGGCGATAGAGGCCGAGCTCCCGCAGCTCGGACAACCGGGCCTG
The DNA here is from genome assembly GCA_036491075.1 of Solirubrobacteraceae bacterium. Taxonomy (GTDB): domain Bacteria; phylum Actinomycetota; class Thermoleophilia; order Solirubrobacterales; family Solirubrobacteraceae; genus CADCVQ01. Next base: position 15,041 of record DASXCR010000105.1, read on the forward strand.
GATCTCGGTCACGACGCCCCTCGGCCTCAGGTGCGCCCGTGCAGGGACGGGGTCGCGTTGGGGGCGCCGTCGGGGCGCTGCGGGACGTGGCGCTTTCGCTGGAAGCGCAGCTGCGTCGAGGGATCCCACATCCGCACCTCGATGCCCGCCCACTCGTCGGCGGCGCCCGGGCTCCCGGGCGCCGCGCCGCCCGGTTCGGGGGTCGTGCCCTCCAGCCAGCCGCTGCGGTTGTCCGGACGCGGGTTGGCGGCGTTGTCGTCCTGGCGCGCGACGTTGAGGCCGAGGCTCTCGAACATCGCGCGGTCCTCGTCGGGCGTGTTGCCGAGCGTCGTGAGGAAGTTGCCCATCATCACGCCGTTGATGCCGGCGCGAACGGCGAGCTGCTGCAGCTCGCCGATGTTCTCGACGCGCCCGCCGCAGAGGCGAAACAGCGCGTCGGGCAGGATCAGGCGGAAGATCGCGATCCACTTCACGGCCTCCCACGGATCCATGTGCTCGCGATCGCCGAACTTCGTCCCGGGTCGCGGGTTGAGCAGGTTGATCGGCACCGACGTGGGGTCGATCGCGGCGAGCTCGAAGGCCATCTCGACGCGCTGCTCGCGCGTCTCGCCGAGGTTGAGGATCCCGCCGACGCAGGTCTCCAGGCCGGCCTCGCGGACCGCGTCGATCGTGCGCAGGCGCCCCTCGTAGCGGACGGTCTGCGAGACCTCGGGGTAGTAGGACTCGGCCGTCTCGACGTTGTGGTGCACGCGCTGGACGCCGGCGTCCTTCAGCGCCTTGGCGCGCGCGGGCGACATGTGCCCGATCGACGCGCAGCGCTTGAGGTTCGTGTGCTCGGCAACCAGGCGCGTGCCGGCGAGCACCTTCTCGAAGTCGCGCTTGGAGAGGCCCTGGCCCTGCGTGACCATGCAGAAGCGGTGTGCGCCTGCGGCCTCCGCGGCGCGGGCGTGCTCGAGGATCTGCTCGGGCTCCATCATCGCGTGTAGCGGCGTCTCGGCCTCGGCGTACTTCGACTGCGCGCAGAAGCCGCAGTCCTGCGCGCACCCGCCGGACTTCGCGTTGACGAGCGAGCAGAGGTCGGTCGCGTCGTCGAAGCGCTCGACACGGACCTTCCAGGCCCGCTCGATCAGCGCCTCGATCTCGGCGTGCTCCTCGAGCTCGCCGAGCTCCAGCGCCTCACCCCGGGTGATGAGCGGTGCCATCTGCGGCGCAACACTGGCAGTCGCATCGGACGGCTTACTGCGCAGGCAGCTCGCGTGCCAGGAACGCGCTCGTCTGCTCCCACGCGACCGCGGCGGCGGCCGGGTCGGAGAAGCGCGGCGAGAAGCCGTTGTCGAACGCGTGGCCCGCGTCGTCGTGGACGTGCAGCTCGAAGCCGTCGCGGCCCGCGGCCATCGCCGCCACCGCGTCGACCTGCTCGCGCGGGATGTGCGGATCGCTGCCGCCGAAGTGCAGCAGCACCGGGCAGGAGATCGTGTCCGCCGCGTCCACCGCGCCGGCGATCCCCGAGCCGTAGTAGCAGACCGCCACATCCGGATCGCCGTGCGCGGCGACCTGGAAGGCGAGCGTCCCGCCGAGGCAGAAGCCGAGCGCGCCCGCGCGACCGCCGCCACCCGATCCCGCGCCGCCCGCGACCTCGGGCAACCCGCGCAGCGCGGCGAGCGCCGCGATCGCGTCCTGCACCGCGGCGGCGAAGTCCAGCCGCCGGGCGGCGGCCATCCCACGCTCGAGGTCCTCGTCGCCGGCACCGAGCTCGATCCCCGGCTCGATGCGCCAGAACAGATCGGGCGCGAGCGCGACGTAGCCGAGCTCGGCCAGCCGCCGGGCGGCGTCGCGGATGTAGTCGTTGACGCCGAAGATCTCCTGCAACAGCAGGATCCCCGGCCCGCCGCCGGAGTCGGGGATCGCGACGTGCGCGGCGAAGTCGCCGTCGGCGGTGCGGACCTGCTCGCTGCGTGTGGTCATGGGCGCGATCGTAGAACTCGCGGCGCGGCGCCCGCGCCGGGCACCGCACCGCGCCGACACCGCAGCACGCCGCGCGCCGCCGACACCGCAGCACGCCGCGCGCCGCCGACACCGCAGCACGCCGCACCGCGCCGACACCGCGGGCTACAGCCTCGTCAGCCTCAGCGTCTCGGTGATCGTCGAGCGGATCGCGTCGGGGCTGGCGCCGGTGAGCGTCCCGCTGCCGGTCGCGCCGCTGTACAGGCCGGTGCCGTCCTCGATCGCGATCGTGCCGTCGTACGTCACGGCAAGCGTCTGCGGGTTCGTGACGTAGTCGATCGTGAAGTGGCCGGAGACCGTCCCGGCATCGAAGAACTGCTTGACGGGGCCGGTGAAGTGGCCCGAGAACCGGCCGGTCGGCGTGACGGTCGACGAGTCGTGCTGCACGCCGCTGCCGAAGAACGGCGAGCAGTCGATCGTGCCGAAGTTCTCGGCCGTCGGCGTGCGCGGCGCCTTCACGGCGTGCAGGTCGATCGCGCACGTCACCGTGAGTCCGCCGAGCGCACTCGACGCCTTCGCGGTCGCCGCGGGGGCGGTGGTGCCGGCGCCCGCGAACGAGCTGACCGCCAACAGCGTGGCGAGCGACGTCGCGACGCCGACGATCCCGGCGCGAACTCGAAAACCGCGACCTGAACCCATGAGCGCCTCCTCCTGTGAGATGTCAAGTGCGCCGATCGTAGACAGCGCACCCGACCGAAGGGGGGCCCGCGCTACGCCAGCTCGACGACCAGCGGCGCGTGGTCCGACGGCTTGACGCCCTTGCGAAAGTCGCGCGCGATCGCGCAGCCGACGAGCCCGCTGGCGACGCTCACGCTCAGCAGCGCGAGGTCGATCCGCAGGCCGAGGCCGCGATGGAAGTGGCCCTGGCGGTAGTCCCACCAGGTGTACTGGATCGCGTCGGGATGCAGCCGGCGATAGGCGTCGACGAGATCGCCGGCCTCGACGATCGCCTCGACGCGGAAGCGCTCCTCGGGCGTCACGTGGGTCGAGCCGACGAACGCCTGCGGGTCGTAGACGTCGAGGTCGGCCGGGGCGACGTTGAAGTCACCGGCGACGAACAGCGGCGTGCCGGTCTCGCGCAGCTCCGCGACACGGGTCGCCATCGCGTCGAGGAAGACGAGCTTCTCGTCATAGGTCGGCGAGTCGACCTCGCGGCCGTTGGGCACGTAGACGCTCGCGACGCGCATCCCTCCGACGGTCGCCTCGATCCAGCGCGCCTCGTCGTCGCGCAGCTCGCCGGGCAGCCCGCTCGTCGCGCCGGCGATCGCACCGAGCTCGCTGCGGGCGAGGATCGCGACGCCCGCCCAGCGCCCGCCGGAGTGATGGACGGCGTCGTAGCCGGCGGCGGCGAGCTCGTCGGCGGGGAACGCCGCCGCCTCGGTCTTGGTCTCCTGCATGCAGACGACGTCGGGCGCGAGCAGCTCGAGCAGCTCGAGCACGCGCGGCATGCGGACCTTCAGCGAGTTGACGTTCCAGGTGACGAGCTTCACGAGCGCCCAAGGGTACGTGGCGCCCGGGGGCGGGGCTACGTAGCTGGAGACGGCAGCTCAGCGACCCTTCCAGCTCGGCGGGCGCTTCTGCGCGAACGCCGCCACGCCCTCGCGCATGTCGTCGGAGGCGAAGCTGGCCTCGCGCAGCGCCCTCAGCTCGCGCTCGACGTCGGAGTCCAGCGTGGCCTCGGCGCGCAGCAGCTCGCGCAGGACGCGCTTGTTGCCGGCCATCGCGAGCGGGGCGTTGGCGGCCAGCTGGGAGGCGAGGTCGAGCGCCGCGGTCTCGAGCTCGTCGCGCTCTACGACGTAGTTCACGAGGCCCCAGCTCAGCGCCGTCGGCGCATCGATGTAGCGCCCGAGCAGGAACAGCTCGCGCGTGCGCGGCTCGCCGATCGCGTCGAGGAAGCGGCGCATGCCGGTGTGCGAGTAGACGAGCCCGAGCTTCGCCGGCGGCATCCCGAGCTTCACGCGCGGGGCGGCGATCCGCAGGTCGCAGCCGAGCGCGAGCTCGAGACCGCCGCCGATCGCCGACCCGCACAGCGCAGCGACGGTCGGCACCTGCACGCGGTCGAGCGCCTCCAGCGCCGCGCTGAGCGGGTGCGCCACGAGCTTCTCGGCCTCGACGGCGAACACGTCGGGCGGGATCGCGCCGATGTCATAGCCCGACGAGAAGATGCCGTCCGAGCCGGTCAGCACGACGCAGCGCGCGCCGCCGAGCGCGTCCAGCGCCGCCGCGATCGCGTCGAGGATCTCCTGGTCGAGCGCGTTGCGCTTGCAGGGGTTGCAGATCGCCAGGCGCAGGACGCCCTCCACCGGCCGGTCGATCTGAAGCGTTCCCGCCATCGCAGCGACGAATCTACGCCTGACGGCGCGAGCCCGTCGCGGCGTGCGGAGATCGTGGAGCGTGCGCGCCCCGCGGGCGGCTCCCTACTCGAGCACGACGAGCGTGTCGCCCTCGTCCACGGGCTGACCCTCCTCGCAGAGGATCTCCTTGACGGTCCCCGCGTCCTCGGCCTCGACGGGCATCTCCATCTTCATCGACTCGAGCGTCACGACCGTGTCGCCCTCCTCGACGACGTCGCCGACCTTGCATTCGATCTTCCAAACGATGCCCGTGATGTGGGCCTCGACTTCAACCACGAACTCCTCCTCGTCAAACAGATCCGGTGCAAGGCTGCCGGCAGCGTAGCCGCCGCCCTGGACGGCTCGTCTGCGAGAGTTGCCGCGGCGATGAGCACCGACACGA
>DASXCR010000106.1:0-1802 GCA_036491075.1 Solirubrobacteraceae bacterium
CACCGACCCCGCATCCGGCGCCCGAATCCCACCCAGCATCGACAACAACGTCGTCTTCCCCGCACCATTCGGACCGATGATCGCCAACAACTCACCACGCGCCACCTCAAAGCTCACATCGCGCACCGCGCGCCGCTCACCGAAGCTCTTGGCCACCCCCGAGACCACCAACGACGGCGCCTCCCGCGTGGCGGGACCGGCGGCACTCATCGGTCGGCCCCCGCGTGGCGGTCCTGGCGGCGGGTCGCCTCGGCGAGCGCGGACAGGCTGAGCTGGAGGTCGCCGTAGGAGTCCAGCTGGGTCGGAGCGCTGATCGTCTCGGGCGCGCCGACGTCGGAGATGTCGATCGTCGCGTCGAGCGTCGCGCTCGTCGCGCCGAACAGCAGCTTGCGGTCGTGCGGGGCGATCACGGCCTTGCCGAGCAGGTGCGCCTTGCGCAGCACGTGGTCGGACTTGCCGATCCAAACCGCGCCCTTCGCGAGCGTCACGGAGCGCACGAGCGCGGCGCGCAGCTTCGGGCCGAGCTCGGTCGGCAGGCCGAGCGCCTGCGTGACGTGGATCAGCGTCAGGAAGTGGACGAGGTGGGCGAGGTCGCGGAAGGCCAGGTCGGGCCGCACCTGGCCGGTGATCTGCTGGACGGGCTCGCCCGCGACGGACGTGTCGCCGACGAGCTGAGCGTTGCGCTGCCAGTTCTGCGGATTGATGTAGAACATCGCCGCGGTCTTCGTCAGCCCGTTGTGCGCGACCGCCGCGGGCGCGATCAGCGTGCGCGAGATCGCGGCGGGAAGCTTGTAGCCGGCGTTGCCGAGCTTGATGTACCCCGTGCCGTCGGCGACGACGAGCGTCCCGCCGAGGACCCCGCCGTTCAGCGTGAGGCCGACGTCGAGGTCGACGTCGGGCGTGACGGCGCCGTCGGGAAGGTTCCAGACGCCGTTCGCGGTGACCTCGGCGACGCCGCGAAAGCGCGGGCTGCCCTTGATGTCCAGGTCGATCGTCGCGTCGATGCGGCCCGAGCTCGCCTTCGGGTTGACGCTGTGCACGATCCTGATGAGCTTCTCCGCCGCGGCGTGGCGCTGCGCGTGCGTGGAACCCCCGCCGGAGTCAGAGCCCCCGCAAGCGGCGAGCGTCGTGGCCCCGATCAGCGCGATCGCTGCGACGGCCCTCGAACGGATCTGCCCGGTCATGTCGGCTCCTCCCTGCCTCTGCCCGGCGCGGTCTATGTTGCGCCGGTCTATGGCTCATGATGCCGTGTCGATGTCGTCGGCGCAAGTGCAGTTCCGCACGACATCTCGTGCCCGGCGCTCGCATCTCGACGACCGCCAAGGACGCGGTGGCCCCCGCGGGGGTGACGGCGCGCGCCGTCGGGTCGCGGCATGACGCTGTCGACGAGCCCCGACCGCTGCGGTCGGAGCGCTCGGAGCAGGCAGGTGACGGTGCGGGCTACGTCGCGCTGGGCGTCGTGAAGCTCCGAACGGCCCCCGCGGCGGTGCCGTCGGCGTTCGTGGCGACGATCCGGTAGCGATACGTCGTGCCCGGCGCGAGGCCGGCGATCGGCAGCGCCACGGCCTGCGAGCCGCTGCCCGAGCCCGCGCTGTCCACCGCGCTCAGTGCGCCGAAGGACTCCGACGGGCCGTATTCGAACGCGAACGCGGTGGCGGCGCCGTCGATGACTCCGGCGAGGCTCGCCCCGTCGTCGGCGATCGCGCTCGCCGCGCCGGTCTCCGCGCTTGGCGGGCCGCCGAGCGCCGACGGCCCGTCGCTGTAGGCGGCGAAGAAGGCGCCGCTGTCCGCGGGCACGGTCG
>DASXCR010000107.1:0-24748 GCA_036491075.1 Solirubrobacteraceae bacterium
ATGTCGGAGATCCTCGTCGGGTCGATCGCCGAGGCCTCGCACACGATCGGCCTGAGCGAGTTCTTCGTCGGCCTGATCGTCGTGGCGATCGTCGGCAACGCGGCCGAGCACTGGGTCGCGATCTACTTCGCGATGCGCGACAAGATGGACATGTCGGTGAACATCGCGATCGGGTCGAGCGCGCAGATCGCGCTGTTCGCGGCGCCGCTGCTCGTGCTCGTCTCGTTCGTGCTCGGCCCGAACCCGATGGCGCTGGTCTTCAACGGCTACGAGCTCGGCGCGATCTTCCTCGCGATCCTGATCGCCAACCACGTGACCCAGGACGGCGAGTCGACGTGGTACGAGGGGATGCAGCTGCTGTCGGTCTACGCCGTGCTCGGCGTCGTCTTCTTCTACGCGTAGCGCAACCGCGCTCGCGGCTGTGCTCGTGGACGTTCGTCCACGGATCTGGAATCAAGGTTTTGTTGTGTCTAAACTTTGATTCTCATGCGCCGCACGATCACCCGCGGCCGGCCATGACGCCGCCCCTCGAGGGGGCGGTGCTGGCGCCGGCGCCCGACTCGCAGGAGCCGATGCCCGAGCCCGCGGCCGCCGAGGAGTCGACGCTCGAGCGCCTGCGCAGGCTCGGCCCGCTGCGCGGCCGCCTCGCGATCCTCGGCCCGGCGTTCGTGGCGGCGATCGCCTACGTCGACCCGGGCAACTTCGCGACGAACGTCGCCGGCGGCGCGAAGTACGGCTACCTGCTGCTGTGGGTGATCGTCGCCGCGAACCTCATGGCGATGCTGATCCAGAACCTGTCGGCGAAGGTCGGCGTCGCGACGGGCCGCAGCCTTCCGGAGCTGTGCCGCGAGCACCTGCCGCGCCCGGCGGTGTGGGGGCTGTGGGTGCAAGCCGAGCTGATCGCGATGGCGACCGACCTGGCCGAGTTCGTCGGCGCCGCGATCGCGCTGAACCTGCTCTTCGGCGTCGGGCTGCTGCCGGCGGGCTTGATCACCGCCGTCGCCGCGTTCGGGATCCTCGCGCTGCAGGCCAAGGGCTACCGGCGCTTCGAGCAGTGCATCGTCGGGCTGCTGGCGATCATCGTCGGCGGCTTCCTCTACGAGACCTTCTCGGTCGGCGCCGATCCGGGCGGCGTCGCGCGTGGCCTCGTGCCGGGCTTCGCCGGGACGGACTCGATCCTGCTGGCGACCGGGATCCTCGGCGCGACCGTGATGCCGCACGTGATCTACCTGCACTCCGCCCTGACGCAGAACCGGATCGTCGCGCGCGACGACGGCGAGCGCCGCCGGCTGCTGCACTTCCAGCGCATCGACGTGACGATCGCGATGACGCTCGCCGGCCTCGTGAACATGGCGATGCTGATCGTCGCCGCGCACCTCTTCCACGGCGCCGGGATGACCGGCGTCGACTCGATCGAGGGCGCGCACGCGGGCCTCGCGCGGCTCGTCGGCGGCGGCGCGGCGCTCGCCTTCGCGGTCGCGCTGCTGGCGTCTGGCATCGCGAGCTCGAGCGTCGGCACGTACGCCGGCCAGGTCGTCATGCAGGGCTTCATCGCGCGCGCGGTCCCGATCGTGCTGCGCCGCGCCGTGACGATGACGCCCGCGCTGATCGTGCTCGCGATCGGCGTGAACCCGAGCGGCGCCCTCGTGATCTCGCAGGTCGTGCTGTCGTTCGGGATCCCGTTCGCGCTCGTGCCGCTCGTCTGGCTGACGGCGCGCCGCGACCTCATGGGCGCGCTCGTCAACCGCCCGCTCACGACCGTCGTCGCCGGTGCGGTCGCGACGCTGATCAGCGCGCTGAACGCCTTCCTGCTCTACCAGACGTTCAGCGGCTGACCGGCGTCACGCGGTCGCGGGCCGGCGGCGTCTGACGGACACGCCCAGCGCCGCGGCGCCCAGCACGACGCCGACGATCGCGATCGCGAGCGTGAGCCCGTCGCGCCCCGGCGTCGCGGCCTGCGACGACGGACCGGCCGCCGCAGCCGCCGGCGGGGCCGCCGCGGGCAGCGCCTCGCCGTCCGTGCTGACGACGTCGACGGGCACCGCGCGCTCGCTGAGCAGCGTCGTGGGAGCCGGCTCGTCGGAGTCCTCGCCTCCGATCCAGCGCACCACCTGGCCGTCGTCGTAGCGCTGCAGCGCCTTCCACGCGATCGGACCCGCGCGAACCGGGTTGCGCGCGATGAAGTGCAGCTCGGCGTAGCCGCCCGGCGGCACGTGGCCGCCGCTCCAGCGGATCTCGGAGACCTCGCTCGACCGGTGCAGGAGGCTCGCGTGCCAGCCGGCGGCGGCCTCGACGAGCGCGAACGTGATCCCGCTCGGCAGCTTCAGATCGACGCCGGTCGTCGAGCTCGACTCGCGCTCGTCGGGCACGATCACGCGGTAGCGCTGCAGGTCCGCCGGCCGCGACGCGGACGGCTGCACGGTGACGTGGGCGGCCGCGCCCGGTGCCGCGAGGGCACCGAGCGCGACCGCCGCGGTCACGACGCGGGCGCCGAGGCGACGACGTCGATGCACGAGCGCGGGGTGTCGGAGGTCGCCGGATCGCCCGTCCAGTCGACGATCTGCGGCTTGCGGCGGCTGCCGTCGAGGTTGCGGTAGTACTGCGCGATCCCGAAGCACAGCCTCTGCGGCGTCACGGGGTCGACCCAGCGCACCGGCCACTCGCCGAACATGCTCGGCTCGATCTCGGCGGCGGCGTTGCGGGCCGTCCACGAGACGCGCTTGATCGCGAAGATCTTGCCGGCGCCCTCACCCCGCCTGCCGGTGTCCTCGCGGGTGATGCGGATCTTCCAGTTGGGGTCCTGCTTGACGGTGAAGCTCTCCTGGATCGCAGCCGGGACGTACATCACGATCTTCCAGGTGCTCTGCGTCTCGGTCTCGTTCGGCGACCGCACCACGTAGGTGCCGCGGGCCGCGGTGAGCGAGGGGCCCTGCGGCTGCAGGGCGCTGACGGTGGAGTGGCCCGACGACAGGGCGGGCAGCGCGAGCGCGGATGCGCCCGCGACGACGACGGCGGCGGCGAGCGCCGCTCTGGGCTGGATGCGGAGGGTCATGAGGAATGCTCTCTTTCGGAAGTGGCTCAGGACGCGCGAATCGCGAAGACGGCGCTGAAGCGCTTGGTCGTGTGGCTCTTCGCGCGGTAGCTGCCGGAGTACGTGATCTCGTAGGCAGCGGGATCTGGGAAGACGAACGGCGTGCGCTTGCCCGATCGCTCGTTCAGGAGGACCTTCCCGGTCGCCGTGGCGACCTTCACCTGGCACCTGCACGTGCCGAACGTGAAGCGCCCGCCCTTCGGGGGCCGCACCGCGACCGCGACGATCGTCGCGGGCCTTCCGGCGACGGGGTCGTCGTCGGGCAGCACGTGCAGCGTCACCGCGACGCCGCGATCGACCACGGTCTGGTGGCCGAGCGCGGGCGCGGCCAGGGTCAGCCCGGCCAGCGCGGCGATCGCCGCGACGGCCGGCCGCATGGGAGCTCGCATGACGTGTCAGAACCTCCTGATGCGGGCCGCGCGGACGCGGCCCTGCTGGTCGAACGGCGCACGGCGGCCCGTCGAGGGCCGCGTACGCCGGCGGGGTCGCCGACGCGTCGGACGCGTGCCCGCGGTGCGGGCGGTGGCGTCCGATCGGCGTCGAGCGTCGCCGGCAGGCGCCCGCGGCCCCGCAGGCGAACCCGGGGCGGACGACGACCGGCGGTTGCTAGCGCAGCGCGGGCCGCAGGGGCGGCGGTCGAACCGCCAGCGAGGTCGCAAGCAGCGACCCGCCGCGCGGCATCGGCGCGCGGCGACGGTGGAGGCGGGGAGCCGCCGCTGCCGGCGGGCGGCGCGAACGGCGGTGGCGGAACGCCGCGGCGAGGCGCCGCAGGCGCTCCTCGCCGACGTAGCGGCCGGCCAGCAGCGACGCGATCAGGACGATCGCCGGCGCCAGGGACAGGACGCCCACCTCGAGCCCCGGCACCATCACGGCGACCGGGAACGCCGCCAGCGCGACGGCGAGCAGGGCGATCCGAGCGGCGCGGGAGCGTGCCATTGAGGCGGGATGTATAGCAGCCGATTCGCGCGCCGCAACTCGCTCGTGGCGGTTGAGACTGGCGGCGGGTGTGCTCCACGTGTCACCATGGCGGTCCATGACTCGCCGCGATCGCCGACTGCTGCTCGGACTCGCCGCCCTGACGCTGGCGCTCGCCGCGCTGACGCAGGTCGGCGCGCCGAGCGACGTGCTGCTCGCGCTGCCGGTGCTGCTGCTGTCGCTGCCGCTGCTCGCGGGCCGCTACGTCGGCGAGGACCGCCTCGCCCGCCTCGCGGCCGCGTTCGTCTCGACGCCGCGCCGCGCGGCAGCTGCGCCCGCCGCCGTCGCGCGTCGCTCGCCGCGCGCGCTGCCCCGGGGCGGCCGCCTGATCGCGTCGTCGCTGGCCGTGCGCCCGCCGCCGTTCGTGCCGCGCCGCACCGCCTAGCACGCTCCGGCGCCACTGACGGGCCGGAGCCATCTCCGATCCGACTCAGAAGGAGGGCCGCCCAATGGCCCGTCGCACCCTCCGCGCCGTTGCGCTCGCCGTCCTCGGCTCCGCGCTGCTCGCACCGTCCGCGCTCGCCCATGCGGGCAACCCGAACTTCGAATCGCTCGTCGAGGGCGTGACCCCGAGCATCCCGGGCTTCAGCGTCACCGTGCTCAACGGCGACGACCGCCTCGAGGTCATCAACCACAGCACGAAGTCGATCACGATCTACGGCTACAACAAGGAGCCGTACCTGCGGATGGACCCCAACGGCACGGTGGCCGTCAACATCAAGTCGCCGGCCTACTACCTCAACAACGACCCGACGGACACGGCACCGGTGCCGAAGTTCGCCGATCCCAAGGCACCGCCGGAGTGGAAGGTCATCGAGCACGACGGGCGCTACCAGTTCCACGATCACCGCATCCACTGGATGGCGGCGTCGACCCCGCCCGCGGTCAAGAACAAGTCCAAGCGCACGAAGGTCGACGACTGGCGCGTCCCGCTCACGACCGGCGGCAAGAGCGGCGCGATCGCCGGGACGCTGTTCTGGCGCGGATCCTCGGGCGGCCCGCCGGCCGGGGCCTTCATCGCGCTCGTCGTGATCCTGCTGCTCGGCGGTGCGAGCGTCGTGGTCGTGCGCCGCCGTCGCGCGGAGGCCGAGGACGACGGTGATGGCGGCGGCGATGGCGACCCCGGCCCCGGCGCGGGCGGGGGAGGCGGTCGCCCGCCCAAGGTCGCGACGGCCGGAGGCTCGCGCAAGGAGGCGTGGTGAGCCCGCGGCGGGTGCGCCCGCCGCTCGGGCTCGCGCTCGTCGCGATCCTGGCGGCCCTGCTGCTGGCGCCGGCCGGTGCGTCGGCGCACGCGCTGCTCGAGGGCACCGTGCCCGAGCGCGGGGCGACCGTCAAGACGCAGCCCAAGCAGATCATCTTCAAGTACAGCGAGTCCGTCGAGGGCAACTTCGGCGCGATCCGCGTCTTCAACGCGAAGTCCCAGCGCGTCGACGACGGGCAGTCGACGCACCCGAACGGGATCGGCTCGCAGCTCGGCGTCGGCCTGAAGCCGAACCTGCCGGACGGCACCTACGTCGCGACGTACCGCGTCATCTCGGCCGACAGCCACCCGGTCTCAGGCGGGCTCGTGTTCTCGATCGGAAAGCCGGGAGCGGCCGCCGCGCCGACGGTCGCCCAGCTGATCGGCAAGTCGAACGCCGGTCCGATGACCGAGACGGCGTTCGGCCTCGTCCGCGGGCTGAACTACCTCGCGACCGCGCTCGTGCTCGGCGGCCTCGCGTTCCTGCTCGCCGTCTGGCTGCCGGGCCTGCGCTCGGCCGCCGGAGCGGGGGAGGAGTGGGCGCAGGCCTCGGCGGCGTTCGTGTCGAAGCTGCGGCGGATCCTGCTCGGCGCGGTCCTGCTCGGCATCGTCTGCGGGCTCGCGGGCCTCGTCCTGCAGGGCGCGACCGCGGGCGCCACGACCGCCTGGGCGGCGCTCAAGCCGAGCGTCGTCGGCGACGTGCTCGGCACCCGCTTCGGCCACGTGTGGATCGCGCGGGCGATCGCGTTCGCGGTCGCCGGCGGCGCGTTCACGCTGCTGCTGCGCGGCGCCGGGCAGACCGCGAAGGCGGCGGCCCTGCAGCGTGTGGCGCTCGGCGCCGACGGGCTGGCGGCCCCCGGACCGCCGCGCGGGGCGCTCGCGCTCGCCGCGATCCCGCTCGCCTACATCGCGATCGCACCCGCGCTCGGCGGGCACGCGAGCACCGAGCAGCCGGTCGCGCTGCTGTTCCCGCTCGACGTCGCGCACGTGCTGGCGATGAGCGCGTGGATCGGCGGCCTCGTGCTCGCGCTGTTCGCGCTGCCGGCGGCGACCCGCTGCCTGCAGGGACCCGACCGCACGCGGCTGCTCGCGGCGACGCTGCTGCGCTTCTCGCCGATCGCGCTCGGCTGCGTCGTCGTCCTGCTCGTGACGGGGACGATCCAGGCGATCGAGCACATGGATGCCTGGGGCCAGCTGCTGCACACGGGCTTCGGCCGCGCGATCGTGATCAAGGTCGTGCTGATCCTCGTCCTGATCGGCGTCGGCGTGGTCAACCGCCGGCGGGTGATCCCGACGCTGCGCGGGCTCGCGGACTCCGGCGCGCCCCCGGGTGGCGCCGGCCATCTGCTGCGGCGCACGCTGCGCGCGGAGGTCGGGCTCGTGCTCGTCGTGCTCGGCGTGACGGCGGCGCTCGTGAGCTACCCCCCGCCCGACACGCTGGCGGCGGGGCCGTTTGACGGGACGACCGCGCTCGGCCCGCTGCGCCTGGAGGCGACGGTGGATCCGGCGCGGGTCGGCGTGAACGAGATGCACCTCTACGTGCTGCGGGCATCCGACGGCACGCCGTTCGACGGGACCAAGCAGCTCACGGTCACGCTGTCGCTGCCAAGCAAGGGCATCGGGCCGCTGCCCGCGACGGCGCATGCCGCGGGACCGGGGCACTACGTCGTCGACAGCGTGCAACTCGTCCCGGGCGGCAACTGGCAGCTGCACGTCACGAGCCGCGTGTCGGACTTCGATCAGTACGACGCGACGCTGAAGGTGCCGGTGCGCTGAGCGCGCCGGGCACCTGCCAGCCGACCTTCACCTCTCAAAGGAGCAACTCCATGCATCGCAAGACGCTCGTGCTCGCCGGCGCGGCGAGCCTGATGGCCGCACTGCCCGCAGTCGCGCAGGCCCACGTGAGCCTGCATCCGAACGCGATCCCCGCCGGGTCGTACATCACGACGAACATCCGCGTCCCCAACGAGGAGACGAGCGCGAACACGACGGAGATCCAGGTCAAGCTGCCGGCCGGCGTGCTGTCGGCGCTCGGCGAGCCGCCCGCGGGCTGGAGATTCGTCGCGAAGACCAAGAAGCTCGCCAAGCCGATCAAGACCGACGACGGCGTCGTCACGACGGAGACGACCGAGGTCGACTTCACGGGCGGCAAGATCGCGCCGGGGAACTTCCAGAACTTCCCGCTGACGCTGAGCATCCCCGACTCCGCGAAGGCCGGTGACGTGCTCTCGTTCCCGACGGTCCAGCACTACTCCGACGGCAAGGTCGCCCGCTGGATCGGCCCGGCCGACGCCGACATGCCGTCGCCGACGGTCGACATCTCGGCCGCGGGCGGCGCGCTGCTGGACGTCACCGGCGGTGACGCGGGCCCGCCGGCGAAGCTGCCGGCGAACGTGAGCGGTGGCTCGCAGGGCTCGACCGCCGCGCCCGCCGCGACGGTCGTCAAGAAGCAGACGAGCGGGCTCGCCGTGGTCGCGCTCATCATCGGGTTGCTCGCCCTCGCCCTCGGCGGCGTGGCCGTGGCGGGCAGCCGCCGCAAGGAGAGCTAGGTGCGCGGCGCGGCGGCGCGGCTGCGTGCGCATCGTGCGCCGCCCGCCGCGCGTACGGGCACGGCGAGACGGCCCGACCGGCGCGCGCGGGCGCATGCGGCACGGCTGCCCCGGCGAGCCGCGGCCGCCCTCGCCGCGGCGTCGCTCGCCGCGGTCGCGCTGCCGGCGAGCGCGTCGGCGCACGGGCTCGCCGGTCGCACCGACCTGCCGGTCCCGAGCTGGCTGTTCGCGTGGGCGGCGTCGATCGTCCTCGTGCTGTCGTTCGTCGGCCTCGCGGTGCTGTGGCAGAAGCCCCGGCTGGAGGAGGCGCAGGAGCGGGCGGGCCTGCGCATCCCGCGCGCGGTCGACGTCGTGCTCGGCGCCTTCGCGGTCGCGGTCTTCGTGCTCGTCGTCTACGCCGGCCTGGCCGGCAACCAGACGGCGACCGCGAACATCGAGCCGTCGTTCATCTACGTCATCTTCTGGGTCGGCCTCGTGCCGGTCAGCGCGGTGCTCGGCAACGTCTTCGAGTGGCTGAGCCCGTGGCGCGCCCTCGCTCGTGCGGTCGCGTGGATCGCCACGCGGACGAAGATCTCGCACACGACGCGGCCGTACCCGGAGCGCCTGGGGCACTGGCCCGCCGCCGTCGGCATCGTCGCCTTCGCGTGGGTCGAGCTCGTGCTCGTCAACCGCGACGACCCGCACCTGCTCGCGGTGCTCGCGCTCGCGTACGTCGCCGTCGCGCTCGCGGGCATGTACCGCTACGGGATCCGCGAGTGGTGCTCGCACGCCGACCCGTTCGGCGTCTACTTCGGGCTGTTCGCGGCGATGTCGCCGCTCGTGCGCCGCGGCGACCGCGTGTACCGGCGACCGCTGCTCTCCGGCCTCGCGCACCTCGACGTCGGGGCCGGGACGGTCGGCCTGCTGTGCGCGATCATCGGCTCGACGACCTTCGACGGGCTCACCAACGGCCAGGCCTGGACCCTGCTCGCGCCGAAGCTCGAGAACCTCTTCTCGGCGGCGGGAGCGACCGGGTCGGCGGAGCTGGCCGGGTCGGTCGGACTGCTGTTCTCGATCGGCCTGGCGGCGACGATCTACCGCGTCGGCGTCAACGGGATGTCGCAGCTGGGGGCCACGCGGATGCCCGGGCTGTCGCGGCGCTTCGTGCACAGCCTCGTGCCGATCGCGTTCGCCTACGCGATGGCGCACTACTTCTCCTACCTGATCTTCCAGGGGCAGGCGATCGGCTATCTCGCGTCCGATCCGCTGGGCACCGGCGCCAACCTGCTCGGGACGGCGCGCTGGACGATCGACTACAAGCTGCTCTCCAGCCAGGACGTCTGGTACGTCCAGACGCTGCTGCTGGTCGGCGGCCACGCCGCCGGGCTCGCGCTCGCGCACGACCGTGCGCTCGTCGCGTTTCGCGATCGCAGGACCGCGACGCGCTCGCAGTACTGGATGCTCGCCGTCATGGTCGGCTACACGAGCCTCGGCCTGTGGCTGCTCAGCACGATCAACGTGTGAGCGGCCCGCTCGCCGCGGCGGCGCTCGCCGCGGCGGCGCTCGCCGCGGCGCTGCTCGCGAAGGACCCGCTCGCGGCGGGCCTGGGCGGCGCGCGGCACCGCGCCGCGGCCGGCTCTAGAGCTCCTCGACCTCGTCCGCCTCGGGCTCGGCGTTCTCGTCGTCGTCGACGACGTCGTCGCCCGCGCCGAGGCCCGCGCTCAGCGCCGACCCGTGGCGCACCTGGAAGGCCTGCATGAGCTCGTCGCGAACCTGCTCGTCGATCGGCGACTCGTCGGAGATCAGGACCCAGTCCGCGCCCTCGAAGTCCTCCATGTTGAAGACCTCGGTGTCGACGTCGGGCGAGTCGTCGACGACGATCAGCACCTCGGTCTGGGGGTTGAAGTACGTGCCCGGTCGGTTGACGATGTCCTCGAGATCGAACTGCCGCGGGTTGGCCATGGCCGATTCCTATCAGGTCGGCTGGCCCAGCCGGCGCGCCATCGGCAGCGGCCCTACAGACATCGGCGTCGACGTCCGATACTCTGCGGGTACAGAGAGTTGACTGACCAGTCAATCGAGTCTCGACACCACTCTTCCAGGAGCGCACCATGGTCGACTTCACCCTGACGGACGAGCAGAAGGACCTCCGCGAGCTCGCGCACGACTTCGCGGAGAAGGAGATCCGTCCCGTCGCGTGGGAGCTCGACCGTGACGGCGGGTGGCCGCAGGCGATCATCGACAAGGCGCACGAGGTCGGGCTCATGAACACCCACATCCCTGAGGAGTACGGTGGCGCGGGCCTTGACTACCTGTCGGGCTGCATCATCGAGGAGGAGCTGTCGTGGGGCTGCTCGGGCGTGCAGACGTCGCTGGGCGCCAATGGCCTGGCTTCCGCGCCGGTCATGCTCGGCGGCTCGGAGGACGTCAAGCGCGAGTTCGGCGAGGCGCTGACCGGCTCGCCGAAGCTGGCCTCCTTCTGCCTGACCGAGCCCGACGCCGGCTCGGACGTCAGCGGCATGCGCACGCGCGCGGTTCGCAGAGGCGACAAGTACGTCATCAACGGCTCGAAGTGCTTCATCACGAACGGCAGCTACGCCGACTACTTCGTCGTCTACGCGAAGACCGACCCCGAGGCCGGCCATCGCGGCATCTCCGCCTTCCTCGTGCGCCGCGACGACACCGTCACGGTCGACAAGAAGGAGGACAAGATGGGCCAGCGGGCATCGAACACCGCGACCATCACGTTCAGCGAGACCGAGGTCGACGCGCGCTACCTGCTGGGCGAGGAGAGCAAGGGCTTCAAGCTCGCGATGATGGTGCTCGACCGCACGCGTCCCGGCGTCGCGGCGATGGCGACCGGCATCTCGCGCGCGGCGTTCGAGATGGCCGTCGCGTACTCGAAGGAGCGCGTGCAGTTCGGCGTGCCGATCGCGATGCACCAGGCGATCCAGTTCATGATCGCCGACATGGCGACGAAGGTGCACCTGTCGCGCCTGGCGACGTGGCACAGCGCAAGCCTGCTGGACCAGGGCGCTCGCAACACGCTCGAGTCCTCGCACGCCAAGCGCTACGCGGCCGACAGCGCGATGGAGGTCACGACCGACGCGGTGCAGGTCTTCGGCGGCTACGGCTTCATCAAGGAGTACAAGGTCGAGAAGCTCATGCGCGACGCGAAGATCATGCAGCTCTACGAGGGCACGTCGCAGATCCAGCGGCTCGTGATCGCCCGCGAGACGCTGCTGCCGCGGCGCATCGAGCAGCCGGCGACGGCGATCGCGTAGCGCGGCGCCCGGCGCATCGGTCGTGGGCCGTCGCTCGCCATACTGCAGCGATGGCGCCACGCCGTCGCAGCACGGAGGCGGCCGTCGCCGAGACGGCGGCCGCCGGCGACGTCCGGGCGGCGGCGGGACTCAGGCCGGCAGGCGCAGCGGGGCCGGCCGCGGCCGGTTCGCAGAGCGGGCCCGGGTCCGCCGACCCGCTGCTCGGCGGCCTGCGCCGAGCGGGCCTGCTGCGCCTGCTCGTGCTGCACCTGCTCGGCCAGCGTCCGTCCTACGGCAACCAGCTGATGGACGACGTGGCCGCCCTGACGGGCGGGCTCGTCGGGGTCAACCCCAACACGATGTATCCGCTGCTGCGCGCGCTCGAGGCCGAGGGTCTCGTCGCCGGCGAGTGGGAGCATCCCGAGCGGCGCTCGCGGCGCTTCTACCGTCTCACCGACGTGGGCGCGAGCGAGCGCGACAGGCTGCGGTCCGAGATCGGCCCGCGCCTGGACGAGCTGGCGGCGGCGGTCGGTGCCCTGCGGCGCGAGCTGCTGGACTGACGGCGCGCCGCTCGCCCGCGCCCGGCCCACCGCTTCACAGACTTCCGCGGCTTCGTGCCGCGCCCCCAACCGAAGGAGCTCTCACAGCGTGTTCGTGTTCAAGGCCGCGGTCGTCGGCGCAGGGACGATGGGCGGCGAGATCGCCCAGGTCATCGCATCCGCCGGCATCCCGGTGGTGCTCAAGGACGTCAAGCAGGAGTTCGTCGATCTCGGTCTGAAGAAGGCCGAGGAGGTCACGGGCGCGCAGCTCGCGAACCTCGTGCGCAAGGAGAAGATCACCGAGGAGCAGGCGGCCGAGCAGGCGCAGGCCATCCTCGGCCGGATCACCGGCACGACGTCCTACGACGCGTTCGGCGACGTCGACCTCGTGATCGAGGCCGTGCCGGAGCGGATGGAGATCAAGCAGGCGGTGCTCGCGGAGCTCGACGCGTGCACCCCGGGCCACGCGATCCTCGCGTCGAACACCTCCTCGCTGGCGATCAGCGAGATGGCCGACATCACGAGCCGCCCCGACAAGGTCGTCGGCTTTCACTTCTTCTATCCGGCGTCGATGATGCGGCTCGTCGAGATCGTCGAGGGCGCGGACACGTCGCCCGAGACGATGCAGGCCGCGACGACGTTCGCGCAGGCGATCCGCAAGATGCCGATCGCCTGCGGCGAGGAGCCCGGCTTCGTCGTCAACCGGATCCTGATGTCGTCGATCTCGGAGATCTGGCGCTTGCAGGAGGACAACGGCCTGTCGATCAAGGCGATCGACGACGCGGTGTCGGCGTCGCGCGTGGCGCCGATGGGGCCGTTCTTCCTCACCGACCTGCTCGGCCTGGACACCGTGCTGCACGTCGCCGAGCACCTGCACGCGTGCTACGGCGACAGCTTCTACGTCCACGAGGGGATGCGCGCGCTCGTCGCCGCCCGCGAGCTCGGGGCCAAGACCGGCAAGGGCTTCTACGAGAACGGCCAGCCGCGCACCGAGGGCGCCACGGAGCTCGACGCGGAGGAGCTGACGCAGCGCTTCGTGCTGAAGGCGTTCGTCGAGTCGTGCCTGCTGCTCGAGGACGGCATGGCCACGGTCCGCGACATCGATCTCGGCATGATGGCCGGCGCGGGGCTGATCCCGCCGCCGTTCGCGCGCGCCGACCAGACCGGCCTCGACGTGCTGCTCGAGCAGCTCGAGACTGCGGCGCACGAGTGGGGTGAGCGCTTCGCGCCGCCGCTGATCCTGCGCCGGCTCGTCGCGCAGGGCCGCCTCGGCGCGAAGGCCGGCCAGGGCTTCTTCGCCTATGCGCGCCCGGACGCAGACGGTGGCTTCCAGCAGGGCGAGGCGGTGCGCCTGGAGACGCGCGAGGACATCGCGATCGCCTGGCTCGACCGGCCGCCCGCGAACTCGCTGTCACCGCAGGTGATCGCCGAGCTCACGCGCCTGTGGGATCACGTCGACGCCGACGAGGCGATCCGGGTGCTCGTGATCGCGTCGGCGAACCCGATGCTGTGGTGCGCGGGCGCGGACATCAAGGTGTTCACGAAGCTCGACGCGGTGTCCGGCCCGGCGATGCTCGCCGACGCGCATGCGCTGCTGCGTCGGATGGAGCAGTCGTCGACGCTGACGATCGCCGCGGTGAATGCCGTCGCCTACGGCGGTGGCTGCGAGCTCGCGATGGGCTGCGACGTGCGGATCGCGGCGCAGTCGGCGAGCTTCGGCCAGCCCGAGGTCAACCTCGGGATCATCCCCGGCTTCGGGGGCACGCAGCGGCTGCCGCGGCTCGTCGGCACGGCGCGCGCGCTCGAGCTCAACCTGACCGGCGATCCGATCTCGGCCGCCGAGGCCTACGAGATCGGGCTGGTGAACCGCGTCGTCCCCGACCACGAGCTGCACGACGTCGCGATGGCGTGGGCGCGCAAGCTCGCCGGCCAGGCACCGCTCGCCGTGCGCGCGATCAAGCGGACGACGGCCGGCGACGCGGACCTCGACGAGGGGATCGAGGCCGAGAAGGCGGCCTTCGCAACGGTCTTCGCGACGGCCGACGCGCGCGAGGGCATCGGCGCCTTCCTCGGCAAGCGCCAGGCGGTCTGGAAGGGCGAGTAGGCCGACCCGCGCCGGCGGGCTCAGATCCCGCCGGCGGTACGCGCCCGCAGCGCGGCCTCCAGGCGCCCGAGCGCGGTTCGCACGACCGCGATGTCGTGCTGCTCGAGGCCGCCCTGCAACGCCGCTCCGGCGGCTGCTCGGATGTCGTCGCCGCGTGCGTGCAGCTCGTCGAGGCGCGCGCTCAGGCCGGTGACCTCGCGCCAGGGCTCAAGCTCGGCGAGCGCCGTCTCGAAGGCTAGGCCGAGCTGCAGCGCCGCCTCGCGCCAGCGCTCGGCATCGACGTCGCTGCGTGCGCGCAGCGTCAGCTCCTCGCCGGCGAGCAGCGCGTCGCGCGCGCCCAGCGCGGCGGCGAGCCGCTCCTGCGGCCGCAGCGCGGCGCGTCCGCCGCGTCGCGTGCCGCCGGCCGCCGCGCGAGACAGCTCGCGTGCTCGATCCCAGCGGCCGTCGGCGACGTGCTCGCCCGTGCCGTAGCCGACGCGCACCGCGAGTGCCTGGGGCAGCGAGACGTCGCGCGCGTAGGGGTCGGCGGTCGCGATCCGCTGCGCGTGCAGGACGCGGTTCAGCCGGGCGATGCCCTCCGCCGCGGCAGCGGCGACGTCGGTGGCACGCAGCCAGCGATCCGCCGCCTCCTGCCCCTCGAGCGCGATCGCGTCGATGAGCGTCGCGCGCGACGTCGTCACCGGCTCGGGCGGTGGCTCGGGTGCCGCGTCGCGCGCGCGCCGGTGGCGGCGCGCCAGCCGCCGACGCTCCGGCGCGCCGAGAACGGCGAGCACGAGGATGTGGCGCGGTCCCTCGCCGAGGTGCTCGCGGATCGTGTAGCGACCCGGCTCGGGACCGAGCGCCCACGGATACTCGACCTGGACAAAACGAAACCGCCGTGACGATGTCACGGCGGTCTCGGTGCTGCCTGGACCGGAGGAGCGGTCTGTGGTCGTTGGCTACTCGCCCACGTGAGCGCTGCTCGCGCGGGTCACCGTCGTCTTGATCGCGTACTTGGACGGCTTGACCGCGACCACCGGGTTGCCGATCTGGCCGAGCCGGTCGATCAGCTTGACCCACTGCGACGGCTTCAGGACCGACGCGGCGATCTTGCCGGCCTTCGACGACGCATCGAACTGCGGGCTGAAGCCGACGTGGATGTGATCGGCGTGATCCGGCAGCGACAGCGTGTTGTCCGCGCCGTCGTACGTCATGAGGCTGATGATCTGCGCGGGCTTCAGCGTGCCCTGCAGCGTCAGCAGCCGCCGGATCGTGATGTCCGTGATCGAGCCCGGACCCTGGTTGCCGAGGATCGGGATCCCGTTGATCTTCGCGATGTCCACGGCGTTGCCCGACGAGTGCGCCGAGACGTTGCCGTCCGTCGTGTAGTAGCCGTGGCCGCACCGCAGGGACGTGACGGTCGGGTTCAGGCCGCTCGACGACAGGAACTCGAGCACCGCGAGCACGCGACGGTCGATCTGGCCCGCCTCGATGTCGCGGCGACCACACGAGTAGAGGTCGACGCGCGGGTCGCTGAGGACGCGCTGCTGGAGCGCCTCCTTGCTCATCAGGAGGATCTGGCCGATCGTGGCGCCCGCGGCATCCGCTCCGAAGAACGCGTTCTTGCCCTGCGCGCGGTAGATCGCGGTCGCCTCGAGGACCTTCCAGCCGTCGAGGATCGGCAGCGGGTCGATGCGCGGCGCGCCGCGGCCTGCCGGCCGGATCTCGAACAGCACGTGCGGTGCGATCACGTTCGAGGTCTTGCCGATGCGGCCAAGGATCGTGCCGGCGATGACGTGCCGACCCGCGACCAGCGGCTTGGCGACGACATCGCTCTTCTTGAGGCCGTACACGCCCCCGAAGTAGTTCTTGATGCTGCCGCCGAGCGCCGACTCCGTGTCGGCCAGCTGACGCTTGCCGCCGGCGCTCATCGCCTGCGGGCGGGTCGGGTTGGCGAACAGCCGCTCCTTCGCGGTCGTGTCCTGCGTGGCCGTGTCGTCGGCGGAGGACGCGGCACCGGCAGTCGCCGTGACGACGTTCTTGGCGGTCTTGCCGGTGTTCTTGCCGGCCGTCGCGGCCTGCGTCGGCGCGGCGTCGTCCGGGATCGCCAGCTCCTTGTCGACGGACGCCTTGCTCTGCGTCTTGGCCTTCGGCACCGGCACCTCATGGGCGAGCTTCTTCAGGCCGCCGTAGGTGTAGGAGTTGCCGTAGACGTCCTTGAGGACGACGAAGTTGCCGAGCCGCTTGTTGTTGCCGACCTTCGTGATCGTGCCGTCCTGCACGGCGATGACCGGCGCGCCGGACTTGGCGTAGATGTTGATGCCGTGGCGCGAGGTGTTCGCCTCGACCGGCATCGCGGCGTTCTTGCCTCGTGCGACGCGACGCGCGGCCGCCGTCTCGGAGATGTCGTCGGCGTACTTCGACTTGGCGTAGACCGGGAAGCGGCCCTGGGTCAGCCCGCTCAGCGAGCCGACGAGGTCGGCCGGCATGCCGCCGATGAAGCGTGCCCGCATGAGCACCGAGTTGACGTACCAGTCGGCGTGGTTGTACGAGAAGATCGCCTTGCGCAGGTCGGTCTGTGCGCCGGCGGCCTTCAGGTAGCGCGCCGCGGTGAAGATCGCGTCGACCGGGTTGTACGGGTCCTTCTTGCCGTCGCCGTTGGCGTCGACCCCGTAGAGCTTCCAGCTCGATGGGATGAACTGCATCCATCCCATCGCGCCGGCGGACGAGACGTTGAGGTTGCGGCCGTAGTTCGTCTCGATCTCGTTGATCGCTGCGAGGACCTGCCACGGCACGCCGTACTGGATGCCCGCTGCCTGGTAGATCGGGAGCAGGAAGATCGGGATCTGGAACTTGTCGATGAAGAAGCTCGGAACGCCCACCGCCACGGGGTCCAGGGGTGCCAGCGACAGGGTCGGGTTCTCGAGCGTCGGAACACCGTTGGAGAAGCGCAGGTCCGTCTTCTGCGGAATCGCGGTCTGCACCTTGGTGATCGCCGACTTGATGACGTTGCCGGCCGTGTCGAGCGCCTGCTCTCCGGGCCGCGGAGCGCGCTTCTTGTGGCCGGTCGTGCGCTGGCTCTGGGCCTCCGCGGAACCGGCCGGCTGATCGAGCGTCGGCGGGGTCGCCGTCGTCGTCGAGTCCGGTGTGGTCACCACGGGAGAGGCCGGCGCCAGCGGCGCGGTGATCTCCTGGATGCTGAGGACCGGCAATCCGAGGATCGACGGCAGCTTGATCTGATCGATGGGCGTGTTCGCACCGACGTCGAGGGTGACCGTCTTCTTGATGTTCCCGACGAGCGTGATGACGAACGTCCGCTGTGCGGCGTTCGCAGGTACGGCGAGCGATCCCAGACCGACGGACATACCGCCGGTCGCGACCAGAGCGATGAGCAGCCTACGCTTGTGGTGCATGTGTCCCTGCATCTCCCCCCTGGAGGTGTTCCAAGTACGCGACTCCCGATGCGCGTGCGCGGCAGCCTACCGGGAAATCGCCCAAAGCGCTAAACCCCGTCGTCTCGCCGCAAGCGAACGGCCATTCCACTGCCTGGGGTGGACGGAACGGCCGCCGCGCCGTCGCGTCCGTCCTCGCGGGCGCACGCGCCGGGCGCGCCACCCTCCTCGGGCATCCTGACCGGTCGTCCTCTGCGCTAGCCTCAGATCGGCCCCCTACAGGCTGGAGGATCGCAGCCCGATGAGCGACGAGACCGAGTCCGAAGGGCTGCGCGAGCGGCTCACGAAGCAGAGCGAGGACACCCTCGGCCGGCTGGTCGAGGATCTGCTCGCCAACCCGCTCGTGAGCGGTGCCGTCGCGCGCGTGTTCGAGACCCGCGACAAGGCGACCTCGGCGCAGGAGGCGGCGTTCGGAGCGCTCAACATCCCGACCGCCGCCGACATCGAGCGGCTCACGCGCCGCGTGCGCTCGGTGTCCCAGCGCCTCGAGGGGATCGAGGACGGCATCGACCGCCTCGACGAGCGGCTCTCGACGCTTGCGTCCGGAGCGGGCATCGAGCAGCGCCTCGAGGGCATCGAGGGTCACCTGGCCGCGCTTACGCGCGAGCTTGCCGCGCTGCGCGACGCGCTGCCCGGCGCCAAGGAGCCGGTGCCCACCCATCAGGAGCGCATGCAGGTCAGCCACTAGCGCGGCGCGGGCGCGGGCGCGGCCGCGGTCACCGGCGCGCCGAGCGCGGCGGCGGCGACGCGTCCCAGGCGCTCGCCGGCGCGGACCAGGCCGTCGGCGTCGAGACGTCGACGGGTGCCGTCGGCGTCGAAGACGTCGCTCACCGCGAGCAGGCACGCGATCCGGATGGCGCGCCGCGACCCGACCTGCAGCAGCGTCGCGGCCTCCATCTCGACGGCCAGCGCGCCGGCGCCCTCCCACGCGCGGGCGCGCGCGGGACGCGGGTCGTAGAAGAGATCGCTCGTCGCGACGGCGCCGACATGCGCACCCGAGCCCGGGCTCGTCGCCGCGAACAGCGCGGCGACGAGCTCGCCGTCGGCGGCGACCCGCTCGCCCGCGCCGAGCGCCCGGCTCGTCCCGTCGCAGGCGAGCGCCTCGTCGGCGATGACGAGGTCCTCGAGCGCGAGTGCCGCCGCCAGCGCACCGCACGTGCCGACCCGGATCGCGCACTCGAGGCCGAGGTCGCAGAGCTCCTCGAGCACGATCGCGGCGCTCGGGCCTCCGATGCCGGTGCTCTGGATCGTCAGCGGCTCGCCGTCGGAGGCGATGCCCGTGTAGCCCCACAGGCCGCGGTTGTGGTTGAACATCTTCGGCTCGGTGGTCAGCAGCTGGGCGAGCAGCAGCGCGCGTCCCGGGTCGCCGGGCAGCAGCGCGCGCGGCGCCAGCGCCGCGGTCGGGTGAATGTGGACGGCCATGACGGGGCATATGATCGAGCCATGGCCAAGAAGAAGCCCGCATCACGCGCCGAGGCCGTCCGCCAGGCCGTCGACCAGGCATTTCAGACGCAGATCCCGCGCGAGCGCATCTCGGAGCTGCTCGACGAGCTCGGCAGCACCGCCGGCCGCCTGCGCGGTGCCGTCGACGACCTGCGCCCCGCCTCGGCGGAGGACGTCAAGTCGCTGCGCACCGAGGTGCGCGCGCTCGCGGCGCGCATCGACGCACTGGACGCGGCGGCGAAGGCGAAGCCCAAGCCCGCACCGCGGCGCGCGGCGGCCAAGCCGGCCGCGTCGCGGGGCGTGGCCGCCAAGCCGCGCAAGCCCGCCGCCGCGAAGCCCAAGCCGCCCAGCGCGTAGAGCGTCGGCGCGCATCCGCGCCGACGTCACCCCATCAGGAGGTTCCCGTCAGATGGCTGCCGAGTTCAACAGTCCGGCCGAGTTCCGCACGGTCATGGATCGCATCTTCACCTTGATGAGCGAGGACGCCGACATGGGCCCCAAGCTCCGCGACGCCGACGTCCCGCAGCGCTGGGAGTTCGAGGACGTCGATCTCGTCGTGAACATCCGCGCCGCGCGCCCCGGCGAGGACGGCTGCCTGCACTGGGAGTGGAGCGACGACGTCGACTGGAAGTCGAGGGTCCAGATGAAGATGTCGTCGGAGACCGCCAACAAGTACTTCCAGGGCAAGGAGAACGTGCCGCTGGCGATCGCCAAGCGCAAGATCAAGACGGGCGGCGACATGAAGGCCGCGCTCGCGCTGATCCCGATCACCAAGCCGGTCTATCCCCAATACCGCGCCGTCGTCGAGGCGGAGTACCCGCACCTGCGGTTGTAGCGCCCCTGCCCGCCGGGCGCGGGCAGGGCAGGCGCGCCCGGCCCCGCTGGGCGCGGGCGGGTCAGTCGTCGAGGATCCGCCGCTCGGTCGCCCAGCGCGAGAGCTCGTGGCGGTTTGAGAGCTGGAGCTTGCGCAGGACCGCGGAGACGTGCGCCTCGACCGTCTTGGCCGAGATACCGAGGCGGTGGGCGATCTCCTTGTACATGTAGCCGCGCGCGATGTGCTGCAGCACCTCGCGCTCGCGCGGGGTCAGCTGGTCGAGATCGGCGGCGCGGTTCGGGGTGGGTGTCGGGCTCGCCTGCCCCGTGCCGGCGAAGGCATCGAGGACGAAGCCCGCCAAGCGCGGCGAGAAGACCGCGTCGCCGCCGTGCACGCGGCGCACGGCGTCGGCGAGCTCGGCTGCGGAGATCGTCTTGGTGACGTACCCGCGGGCGCCCGCGCGGATCACCGCGATGACGTCCTCGGCGGCATCGGAGACCGACAGCGCGAGAAAGCGTGTCGCGGGCACGTCGGCGGCCACCTGGCGGATGACCTCGAGTCCGCCGCCGTCGGGCATATGGACGTCGAGCAGCACGACGTCGGGCGCGTGCTCGCGGATCGCCGCGGTGGCCGCGGCGACCGTCGCGGCGTCGCCGACGACGTCGACGAGGCCGTCGAGCTCGGAGCGCACGCCGGCGCGAAACAGCTCGTGGTCGTCGACGAGCACGACGCGGGTCATGCGCGCACCGGGCTCGCGCACGGTCATGACGGCGCTCGCCCGAGCACGAGCTCGACCTCGGTGCCGCCGCCGGGCGAGGCCGTGATCGCGGCGCTCCCGCCGTGGCGCTCCATGCGACCGACGATCGACTCCCGCACACCGCGGCGATCGGCGGGCACGGCCAGCGGATCGAACCCGGGACCGCGGTCGCGCACGAACACCTGCAGCCGCTCGCTGGCGACCTCGGCGTAGACCGCCACCGCGGAGCCGTCGCCGAACTTCGCGGCGTTGAGCATCGCCTCGCGAGCGGCCGCCACGAGCGCCTCGCCGTCGCGATCCAGGGGCGCGTCCCCGACCGCGACGACGTCGACCGCCACGCCGTGCGACCCCTCGACCTCCGCCGCCGCCTCCTCGAGCGCGGCCGCCAGCCGGCGCTCCCCGGCCTCGCGCGCGGGCGCGCCGTTCAGCCATGTGCGCAGCTCGCGCTCCTGACGGCGGGCCAGCGCGGCGACGGCGCGCGGGTCGCCGGCGCGCTTCTGCACGAGCGCCAGCGTCTGCAGGACCGAGTCGTGCAGGTGCGCCGCGAACTCGGCGCGCTCCTGCGATCGGATGCGCTCCGCGCGCTCGGCGGTCAGCGATCGTGCGAGCCGCAGGAACCAGGGCGCGAAGATGACGCCGAACGCGATCGCGACCACGAGCGCGGCGAGCGCCACGTCGGTCGCGGCGGCGAGCGCGCCGCTGAACTGCAGGAAGACGATCGCCGCGGCGATCACGAGCGTCACCCCGATCCCGATGCGCGAGATGACCGCGGGCCGCGACCCGCGGGAGCTCGTCGCCCGTGGACCGACCTCGCCGGCGCCGGGCGCCGCGTCGGTCCCCGGCCAGGCGGCGCGAGGCGGGGCGCCGCGCGTCACCGGGTCGGCCGAGCCCGTCGAGCGATGCCAGATCAGCGCGCCGCCGGAGGCGACGAGCGCGAGCGGCCAGATCAGCACGTCCGAGAACGGCATTCCCGTCTCGCGCAGGGCGAGCAGGACCGCGAGCAGCAGGAAGCCGACGCCGAGCGCGACCTCGACCGAACCGCGGCGGCCATGCTCGGAGATCACGGCCAGCGTGCTGCCGTCACGCGACTGCGCCGGCAGCAGGATCCACGCGAGGACGTACGCGACGAGCCCCACCCCGCTTGCGAGCGTCGTCGCCGCGAACGCGATCCGCAGCAGCAGCGGATCGACGCCGAAGCGCCGCCCGAGGCCCTCGCAGACGCCGGCGACCTTGCCGTGCTGCGGGTCGCGGCGCAGGTCGCGCAGCGCAGCCGAGCGTCCGCGGGTCGTCGCCATGCGCGCCATCATCGCGTCAGCGCCATCGGATCACGCCCGCCGCGAGAGGCCGCTGGCGAGCAGGATGGCCCCCACCGCGGCGAACGCGATGGGGGCGATGGCCCCGAACGTCAGGTGCAGGATGCCCGTGTGGTCGAGCAGCAGCAGCGCGCCGAAGGCCATCAGCACGAGGCCCGCCGTCAGACAAAGCCGGTCGGGGCTATCCGTTCGACGTAGCACTGCTCGCCGTCATCGTCGCGCACGCCGCGTTGCGTTCGTCGGTCGGGTGGAAGCCGTGGGCGAACGGCTCGCGACCCCCGTCGTAGTCGCTGCCCTCGTCGTGGCGCACCTCGAGCAGACCGATCCCGATGTCGGCATCGATCACGAGCCGCGGGGTTCTCGCGGGCGCGCGGCGCGCGTCGCTCCAGTCGACGTCCAGGCCGCCGCCGTTGCGATCGAACACCGCCACCGCGCCGATGCCGACCTTCGCCTGGCTGGCGACGCAGACGTCGTCGGGGACGAGCACGAGCACGTGGCCCGCGCCGACGTCGAGCTTCATGTGGCGGTCGCCCGCGGGCAGCTTCACGTCGCGCAGGTCGACGACGAGCTGGCCGGCGCCGATGCGGTAATGGTCCTTGACCTCGGGCAGCGTGCGTGGATCGACGCGCTTCTCGCCGAAGCCGCCGTGCAGGTCGATGCCGGCCGCCGACACGAAGGCCAGCGGCAGCGCGATCGCCAGCGCGGGGAGGATCAGCCAGCGAGCGCCGCCGACGAACGCGGCGCCGACGAGCGCGGCGCCCGCGGCGATCACGAGCGCGGCGATCACCACGCCGCCGCCGAAGCCGCTCGCGAGGAAGCTGCCGACGGCGAGCGCGAAGCAGCCGGCGATCAGCAGGACGCCGAGGACGGCGCGACGCAGGATCGTCCCCGCGCCGCCGCTCGGCCGCACGCCGGAGACCAGCCACCAGACGGCGAGGCCCGCGACGCCCAGCGCGGCGAGTGGGAAGAGCGCGCCGGCGGGCCCGGCGCCGAAGACGCCCAGGGCGAAGCCGGCGATCGTCAGCGCGATCGCGACGCCGACGGCGAGCGCGCGGTCGCGGGTGTCGGTCGGGCCCGGCGGGACCTCGCCGTCGGGCGGCACGAGGACGAGCGCGGCGGCATAGACGATCAGCCCGGTCCCGCCGAGCAGCGCGAGCGCGACCATGCCGATGCGCACGAGCGTCGCGTCGATCGAGAAGTAGCGGCTGAGACCGCCGCAGACGCCGCCGATGACGCGATCGGTGCTCGATCGCTCGAAGCGGCGGGGGGTCGGATCCGGGGGCGGTGGGGAGGGGGTGTCGGGAGTCGTGTCCATGCGTCGCAGTCTCGGCGCGGCCGGGCCCGCTGCCTATCGGGAATGATCCCTAGTGGTCGCCGCGCACGTCCTCGCACGCTTGGATCGGCCGCTGATCGCCTCCTGACGGCGTCCGCGCTCGGTCAGGGCCCAAGGGCCACTCCCTCGCCGCGTCCTTGACAGCCGACGCGGGCAACCGCCCAGACGCACGAGGGACCTACCGGACGAACCAGTAGGGGCCGACCCTAGACTCGCCCGCATGGCGGCGAGCGACGCGGCGACGGACGACCTGCTCGAGCGCGTCCGGGCGACCGGCCTGCTGCCCGCCGCCCAGCCCGTCGTCGTGCTGCTCTCGGGTGGCCGCGACTCGGTCTGCCTGCTCGACGTCGCCGTGCGCCTCTCCGGGCTCGGCGCGGTCACGGCGCTGCACGTCGACTACGGCCTGCGCACGGAGTCCGGCGAGGACGCCGCGCACTGCCGCGCGCTGTGCGCGCGCTTGGACGTCGCGCTCGACGTCCACGTCGCGCGCCGGCCGGAGGGCCCCGGCAACCTCCAGGCATGGGCGCGCGACCTGCGTCTCGGCACCGGTGCGCGCCTGGCCGCCGCCCGCGGCGCGCGGCTCGCAACCGGGCACACGGCGTCTGACCAGGCGGAGACCGTGCTCTACCGCCTCGCCGCCTCGCCGGGCCGTCGTGCGCTGCTCGGCATGGCGGCGCGCGATGGCCTGCTCGTCCGCCCGTTGCTCGGTGCGACCCGCGCGCAGACGGCGGCGCACTGCGTCGCGCGCGGGTTGCAATGGCGTGAGGACGCCTCCAACGCCGAACCGACCTACGCGCGCAACCGCGCTCGCGCCGGCCTCGTGCCGGCGCTGCGCGAGCTGCATCCGGCGGCCGAGGCGAACGTCGTGCGCACGGCGGAGCTGCTGCGCGACGAGGCGGACGTGCTCGACGAGGTGGTGGCGACGGCGCTCGCCGGCCGCGACCGGATCGCGATCGAGCACCTCGCGGCGCTGCCGCCGGCGCTCGCGCGGCTGGTCGTGCGGCGGCTCGCCGAGGACGCGGCCGGCCGCCTGTGCGCCCGCGCTGCGGGGCGCCTGCCCGACATCCTCGCGCTCGGCGACGGCGCGCTCGACCTCGGCGACGGCGCCCGCGCGATCGTGGCCGGCGGGGTCCTGCGCGTCGCGCCGACACCCCCGGGCCGTGCGGCGCCGACGCCGCAGCCGGCTTGCGGGGAGTGACGGAGCCGGCACGAGCGCCGCGCGCTGCACGAACCGGGACCCGACCGCCGCGCGCTTACACTCCGTCGGGCATGCGCGACGACGCCGTCGGGGAGATCCTCGTCCAGCCAGATGACCTCTCCCGGCGCGTGCGCGAGCTCGGGCGCCAGATCACGGCCGACTACGCCGACCGCGACCTGCTGCTCGTCGGGGTGCTGAAGGGCGCGGTCTTCTTCCTGTCGGACCTCATGCGACACATCGAGGTCCCGTGCGAGGTCGACTTCATGGCGGTCGCGAGCTACGGGTCGACGACGGACTCCTCCGGCGTCGTGAGAATCCTCAAGGATCTGGACGTCCCGATCGAGGGCCGCCACGTACTCATCGTCGAGGACATCGTGGATTCCGGACTGACACTGCAATATCTCCTGCGCAACCTCGGGGCTCGCGACCCGAAGACGATCGAGGTCTGCGCGCTGCTGACGAAGCCCTCGCGCCGCAAGGTCGCCGTCGAGCCCCGCTACGTGGGCTTCGAGATCGCCGATCGCTTCGTCATCGGCTACGGCCTCGACCACGTCGAGCGCTACCGCAACCTGCCCTACGTCGCCGTGCTCAACGGGGGCGCCTGACGGCAGGAGCCCGCGCGCCCCGACCATCGGTCAGGACCGCGCGACACTCTTGCTAGGCTCACTACTTCGTGTCCGACCGGGAATTCTCAGCATGAGCAAGTTCTCCAAGAGCGC
>DASXCR010000108.1:0-4632 GCA_036491075.1 Solirubrobacteraceae bacterium
CGAGCGTCGCCGGCCTGCGCGCCGAGCTCGAGCGCGCGCTGCCGCCGCCGGGCACGAAGATCCTCGCGATCCGCACGCGGCGCGCCGCGAACCTCGCCCTGCACCGGGCGCTGGCGGACGCGGCGACACCCGACTGAGCGCGGGCGCGGCGCGCCGGGCTCACCGCGCGCCCGCGCACGGTACGTTTCGCGACATGTTCGCCATCCGTGCCCGCCGGCCCCTCCTCGCGTCGCTCGTCGCGATCGTCGCCCTGGCGCTCGGCGGCGGCGTCGCGGCGGGCGTGACGACGAAGGCCAAGCCCAAGCCGAAGATCACGGCCGCCGGCGTCGGGCTCGTCAACATCGGTGCCACGTACTCCGAGCTGCGCGCCGCGCATCTCATCGGCGCGACCTCGGCCGGCTGTCAGCTCGCCGGCCCGACGGCGCGCTCGGCGAAGCTGCTGGCCCCCGTGCGGGGCACCGCCTCCCTCACGCTGACGGCGCCGCGCAAGATCCAGACGATCACCGTGCGCGGCGGCGCGACCGCACACGGCGTCGCGATCGGCGCGCCACTGGCGAAGGTGACGAAGGCGTTTCCGAAGGCGGTCGCCGACCACAGCACCGACGCGATGTTCGGCGTCACGCTGCTGAAGGTGCCCCAGAACGGCGGTGGCAAGCTGCAGTTCGCCGTCAGCACGAAGACCGGCAAGGTCACGATCATCGGGATCCCCAGCATCGCGCTCTGCGACTGACGGCGACCGGCCCGCCACCAGCGTCCGGCACCGCCACGGCCCGCCATCCGACCGCCGGCAAACCCTCAGCCGGCGAGCACCGGCAGCAACGCGCCGAGCTTGACCTCGGTCTCGGCGAGCTCCGCCGCGGGGTCGGACTCGCGCACCACCCCGACGCCCGCATAGCAGCGCGCGACCGCGCCGCTCAGCAGCGCGCAACGCAGCGCGACGCAGAACTCGCCGTCCTCGTTGGTGTCCGTCCAGCCAACGGGACCCGCGTACCACCCGCGGTCCATCCCCTCGAGCGCGGGGATCAGCGGCTCGGCGACGGCGAACGGCTCCCCGCCGACCGCCGGCGTGGGGTGCAGCAGCCCCGCGAGCCGGATCGCCCCGATCGGCTTGCGCAGCTGCGCGCGGATCGGGCTCGCGAGGTGCTGGATGTTCGCCATCCGCGCGATCACCGGCTCGGGCGCCGACGTCACCCACACGCTGTGCGGGCGCAGCGACTGCTCGATCCGGCGCACGACGATCGCCTGCTCGCCGCGATCCTTGTCCGAGCGCAGCAGCTGCTCGCCCAGGTGGTCGTCGACGGACGGGTCGGCGCTGCGGCGCGTCGACCCGGCGAGCGCGAGCGTGCTCGCCCGCATCCCCTCGCGGCGGATCAGAAGCTCCGGGCTCGCGGCGATGAAGACGTCGTCGCCGCGCCCGACGCAGAAGTCCAGGCAGGACGGGAAGCCCTCGCGCAGGACGTCGAAGACCGCCGCGGCGTCGTGCGGCGCAGGCGCGTGGACCTGCACCTCGCGAGCGAGGACGATCTTCTGCAGGTCGCCGTCGCGGATGCGCTCGACGGCCCGCGCGACCGCGCCCTCGTAGTGCTCGGGCGGCGCGCTCGCCGCGACCGTGTACCGGCCCACCGGATCGGGGTCGAGCAGCGCCAGCCCCACGACGCGCAGCTCGCCGAGGCGACGCTCGATGCGCCCGAGCAGGCCGTCCGCCGTGTCGTCGGGCTGTGCGAGAGCAGCGACCGTCAGCGCCACGTCGTCCCCGCGGCGCGCCAGCGACGCCTCCGGCACGTGCAGCGACGCCGGCGCGAACGCCGACCACGGCGGGCTCGCCCCGCCCTCGGGCGCGAACGCGAAACCGCCGCAGGCGATGAGGCCGGCGCCGCGCGGGCCGTCGGGCGGGTCGCAGATCGCCTCGCGGGCGAGTGCCCGCCAGCGGGCCGCGAGCTCGTCGAAGCGCGCCGACCCGCGGGCCTCGAGCGCGACGACGGACCCGAGCGCCGCGATCGCCGAGCGCTCGCGCTCGGGCTGCTCGAGGCAGAACCACGGCTCGCCGGGACGGCGGCACATCGCCGCGACGGCCGAGGGATCGACGTCGCACGCCACCGCCACGGTCAGCGCGGCGAGCACGCCGGACGCGCCACCACGCCGGCGCGCGCGCCGCACCGCCTGCTCCAGCCGCTTGCGCAGCACTACGCGCTCGCCGGCGTCGAGCACGCGCAGCGGCGCGGCGGCCTCCCGCGCCGCGGCGCCTTCGCTGCTCACGACGGTGGCCACCGAACGACCGAGGGGGGTGGCTCGCTCCCGTCGCGCATCTCACGACTGCAACGAAGCACCCCCCCGGTACGGCTCACCGTCGTGGCGCGATCACGTCTCGCCGCGACCGCGCGTGATCGCGATCTCTCCCGTGCGCATCATCTCGATGAGGCCGAACGGGCGCACCATGCGCTCGAAAGCCTCGACCTTGTCCGTCGTGCCCGTGATCTCGAGGATCACCGAGCGGCGCGTGACGTCCACGACCTTGCCGCGGAAGATCTCGCAGATCTGCATGACCTCGGCGCGCTGGGATCCCTCGACCGAGACCTTGAACAGCGCGAGCTCGCGCGCCACCGTGTCGGTGGGCTCGAGATCGCGGATCTTCAGCACGTTGATGAGCTTGTGCAGCTGCTTGGTGACCTGGTCGATCGGGTGCAGCGCGCCGTCGAGCGTCAGCGTGATGCGCGACAGCGCCTCGTCCTCCGTCGGACCGACCGTCAGCGT
Source organism: Solirubrobacteraceae bacterium (assembly GCA_036491075.1). Classification (GTDB taxonomy): domain Bacteria; phylum Actinomycetota; class Thermoleophilia; order Solirubrobacterales; family Solirubrobacteraceae; genus CADCVQ01. The sequence continues at coordinate 2,752 of DASXCR010000108.1, forward strand.
GTCGATGTTGAAGCCGCGCCGCGCGAACAGCCCGGCGACCCTGGTCAGGACGGCCGGCTTGTTCTCGACGAGGATCGACAGGACGTGCTTGCGGCCCGAGCGCAGGTTGGCGGTCGCCTCGAGGTCCGCGAGGCTGATGCGGTCCTTCGTCGCGGGTTCGGCCATGACGCTCACCCCACCATCTCGCGCGCGGCCTGGCCGGGCGCGATCATCGGGTACGTGTTCTCCTCGCGGGTGACGCGGACGTCGACCATCACGGGGCCGGGCGTCGCGAGCGCGGCCTTCATGTCGTCGACGAGCGTCGCCTTCTCGGTCAGCCGCACCCCCGTCGCGCCGTAGGCCTCGGCGACCTTGACGAAGTCCGGGAACGAGCCCATGTCGACGTGCGAGTAGCGGTTGTCCCAGAACAGCTCCTGCCACTGGCGGACCATGCCCAGGTAGCCGTTGTTCATGATGAAGATCTTCACCGGGATCTCGTTCTGAGCGCAGGTCGCGAGCTCCTGCATGTTCATCTGGATCGAGCCGTCGCCGGAGATGCAGACGACGGTCGCGTCCGGGCAGCCGACCTGCGCGCCCATCGCCGCCGGCAGGCCGAAGCCCATCGTTCCGAGGCCGCCGGAGTTGATCCACCGGCGGGGCTGGTTGAAGTGGTAGTACTGAGCCGCCCACATCTGGTGCTGGCCGACGTCCGAGCAGACGATCGCGTCGCCGCCCGTCGCCTCGTACAGCGCCTGCACCATGTACTGCGGCTTGATCTCGCCGTCGGCGGACTCGTCGTAGCGCAGCGGGTGCGCCTTGCGCCAGGCCTCGATCCGCGCCCACCACTCGTCCATCCGCGACGGATCGACGGCCTCCAGGTTGCGGTACTCCTTGACGAGCCTGCGCAGCACGTTCTTCGCGTCGCCGACGATCGGGATGTGCGCGGGCACGTTCTTGGAGATCTCCGCGGGATCGACGTCGATGTGGATGAACTTCGCGTTCGGGGCGAACTCCGACAGCTTGCCGGTGATGCGGTCGTCGAAGCGCGCGCCGATGCAGCAGATGAGGTCGGCCTCGTCCATCGCGTAGTTCGCGGTGCGCGTGCCGTGCATCCCCAGCATCCCGAGCCACTGCGGGTGCGGCGCCGGGAAGGCGCCGAGGCCCATCAGCGTGCAGGTGACCGGGAAGCGGTCGGACGTCGCGAAGTCGACGAGCTCCTGCGCGGCGTTGGCGTTGACGACGCCGCCGCCCGCGTAGATGACCGGCCGGCGCGCGGAGGCCATCGCCTTCGCGGCCTGGCGGATCTGCTTGGCGTTGCCGTCGGTCGTCGGCTGGTAGCCGGGCAGGTGCAGGTCGGTGATCGGCTCGTAGTCGATCTCCTCGCGGCTGAGGTCCTGCGGGATGTCGACGACGACCGGTCCGGGGCGCCCCGAGCGCGCGAGGTAGAACGCCTCGTGGATCGCGCGCGGGATCTCCTGGGGGGAGCGGATCTGGAAGGAGTGCTTGACGACCGGCATCGTGATGCCGAGCGTGTCGGTCTCCTGGAAGCCGTCCGTCCCGATCAGGTCGGTGCGCACCTGGCCGGTGATGAACACCGTCGGCACCGAGTCCATCATCGCGTCGACGATCGGCGTGACGACGTTCGTCGCGCCGGGACCCGAGGTGGCGAACGCGACGCCGACCTTGCCGGTCGCCTTCGCGTAGCCCTCGGCCGCATGGCCGCCGCCGGCCTCGTGGCGCACGAGGACGTGGCGGATGCCGCCGTCGACGAACGCGTCGTAGGTGGGAAGGTTGGCGCCTCCGGGGAGGCCGAATACGACGTCCACACCCTCCGCCTTCAAGCACTCCATGATGGCATCGACCGCACGCATGTCACGACCTCCTCTCAGCAGGAACGAGCCG
>DASXCR010000109.1:0-43614 GCA_036491075.1 Solirubrobacteraceae bacterium
GCCCTGCTTGACGCCCGGCCCGCCGAGGTTGCGCCCGCTCGGCAGGAAGTACTGGCCCACGGTGATGTCGAGCGCGCCGCCGTTGCCGAGCTCGTTGATCTCCTGGAAGACGCCCTTGCCGAACGTCTTCACGCCGACCACCGTCGCACGATGGCGGTCCTGGAGCGCCCCCGTGACGATCTCCGCCGCCGACGCCGTGCCGCCGTCGACGAGCACGACCATCGGCACCTTGCCCGCGATCGGGCTGCCGACCGCGTCGAGCGTCTGCGTCTTGACCGAGCGGCCCTTCGTCGTGACGATCGGCCCGCCCTTGAGGAACATGCTCGCGATCAGCTGCGCCTCGCTGACGAGCCCGCCGCCGTTGCCGCGCAGGTCCAGCACGATCCCCTTGGCGCCGCGCCGCAGCTGCTTGCGCAGCGCGGCCGCGACCTCGACGTGGGCCGTGTCGGGCCCGAACGTCGACAGCGCGACGTAGGCGACGCGCTTGCCGCCGGCGTTCGCGAGCTTGGACAGCACCACCGGCACGGAGATCGTCGCGCGCGTCAGGTGCTTGACGAGCGTCCGCTTGCCGCGGCGCAGGCGCAGCGTGACGGTCGTCCCCTCGCGCCCCTTGATCAGCGCGACGGCGGCGGTCTCGCCGAGCCCGGCGAGCTTGTGCCCGTTTGCCTGCGTGATGACGTCCCCGACGAGGACCTTCGCCTTCTGCGCCGGCGAGCCCGGGTAGACCGTCTCGATCCGCAGCCCGGCCCTGACACCGCTCACCGCCGTGCCGACGCCGGAGAACTGGTTGTTGATCGCCTGGCTGAACTGCTTGTACTGCTGCGGCGAGTAGTACGCCGAGAAGCGGTCGTCGAGATCCTTCACCGCGCCCGCCAGCGCCGCGTCGGACAGCTCCTCGTGACCGACCTTGCGGTAGTACTTGTCGTGGATCTCGTTGAGGCCGTCGATCGCGACGCGCTGGCTCTCGGGCCCGACGAAGACGTCGGCGACGGGCCCGGGCAGGTAGCGCGGGTGACCGCCGAGCCAGATCCCGACGACCAGCACGAGCAGGCACGAGATCACGGCGACGATCTTCGAGGTCAGGATGCGGCGCAGCATGTCGCCAGCACCCTAGTGACCGGGCGGACGGCTTCGCCGCACCGTGGCCGGCCGCGACGGTGCGATCAGACGCGCAGGAAGCGGCGCAGCGAGAGGCCGGAGCCGGCGGCCGAGACGGCGACGCTCGCGAGCAGCAGGATCACGATCAGCGCGCCGAAGTTGATCGTCGACGGCGCCGCGATCAGCGAGAAGTTGTGCCTGAGCGGGTTGATGAACGCGACCTTCCCGACGAGCAGCAGCAGGATCGCCATGCTGCCGCCGATCGCGCCGACGATGATCCCCTCGATCACGAACGGCCAGCGGATGAACCAGTCGGTCGCGCCGACGAGCTTCATCACCTCGACCTCGCGGCGGCGGGCGAACAGCGACAGCCGCACCGTGTTGGAGATCAGCAGCACCGACGCGAGGATCAGCAGCAGCGCCAGGAACGCCATGCTGAGCTTCACGATCCGCGTCGCGGACAGGATCTTCGTCGTCTCGTCGCGGCGGTTCTTGACCTGGTCGATCGCCGGGTCGACGACCGTGCGCTCGCCGTTGGCGCCCTTCGGCGTGAGCGCGTCGCGCAGCAGTCCGACGTTCGAGGGCTTGTCCGGCGTCACGCGGAAGGTGTCGGGCAGCGGGTTGGACCCCAGCAGCGCGTAGGCCTCGGGGTTCTGCTTCTTCTCCCGCGCGTACGCCGCGGCCTTGGACACGAACGCGACCTTGCCGACGTACTTCGTGTCGTGCGTCAGCTTCTGGCGCACCCGCGCGACGGCGGCGTCGGAGGCGTTCGTCTTCATGAAGACATCGACGAGCACCTTCCCGCGCACGTCGTTGGCCGCGCCCGTGGCCGCCTGCACCATCGGGATGAAGACGCCGAGCACGAGCATCGTGACGAGCACGGACGCCATCGCGGCGAACGACGGGACCGCGTTGCGCCGCAGCGAACGCGTGGCCTCGCGCAGGAAGAAGGAGACCCGCATCAGTCGCGGTAGCGGTCGCGGTCCGTGTAGGCGTTGCCGAGCAGGTCGCCGAACTCGGCGGTCGTCTGCTCGCGCTGCGCGTACAGGCCGCTGGCCTCGTCGCGGATGATCCGGCCGCCCTGCAGCTCGATCACGCGGCGGCGCATGCGGTCGACCATGTGCGAGTCGTGGGTCGCGACGAGCACGGTCGTGCCCGTGCGGTAGATGCGGTACAGCAGCTGCATGATCCCCAGCGAGGTGTGCGGATCGAGGTTGCCGGTCGGCTCGTCGGCGAGCAGCAGCGGCGGGTGGTTGACGAACGCGCGCGCCACGGAGACGCGCTGCTTCTCGCCGCCCGACAGCTGGTCGGGGAAGTTGTGCAGCTTCGTGCTGAGGCCCGTCAGGCGCAGGACGTCGGGCACCTTCGCGCGGATCTCCTTGCGCGTCGCGCCGGTCGCCGACAGCGCGTAGGCGATGTTGTCGTGCACCGTGCGGTTGGGCAGCAGCTTGAAGTCCTGGAAGACGACGCCGATGTTGCGCCGGTAGTACGGGACCTTCTGGCGCTCCATCGTCTCGAGCGGGCGACCGGCGACGCGGATCGTGCCCGCGGTCGCCTCGCGCTCCTTGATCAGCAGGTTCATGATCGTCGACTTGCCCGAGCCGGTCGAGCCGACGAGGAAGACGAACTCGCCCTGGCGCACGCTGAACGTCGCCCCGTCGAGGCCGATGTCCCCGGTCGGGTAGTGCATGTCGACGTTGCGAAACTCGATGATGTTGCGCGCGTCGGGCGGGAGGTCGGCGGAACGCGCCGGGGGCTGGATCGGCTGACCCTGGGCCCGGCGGCGGGCGGCGGGAAGGTGCCGCGCGCGGATCTGGCGCTCTGAGGCGGACATGCCTTAAGACCGTAGCGGGCCGACCGCGCGGGCGTGGCATGCGCACGCCGTCTTGCAGCGCTCGCGTGCCGGTGCGCGCCGCCGGTCGGCCGGCCGGCGGCGGCGTCAGGCCTGGGGCTCGAGGGCCGCCACCGCCGCGCTCTCGGGCACGCTCGGCGGCGCGCCGCGGCGCAGGATCGCGGCCCCCGCCGCGCATGCCGCGATCGAGATCAGCGCGGCGCAGAAGATCGCCGACGCCTGCCCCTGGTCGATCGCATGGCTCGGCAGGCCGAGCGCGATGACCGCCGCGGGCACCCCCATCTGCGCCGACGCCAGCAGGCCGATCGCGGGTGGGGTCCGGATCACGCGGCTCGTCACCACGTGCACGGCGATCGTCAGTCCGGCGAGCAGCACGGCGAGCACGATCGGGTGCGTCCCGTGCCCGAGCGCGCGCAGGTCCAGGCGCGACCCGAGCAGCACGAAGAACACCGGGATGAAGAAGCCCTGCCCGAGCCCCAGCACCTCGTGCGAGAGGCGCTTTGGCCCTCCGAGCGCGCCGACGACGAGGCCGACGCCGAAGCCGGCGACGAGGATGCTCGCGCCGACCTGCAGCGCGATGTAGGACAGGCCGATGAGCGCGATCAGCGCGATCCGCAGATCGAGCGCCCAGCCGCGCTTCTTGCTCTCGTGGCGCACGCGGCGAACGAAGGCCGAGCAGCGGCGCAGGGCGAACGCGATCGCGACGAGCACCACGACGCAGGCCGCGACGATCAGCGCGCCGCCGGCGGCGTGCAGCGCGTGCCTCGGCGTCAGCGCGAGCGGGATCGCCACCGTCGCCAAGACGTCGGCGAGCGTGATCCAGGCCATCGCGGCGAGCACCTCCGGGCCGTCGAGGGCGCTCTCCTGGATCACCGGCAGCGCCACGGCCGCCGACGAGGACGCGATCACGACGCCGTAGACGAGCGCGGGCCCCGAGCCCGCGAGATGGCACAGCAGCCCCGCCCCCAGCGCGAGCGGAACCGCGACGAGCGTCGCGCGCGCGCCGTCGCCGACCGCGGCGCGCAAGCGCTTGTCGTGCAGCGGGACGTGCATCCCGACCGTGAACATCAGCGTCGCGAAGCCGACGTGGTAGAGCAGCGCGAGATCGGCGTTCTGCGGATGCACGACGTTCAGCCGAGCACGACGCCGGCCAGCAACTGCCCGACGACCACCGGCAGCGTCCCGCGCGACAGCAGCGACAGCGCCGGCCCGAGCAGGGCGGCGGCACAGATGAGCGCGAGGATCCCGAGGTCGATGGCACGGCATAGGCGCGCCCGTGCGGGCCACCGATCCGGCTTCGCTCCCGACGCGCCGCCGTGCGCGGGGCGCGCTCGGGTCAGTGGTGAAACGCGCTGCGGCTCTGCGCCTCGGCCGGCAGCGATCCCGCCCCCCGCTCCAGCCGCCCGATCGCCCAGCTCAGGTCCGCGAGCAGCATCTCGGCGAGGTCGCGGCTGAAGCCGTTGCGCACGACGACCCGTAGCACGGCGACGTCCTGCATCGCCGGTGGCATGTGGTACGCGGGCACCAGCCAGCCCTTGATCCGCAACGTCTCCGAGACGTCGAAGACGCTGTACGCGCTCACGTCGTCGGCGACCCTGAACGCGAAGACGGGGATCCCGCTGCCGTCCGAGACGAGCTCGAACGGGCCCATCTCCGCGATCCGCGACGACAGGAACAGCGCGTTGTCGCGGCACTCCTGCTGCACGCGCCGGTAGCCCTCCCAGCCGAGTCGCAGGAACGTGAAGTACTGCGCGACGATCTGCGCCCCCGGGCGCGAGAAGTTCAGCGCGAACGTCGGCATGTCGCCGCCGAGGTAGTCGACGTGGAAGATCAGGTCCTCGGGCAGGACCGAGCCGTCGCGCCACACCGCCCAGCCCACGCCGGGATAGACGAGCCCGTACTTGTGGCCCGACGCGTTGATCGACGCCACGCGCGCGACGCGGAAGTCCCACGCGAGGTCAGGATCGAGGAACGGCGCGACGAAGCCGCCGGACGCCGCGTCGACGTGCACCGGGACGTCGAAGCCGCGCTCGGCCTGCAGGCGATCGAGGGCCGCCGCGATCTCGAGCACCGGCTCGTAGGCGCCGTCGTACGTCGACCCGAGGATCGCGACGACGCCGATCGTGCGCTCGTCGCAGTGCGCGACGGCGCCCTCCGGCGTCAGGCACGTCGCGCCCTCCCCGACCGGCACGAGGCGCGGCTCGACGTCCCAGTAGCGGCAGAACTTCTCCCAGCAGACCTGGACGTTGGAGCCCATCACGAGGTTCGGGCGGTCGTCGGGCTGGCCGGCCGCGCGCCGCGCCTGCGCCCAGCGGCGCTTGAGCGCCATCCCGCCGAGCATCGCGGCCTCGCTGGAGCCCGTCGTCGAGCAGCCGATCGCGGGCGCGTCGTGCGGCGCGCCCCACAGGCGGGCGAGCATCTCCACGCAGCGCCGCTCGAGCTCGGCGGTCTGGGGGTACTCGTCCTTGTCGATCATGTTCTTGTCGAGGCACTCGTCCATGAGACGGCGCGCCGCGGGCTCCATCCAGGTCGTCACGAACGTCGCGAGGTTCAGGCGCGCGTTGCCGTCGAGCATGAGCTCGTCGTGGACGATCTGGTAGGCGCTGTCGGCCGGCATCTCCTGCTTCGGAAGCTCGAGCCGCGGGACGGCGTGCAGCTCGCCCCCGTGCGTGAACTGCGGTCGCACGTCGAGCGTGCCTGCTGCGTGATCGGGACGTCGCTGGTGAATCGGCATGCACGCCACTGTCGCGCGTCGTGGCGATCGGCGTCGCAGCGCCACCCGCTCACCGCGCGGAGTGACGTCGAACGGCAAGGGCCAGCACTCGACTGCGCCGGCGTTCCGGGCGCGCATACCTCCAGAGTCGTAGCACCGGTGCTACACTGGCGTGGCGTCATGGCTCGCGAGATCACGCAACGCCAACTGCGCAACGAGAGCGGCGACGTGATGCGTGCCCTCGACGCCGGAGAGAGCTTCACGGTCACGCGCAACGGCGTCGCGGTCGGCGAGCTCGTCCCGGCAGCCCGGCAGCGCTTCGTCGCCCGCGCAGCCGCGCTGGAGTCCTTCGCGCGGGCGCCGGCAATCGACGCCGAGCGGTTCCGCGACGACGTCGATCGCTACGCGGACCAGGATCCGACGCCGCGGGGCTGATCGCGATCGCCGGGCGCGGGATCCTCGATACCTCGGTCGTCGTCGCCCTCGAGCTCGTGGTGGCCGACGAGCTCCCGGAGGAGCTCGCGATCGCCGCGGTGACGCTCGCCGAGCTCGCCGCCGGTCCACACGCGACCGGCGACCCCGCCGAGCGAGCCCGGCGCCAGGACCGCCTCCAGCGTGCCGAGGCGACGTTCGACCCGATCGCCTTCGACGCCGCCGCGGCCCGCGCCTACGGCCGCATCTACAGTGCGGTGCTCGCGTCTGGCCGCAAGGCGCGGGGACGTCGCGCGGTCGACCTCATGATCGCCGCCACGGCACTCGCTGCCGACCTCCCGCTCCATACGCGCAACCCCGTGGACTTCGAGGGGCTCGCAGACCTCGTCCATGTGTCCGCCGTGGCGCTGCGACCCAGTGCGTGAACGCGGGGCCGCCGCGCCTCACCCGTCGCCGGCCTCGAACATCCTCGCCAGCGCCTCGCCGACGCGCTCGCGGACGACGAGCGACGAACGCTGGGCGTGGGCGCGCATGAAGGCGGCCGCGGCGTCGGGGTCGCGGGCGAGGACGCACCCGACGATCTCGAGGTGCTCGGCGATCGTCGCGCCGATACGGTCGTCGGTCGTGAAGTCGTAGATCCGCAGAACGCGGATGCGGTCGTTGAGGTCCGACAGCAGGCTCTCCGCGACGTCGTTGCCGCTCGCGCCCGCGAGCGCGCGATGAAAGCCCTCGTCGGCGTAGTCGAAGTCCGGGCCGCGCGGCAGCGTGCGCTCGTCGTGCCAGGCCGCGTCGAGCGCGCGCCAGTCCTGCTCGATCGCCTCGATCCTCCCGCGATCGCCGCTGGATGCCGCGCGCCGCGCGCACAGCTCCTCGAGCGCGACCCGCACCTCGTAGAGCTCGCGCATCGACTTCACGCTCGGCGCGCTCGGGCACATCCCTCCCCCGCGGTCGCGCACGATGTGGCCGTCGCCCTCGAGGCGTCGCAGCGCCTCGCGCACCGGCGTGCGGCTCGTCTCGAACTCCTCCGCGAGCTGCTGCTCGACGAGCCTGCGGCCGATCGGCATGTCGCCGCGCAGGAGGCGCTCGCGCAGCTGCGCGTAGACCCGGTCGGCCTGCGTCGCCGCGCGTGTGGCGATGACCCGGACCATGCGCGAACGATCGCAGGCTCAGCTTGCGTGGCGCGCCCGCCCCGCGGGGCGCTGTGCGCGGTGGGCGCCACCGCCGACGGCGACGGCGAGAGCGGCTGCCGGGCGGCGCGCGCGGAATGCGACGTCACGGAGCGCGCGACGCGCGCGCTCAGCCATCGAGCGCGGCGACGGCCGCGACGAACGCCGGCAGCGGCGGCAGCGTCACGCCGCCGCCGATCTGGCCGACCCCCGGCTCGCGGTGCGCGATGCCGGTGTGGATCGGCGGGGCGATCCGCTCGCGCACTACGGCGCGCGCGTCGACCCCGAGGATCGCCGGCGAGCGCTCCCCCCGGCGCCGACCAGCGACATGCCGGGATGCTCGGCCGCCGCGATCTTCCAGAACGCGGCCATCCGATCGGCGATCGTGGCCGGGTCGATCCCGACCGACGGCGCGCTGAGCGGCGACGAGCCGATCGCGAGCGCCCCGAGGCCGTAGACCTCGATGATCGCGCAGTCGCCGAGGTCGGCCTGCATCTCGTCCGGCGTGTGGCCGGGATACAGCGCGGCCGGGTCCGGCAGCGCGGCCGGAGCCGTGAACCAGCGCTCACCCGAGCCCGACAGCTTGACCCCCACCTCGACGCCGTTGCGCGCGGCCGCGGTCACCAGCGCGGATCCCCACGCCGTCCGCGCAGACGAGCGCGAGCTTCGCGAGGCTCGCGTCGCGGTGGACCGGCGGGCCGGCCGCCGCACCCGCCCGCGAGCCGCTCGCCGCAGCGGATCTCGCCGCGCCGACCGCCCGCGGGCGCAGCGACGGCGCCGCGCCGCCCGCCGAGACGACGGCCCGCCGATCGAACTCGAGATCTGGGAGCTGTCGGCGAAGTCCTTCGGTCGGCTCGTCGCCGGCGTGCGGCCGCCGCTCGTGATCGGGACGGTCGCGCTCGTCGACGGCCGCGCGGTCAAGGGCTTTCTCTGCGAGACCGACGCGGTCGTGCGCGCGCGGGACATCACGTCGCATGGCGGCTGGCGCGCGTACCTCGCGTCGCTGGTGCTCGCGCCCACGGCGTAGCCGCTCGCGCCCACGGCGTAGCCGCTCGAGCCACGGCGTAGCCGCTCGCGCCACCGGGTCCGCGACAGCGGGTGGCCGACCCGAAGCGCGCTCGTCTCGCACCCTCGGACGAGCGTCGCGGAACGGTACCGTTCGGACATGCCCACGATCGCCTCCTCCACGCTGGCCAACGGCCTACCCCTGCACCGCATCGGCCTCGACGGCACGCGCGCGGTCACGATCCTCGCGGCATTCGACGCCGGCGCCCGCAGCGAGCATCCCGAGGAGAACGGGATGGCGCACTTCCTCGAGCACCTCGTGTTCAAGGGCGGCGAGAAGTTCCCCCACTACCGCGACGTCAACGACACGGCCGAGCGCCTCGGCGGATCGCTGAACGCCTACACGTCGCACGACCTCGTCGCCTTCCACATCACCGTCCGCGCCGAGGCGGCGATGGACGCGATCGACCTGCTGACCGACTTCGCCGGCCGGCCGCATCTCGACGCCGACGAGCTCGACAAGGAGCGCGGCGTCGTCATCCAGGAGATCCAGCGCTACAAGGACGAGCCGTCGTCGGTCGCCGGCCACCTGATCGATCGCGCGGCGTTCGGAGACCATCCGCTCGGGCGCCCCGTCCTCGGGCCCGAGGAGCATCTGCGCACGTTCACGCGCGACGCGATCATCGCCTTCCGCGAGCGCCGCTGGTCGGGCGCGCACGGCGGGGCGTTCGTCGTCGGCAACCTCGACCACGTTCCTTCCAACGGCGCCGTCGCCGAGCTCTTCGAGCGCTTTCCGTCGCTGCCGTCGCCCGAGCCGTTCGAGCCCGCGCCCGAGTTCCGGCCCGCCGTCATGGTCGAGGAGCGCGACACGAACCAGTCGCACCTGCGGATGTCCTACCGCCCGAAGATCGACGTCACGGATCCCGCCCAGCGTGCCGCGATGACGATCTACGCGACCCTGCTCGGCGGCTCGATGAGCTCGCGCCTGTTCGACGAGATCCGCGAGCAGCGCGGCCTCGCCTACTCGGTCTACGGCGCGGCGCACTCGCACGCCGACGTCCCGCTGCTCGAGCTCAGCGCGGGGCTGGACTCGACGAAGTGCATCGAGGCCTATCGCCGCATGCGCGAGATCGTCGGCGAGCTACGTGACGAGGGCCCCACGACGGCCGAGGTGCAGCGCGCCCGCGCCTACGCCGCCGGCCGCCGCGTGCTCGCGTTCGAGAACACGAACGCCGTCGCCCGCTACGCCGCCTCGCAGTCGATCGTCTACGGCGAGCCGATCGACCCCGACGGCGCGATCGACGCGCTCGACGCCGTGACGATCGAGGAGGTCACCGCGATTGCCCGCGACGTCGCCGACGAGCTCGCGATCGCGTGCGTCGGCCCGCACGCGGTCGAGGACTTCGACTGATCGAGGGCGGACGAGCCGGGTGCGCGCAGGGGCCCGGCTCGTATCATCGGTGACGTGACGCCGTCGACGCCGGACAGGCGACGGCTGCCCGCACGTGGCAGCCGCGTGCTCGCGCTCGTCCCCGCGCTGTCGGTTGCCGTGGCGCTGTCGCTGTTCGACCTGCTGGCGCAGCCGCCGACCGCCGTCATCAGCTTAGTCGTCGTCGCGCCGCTGCTGACCGCGCTCTTCGGAACGCCGCGCGACGTCGTCGCGATCGGCTGCCTCGCGATCGCGCTCGTCCTCCTGAGCGGGTTCTGGCGCCACAACTTCGGCGAGGTCGTCTACCTCTACCGCACGTCGATCGTGGCGTCCGTCAGCGTGCTCACGATGTTCACCGCGCGCAGTCGCGCGCAGGTCGCGCGCGATCGCGAGCGCTTCGCCGCGCTGTCGGCGGTCGCCGAGATCGCCGACGGGACGCGCAGCCTCGACGACACGGTCGCCCGCCTCAACGAGGTCGTCGTGCCCGCCCTGGCCGACGTCTGCATCGTGGACGCGATGAGGCAGGGCGAGCTGCGCCGCCTCGCCGTCCGCGCCGCAGGACGCGATGGCGAGGCGATCGCGAGCGGGCTCGCCGCGCGCCCGCCGTCGACGGTCGACGAGCCCACCGACCCCGAGCAGCCGCGGCTGGTCGCCGACGCGAGCGACGAGCTGCTGCGCCGGACCGCCGTCGACGCCGCCGATCTCGAGCGCCTGCGCGCGCTGCGCGCGGTCTCGTTCGCCGTCGTGCCCCTGCGCGCCCGCGGCCGCCGGCTCGGGACCCTGACGCTGATCACGACGGCGCACTCCGGCCGGCGCTACCGCAACGAGGACCTCGAGTTCGCGAAGGTGCTCGCCGGCCGCGCCGCGCGGGCTCTCGACAACGCCGGCCTGTACTCCGAGCTCGAGACGATCGAGGCGCAGCTGACCGTGGCGCTCTCGACGCTCGCCGAGGCCGTCACGGTCCAGCACGCCGGCGGCGGGCTGATCTACGCCAACGGGGCTGCCGCACGGATGCTCGGCTTCGATTCCGCGCAGGAGCTCGTCGCGACGCCGGTGGCGGAGTACTTCGAGCGCTTCGAGGCCACCCACGAGGACGGCACGCCGCTGCACCTCGACGAGCTGCCCGGCCGGCGCGTGCTCGCCGGCGGCGAGCCCGAGCCGCTCGTGGTCCGGACCGTCGACCGCGCGAGCGGCGACGAGACCTGGCGCGTCACGAAGGCGTCGGGCGTCTATGACCGCGACGCCAAGCTCAAGCTCGTCGTGAACGTCATCGAGGACATCACCGACGTCAAGCGCGCCGAGCTGGCCCAGCGCCTGCTGGCGCGCGCCGGCGAGCTGCTGGCCGCGTCGCTGGACTACGAGCGCACGCTGCAGCAGGTCGCCGAGCTCGCGGTGCCCCAGCTCGCGGACTGGTGCACGGTGAGCCTGCCCGACGGCCACGGCCTGATCCGCACGGTCGCGGTCGCGCACGTCGACCCGGAGAGGATCGCCTTCGCGCGACGCCTCGGCGAGCGCTACCCGGCGCTCGCCGACGCTCCGACCGGGATCGCGGAGGTCGTGCGCGACGGCGTCTCGCAGTGCGTCAACGAGATCCACGACGACATGCTCGTCGTGGCGGCACGCGACGACGAGCACCTCGAGCTGCTGCGCGGCGTCGGCATGCGCGCCGGCCTGATCGTGCCGATGAGCGCATCCGGCGCGAACGTCGGCGCGCTGAGCCTGATCAGCGCCGAGTCCGGTCGCCGCTTCAGCCCGGCCGACGTCGAGCTCGCCGAGGAGCTCGCGCGGCGGACGGGCGTCGCGGTCGAGAACGCGCGCCTGTACACCGAGCGCTCGCACATCGCGCGCACGCTGCAGACCGAGCTGCTGCCCGGGCGCCTGCCCGAGATGCCGGGCTGGAGCGTCGCGACGCTGTACCGCCCGGCCGGCGGCGAGAACTGGGTCGGCGGCGACTACTACGACGCCTTCGCGGTGCGCGGCGGCTGGCTGGCGATCGTCGGCGACGTCGCCGGACGCGGCGCCGAGGCCGCCGCGCTGACCGGTCTCGCGCGCCACACGCTGCGCACCGCGGCACGCCTGCTCGACGATCCGCTGCAGGCCGTCGGCACCCTGAACGCCGAGCTCTGCGCGCGCCCGCAGATGTCGCTGTGCTCGGTCGTGGCGGTGCTGCTGCGCGAGCGCGACGGCAACGCGACGGCCGAGATCGTCTGCGCCGGCCACCCGCTGCCGCTGCTCGCGCGCGACGACGAGGCACGCCAGGTCGGATGCTTCTCGCCGATGCTCGGCGCGCACGCCGTCGACGACTGGCGGCGCACGATCGTCGCGCTCGAGCCCGCGGACGTGCTCGTGCTCTACACCGACGGCGTCTTCGACGCGGTCGGCGAGGACGGGCGCTTCGGCGAGGACCGCCTGCAGCGCACGGTCGCGGGCGCCGGCGACGCCCGCGGCGCGGTCCGGCGGATCGACCGGGCGCTGAGCGCGTTCGAGGTCGGCGCGCAGGCCGACGACACCGCGGTGCTCGCCGTCCAGCGGGTCGCGGTGCCCGCGGCGGCAGGCCCGATCGCACACGACCTGCGCCGCGAAGGCGAGCCGCGGCGATGACCGCGCGGCACGACGGCGCGGGGTTCCTCATGCACCGCTCGTGGTGCGAGGACGCCGCGCTCGCACACGAGATCGCGCTGCCCGGGGGCCGGCATGCCCCGACGACCGCCCGCGCCCGCCTCGGCGAGCTGCTCGCCGAGCGGCTCGACGAGCTCGCCCTCTTCGACGTGACGGTGCTCGTCTCCGAGCTCGTCACGAACGCCGTGCGCCACGCGAACGCCGGCGAGCAGGACACGATCGTCGTCCATGTCGCGCTCGCCGCCGACGTCCTGCGGATCGAGGTCTGCGACCGCGGCCCGGGCTTCACGCCGCCGGCGGTGCCGGGCGCGCGGTCCGATGGCGGCGGCAACGGGCTCGTGCTGCTGTCGCGGATGAGCACGAGCTGGGGCGTCGCGACCGGCGACGGCACCTGCGTGTGGTTCGAGCGCGAGCTCGCCCGGGCCGGCTGAGCGGCCTCGCTCCTCGACGAGCACGATGAGCCCTGTCGCCGGGCCGCGCGGCGAGGACATGGGTCCTGCGGGGGTAGACGTCTCGCTGCGCTCAGGTCACCGCGGCCGCCTGCTGCTGTTGCTGACCGCAGTTGTGGAACCCGTAGCTGCGCGCGTTCTGGTCGGCGAGGTCGGAGATCGCCTGGACGGTGTTGACGTCGAGCTGCAGCGCCTTCGCGTCGGACTCGATCTCCGCGGCGCGGGTGGACTTGATCGCGTTTTCGAGCTTCGTGGCGGCGGCCTTCATGCGCTCGATCGGCTGCTGCATGTCCGCGACGGACGCGAGGTACTTCCGAGCGCCGGCGCGGGCCGCGCCCGGGGGCAGCGGCAGGGCCTTCAGCTTCGCGACGGCGTCGGCGTAGATGTCGGCCAGGCTGCCCGTGATCTGCGCGGCGTCGGACTTGTTGTCGCTGGACTTCGCGAGCTTGCGGCTCGCACTGTCACGATCGACGCAGATCTTGTCGCCCGCCTTGACGAAGTCGGCCTTCGACTTCACGACGACCGGCTTGTCGGCGCCACCGCCGCCGCAGCCGGCGACGGCGAGCGCCGCGGTCGCGGCCGCGGCGAGGCCGAGGCTGAGCAGGGGGCGTCGCACGGTCGCCAGACTACCGGCGCGAGGGCGCCAGGCGACGCGCTCGGGGCGCCGTCACGAGATCGCGACCATGCGCTCGATCGGCACGCGCGCGCGCGCCGCGATCGCCTCCGGCACCTTGACCTCGTGCACGCCGTCGCGCAGCGCGTCGCGCAGCTTCGGCAGCGTGATCAGCTTCATGTACGTGCAGGCCGCGCGCTCGTTGGCGGCGATGAACTCGGTGTCCGGCGCGGCCTCGCGCAGCGGGTGCAGCATCCCGATCTCGGTCGCGACGATCGCCGTGGTCCCCGGCTTCGCGGCGGCGGCGTAGCGCAGCATCCCGCCGGTCGAGAGCATGTGCACGTCGTCGCCGCCGAGGTCGCCGGCAGCGGCGTACTCCATCACCGAGGTCGAGCAGCCGCACTCCGGGTGGATGAGGAAGTCCGCGCCGGGATGGGCCGCGCGCACCTGCTCGATGTCGCGCGGACGGATGCCGGCGTGGACGTGGCACTCCCCGTCCCAGACGTGGACGGGGCGTCCGATCCGCCGCTCGACGTAGGCGCCGAGGAACATGTCCGGCCCGAACAGGATCTCGGCGTCCGCGCCGTGCTCGCGCAGGATGTGCTCGACGACCGAGACGGCGTTTGCGGACGTCACGCAGTAGTCGGTGAGCGCCTTGACCTCGGCCGTCGTGTTGACGTACATGACCGTGATCGCGCCGGGGTGCCGGGCCTGCCACGCGCGCAGCTGCTCGGGCGTGATCGCGTCGGCGAGCGAGCAGCCGGCGTCGAGGTCGGGGATCAGGACCGTCTTCTCGGGCGACAGCACCGACGCCGTCTCGGCCATGAAGTGCACGCCGCAGAAGGCGATCACCGACGCGTCCGCGGCCGCCGCCTGGCGCGACAGGCCGAGCGAGTCGCCGACGTAGTCCGCGACGTCCTGGATCTCGGGCAGCTGGTAGTTGTGGGCGAGGATGACCGCGTCGCGCCGTGCCGCGAGCGCACGCACCTCGGCCTGCAGCTCGGCGACGTCGTAGAGCTCGATCGGCGCGACGGCGGGGTGCGCGGACGGGGCCATGGGGAGGTTCACGGCAAGAGCTCCAGGATCAGGGACAGGTCGAGGGCCGGCGCGGAGTGCGTCAATGCCCCAATCGATACGAAGTCTACGCCCGTGTCGGCGTGCGCTCGGAGCGTGTCGAAGACGATCCCGCCGCTCGCCTCGAGCTCGGCGCGGCCGCCGACGTGCGCGGCGGTGGCGCGCAGCTCGTCGGGGCCCATGTTGTCGAGCAGGATCCGCGGGGCGCCGGCTCGCAGCGCCTCGTCGACCTCGTCGCGCGTGCTGCACTCGACCTCGAGCGGGAGATCGGGGAAGGTCGCGCGGGCGGCGCGGACCGCGGCCCCGACGCCACCGGCCATCGTTGCGTGGTTCTCCTTGATGAGGACCATGTCGTAGAGGCCGGCGCGGTGGTTCGCGCCGCCACCCGCCACGACCGCGGCCTTCTCCAGGGCCCGCAGCCCCGGCGTGGTCTTGCGCGTATCGAGGATCGTCGCGCCCGTGCCCGCGATCGCCGCGACGCAGCGTGCGGTCAGCGTGGCGACGCCCGACAGCCGCTGCAGGAAGTTCAGCGCGGTGCGCTCGGCCGACAGCAGCGCACGGGCGTCGCCGGTCACCTCGAGCACCGGCGCCGGCGCGTCGCGCCATGTGCCCTCCGGGCCGACCCGCTGCACCCGCGCGTCCGGGTCCAGCGCGCGGAAGGTCGCCTCGGCGGCGTCGAGGCCGTA
Organism: Solirubrobacteraceae bacterium; assembly: GCA_036491075.1. Classification (GTDB taxonomy): domain Bacteria; phylum Actinomycetota; class Thermoleophilia; order Solirubrobacterales; family Solirubrobacteraceae; genus CADCVQ01. The sequence continues at coordinate 15,137 of DASXCR010000109.1, forward strand.
GATCACGCCGGGCGCCTTCTGCGTGATCGTGGCCACGGCGCGCGTGCCCGCGGGGACGGTCGCGCTCGACGTCACGTCGCCGCCGCCGAGGTCCTCGGCGAGCGCGCGGAGGACGAGATCGTGGAGCGGCTGCGCGTCAGGCGTCACGACCGCATGAGAATACGGCGCACGCGGTCGTCAAGATCGACGGCGATGACGAGCGACGACCTCGACGCCTGGCTCCCCGAGGCGGAGATCCGTACCCGGCACCGGCGCGAGGCAGCCGCCGGCGCGGACGCGCTGTGGACGGCAGCACGCACCATCCGTCTCGATCAGACGCGCTCGATCGGGCGCCTCGTGCGCTGGCGGATCCCGGGCGTGCCCGCCGACCAGACGTTCGCGGGGCTGATCGCCTGCGACCCGTTCACCGTGCTCGCCGAGGGCGAGCGCTGGTCGATCTCCGGGCTGTGCGGGCGCATCTGGACGCTCGCGCGCGACTACCCGTCGCTGCGCGGCCCGCGCGACTTCCGCGCGTTCGACGAGCCGCGCAGCGTGCGCGTGCTGTTCGCGCACTGGGTGGAGGATCTGGGCGAGGGGCGCAGCGCGATCGTCAGCGAGGCGCGCGTCGCCCCCACCGACTTCGTCGCGACGGCCCGGCTGCGGGCGCTGTGGCTCGTCGTCGGGCCGTTCGAGCGGCTGATCGGGGCGGAGCCGCTGGCGCTGGCGGTCGCGCAGGCAGAGGCCGCCTGAGCGCTGACGGCGGCGTTCGCCCTCTGCCTGCCCGGCAACCGTCGTACGTGCAGCGCGTGCAGGCCGCGCCGGATCCGTACGGCACGGGCGCGTGACCGCGGCGACGGTTGACCTCGACGGCCGCCGTCCCCGTACGATGCGCACATGTGGCGCTTCGGTCACCGTCGGAGTGGCGTTGGCGACCAGCGCTGAGAGCGCGCCGCTCGCGCCGAGCGTGCGGACTTCACGCCGGGGCGTCGTCGTCGCGTACGCGCTGGTGGCGGCCGCGACGCAGATGCTCTGGCTCACGTACGCGGCCATCACGACCGACACGGCCCACGCGTATGGCGTCTCGGAGTCCACCGTCGGCTGGCTGTCGGAGATCTTCCCGCTGCTGTACGTGGTGCTCGCGATCCCCGCCGGGGTCCTGCTGGACCGCTGGTTTCGCCCCGTGCTCGCGAGCGGTGCGGTGCTCGTCGCGACCGGCGGCCTGATCCGGCTCGGCGGGCTGAGCTTTGGGTGGGCGCTCGCGGGACAGGTCGTGGTCGCGATCGCGCAGCCGATCGTGCTGAGCGCGGTCGGCAAGCTCGCGGCCGAGTATCTGCCCGTGGCGCAGCGGCCGACGGGCATCGCGATCGGCTCGGCCGGCAGCTTCGTCGGCATGCTCGTGGCCGTGCTGCTCGGGCCGACGCTCGGCGCGCACGGCCACCTCGACCGCCTGCTGGGCGTCGAGGCCGCGCTTGCCGCCGCGGCGGCGATCGGCCTCGCCGCGCTGCTGCGCCGCCCGGCGCCCGCGACGCACCCCGAGCCGGCCGCGCAGGCGCAGGTCCTCGGCGGCCTCGGCCCTGCCCGCGCGCTGTGGGCGCTGGCGCAGATGCGGATCCTCTGCGGCCTGGTGTTCATCGGGTTCGGCGTGTTCGTCGCGCTCTCGACCTGGCTGCAGGTGTTGCTGCATCCCGACGGCGTCTCCGATGACACCGCCGGCGCGCTGCTCGTCGCGATGATCCTCGCCGGCGTGGTCGGCTGCGCGGCGCTGCCCGCGGTCGTCGCGCGGCGCGGCGCGGAGCGCCGCTACATGGGCGCCGCCGTCGCCGCGAGCGCGATCGGCTGCGCGGCCCTCGGTGCGCTGCCCTGGATCGGCGCGCGCGGCGCGGTGCTCGTGGCGATCGGCGTCGTGCTGCTGCCCGCGCTGCCGATCGTGCTGGCGGCCGCCGAGCAGCTCGCCGGAACGGCGGCGGCGGGATCGGCGGGCGCGATCGTCTGGATGGCCGGCAACCTCGGCGGGCTCGTCGTCGCGCTGATCGTGCAGGTCCTCGTCCATCACCCGCTGCCGGCGTTCCTCGCGATGGCCGTCGTGTCGCTGCTCGGCGCTCCGCTGGCCCGGCGCGTGAGCGCGTCGAAGGTCGCCGGTGCGCCGGCTGCGGCCGGCGCCTGAGCGATCGCAGCCGCCGGCCGCGAGAGGCGAGCGCCTCGCCGACGGGCGTGGGCGCGACCGGCGCCGGGTCAGCTCGGGACGGGCTTGATGACCCTATGCAGCCCGGCCGCTGCGCCCAGCATGATCGCGGCGCCAAGCCCCAGCATCAGCTTGCGCTTCATGGCGCCCACGGTACACGGCCCGCGGCGGCGCGACGGCCGAGCGTCCGCGCTCGAGTCCCGCCAGCGCGCTCTCGCCGCTGAACAGCGTCCGCCGCCCGCGTCGCACGACGAGCCGCACCTCCGACGCGAGGTACTGCGCCGCGGCGCCCTCGAGGTTGCGCCGCTCGGCCGCGATCGGGATCGGCAGCGCGTGCGCCGGCGTGCCGTTCGCGCGACCCTCCAGCTCGATCGTGTGGCGCGCCGTGCGCGCGCTGAAGCTCCAGCCGCGCGAGCCGACCTCGACGCGCATCGGGTGCATCGGGCGCACCGCCCGGATGACCTCGTCGCCGACGCGCACGACCAGCGACGTCGACAGCACCTGTGCGCGACCGAGCCCCGCGCGACCGCCGGCGAACGCGACGCAGACGTCTTCGCGCTCGAAGCCGTGCGCCTGGCCCCACCACCATGCCGGCGGGAAGCCGCCGCGACCCCAGTTCTTCTCGCCGTAGATCGTCGCGCCGTCGAGGTCGATCTCGCGGCCGCCGATGTTCGCCGTACCGCTGACGTGCCCGCCGAGCAGGTGCGGGTGCCAGTACTGGCTGAGCGCCGGGATCGCCTGGGCCGGGCCGATGCCGCCGAACGCCCCGTGCGGCCAGTGCACGGGCTCGTCGAAGCGCGCGTCCAGCCGCGCGTCAGCGCCGAGGTCGACGTGCAGGCTCGAGCAGTCGGCGCGCACGCTCGTATGCCCGTCCTCGCCGGCCCAGACGCCGATGCCGCGGCGCTCGCCCGACGCGTGCGCGACCGCCGCCGAGCGCGAGAAGCCGCCGGGATGGCCGGCGAGGCCGACCGTCCCCCACGTGCCGCCGTCGCGGTCGCGGTTGACGCCCGCGAGCACGATCAGGACCGTGCCCGACGCCACGTGCGTGATCCGCCAGAAGTAGCCCTCCATCGCCACGCCGTGATAGCCACGGGGATCGGTGAAGGGGAGGTCGGCGCCTGTTCGTCGGTAGAGAGCGAGCATCTGGTTCGTGTCGATCGTCGCAGCCGCGAGCTGTGACGTACCCATCTGCGCGGACGGCGGGCGCTCGGATCAGTAACGATGCGCACATGGCCTCCGGGGAACTCGCGGCGCTGTTCGCCGGCGGCGCGCGCCCGCGGGCCTACATCGCGAGCCCGCTGGGCTTCTCGGAGGCCGGCCGGGCGTACTACGCGGACACCTACCTGCCGGCGCTGAGCGAGCACGTCGAGCCGGTGGATCCGTGGGCGCTGACGCGGCCCGAGGAGTTCGCGTCGGCGCGCGAGGTGGGGCGCGAGCACGAGCTGGGCATCGAGGTCGGGCGCCGCAACGCCGACGCGATCCGCGGTGCGCGGCTGCTGATCGCGCACCTCGACGGCCAGGAGGTCGACGCCGGCACCGCGGCCGAGGTCGGCTTTGCGGCGGCGCTCGGGATGCCCTGCCTCGGCCTGCGCAGCGACCTGCGTGCGAGCGGCGAGCCGGGCATGAGGACGAACCTCCAGCTCGAGGCGTTCGTCGCGCTGTCGGGCGGGTTCGTGGCCGCATCGCTCGACGAGCTCGTCGCGCGCCTGCGCGCGCTGCGTGGCGTGACGGTCCCCTCGTAGGGGCGCCTCGACCCCCGACGACGGGGAGCGTCGCGCTACTTCGCGGCGGCCTTGAGCAGGTAGGCCCGGATGAAGCCATCCAGGTCGCCGTCGAGCACGCGGCCCGTGTCGCCGACCTCGTGATCGGTGCGGTGGTCCTTGACCATCGAGTACGGGTGCAGGACGTACGAGCGGATCTGCGAGCCGAAGTTCACGTCCTGCGCGTCGCCCTTCTCCTTGGCGATCTCCTCGAGGCGGCGCTGCTCCTCGAGCGCGACGAGCTTGGAGCGCAGCATCTTCATCGCGGTCTCGCGGTTCTGCGTCTGCGAGCGCTCGTTCTGGCACTGCACGACGATCCCGCTCGGGCGGTGCGTGATCCGCACGGCGGAGTCGGTCTTGTTGACGTGCTGGCCGCCCGCACCCGACGCGCGGTACGTGTCGACCTGCAGGTCGTCGGCGTCGATCACGACCTCGGCCGCGTCCTCGACGACGGGCGCGACCTCGACGCCGGCGAACGACGTCTGGCGGCGGTTGGCGGAGTCGAACGGCGACAGCCGCACGAGCCGGTGCACGCCCTTCTCGGCGCCGTAGAGCCCGTAGGCGTTCTCGCCGGCGGCACGGAACGTCGCCGACTTGATGCCGGCCTCCTCCCCGGGGCTCACCTCGAGCAGCTCGACATCGAAGCCGCGCTTCTCGGCCCACTTCATCTGCATCCGCAGCACCATCTCGGCCCAGTCCTGCGCGTCGGTGCCCCCGGCGCCCGCGTTGACGGTGACGAGCGCGTCGCCGCCGTCATAGCGCCCCGAGAACAGGCGCTGCTCCTCGAGCGACTCCAGGCGCCGCTCGATCGACGCCAGCTGCTCGGTCAGCTCGGCCGCGATCTCGGCATCCTCGGCGGCCATCTCGACGAGGCTGTCGAGATCGCCGACGTCGGCCTCCAGCGAGCGGAACTGCTCGAGGCGCCTGGACGCGCGCGCGTGATCGGCCGAGACCTTCGCGGCGGCGTCCTGGTTCTCCCAGAAGCCCGGCGCGGACATCTCGTCCTCGAGGACGGCTACGCGTTCGGCCAGCGCGGCTGGGTCAAAGATAGTCCGCGAGCAGGGTCATCTGCGCACGGATCGCCGCCAGACGCTGCGGAGTGCTCTCCGGTGTCGACGTGGCGGCCATGCCGTCCAGCTTATCCCCAAGCCCCGGACTTGGCCTGGCGTGCCGTGTGCCGGACGTCACACTACGGAACGGGAGGCCATCTGCCGATAACCGGACCGTGAAGGCGGTGGCCAGGTCCAAGGCGAAGAAGAAGGCCGCCAAGAAGGTCTGCAAGCGCGTGCGGATCAAGCACACCAAGCGCTACCGCAAGGTCTGCACGACGAAGAAGAAGGCCAAGAAGAAGGTCGTCAAGAAGAAGGCGCCGGCGACGACCAAGCCCGTCGCCGCCAAGCCGGTCTCGGGCGCCCCCGTCCCGGTCCCGAGCGCCGCGGCACCGCCGGTCACGACGCCCCCGAGTCCCGGTCCGACCCCGCCGACGGATCCTCCGACGGCCGCCGGCGTGCCGGTCTACGACGGCAGCTTCGGCATCGCCCAGGCGCAGCGCCTGCTGTGGCGCGCCGGCTTCGGACCCAGGCCCGGCGAGGCCGAGGCGCTCGCGCGACAGGGCCTGCTCGCGGCCGTGCGCAGCCTCACGCGCCCCGTCGGCGCGGAGACGCTCGCGGGCGCGCCCGTCGCCTACGCGGACGGCTCGGTGTACGCCCCGACCGACAACTGGGGCGACGACCACATCTGGTGGCTGGATCGCATGGTCCGCACCACGCAGCCGCTCGTCGAGCGGATGACGCTGGTCCTGCACGACTGGTTCGCCTGCTCGAACGCCGGCGTGGACAGCGTCCAGCTCATGTTCGACCAGAACGACGTCCTGCGCTCGCACGCCCTCGGCTCGTTCACCGACCTGCTCGCCGACATCACCTCCGATCCGGCGATGCTCGTCTTCCTCAGCGGGATCTTCAACGAGCGCGACGCGATCAACGAGAACTACGGTCGCGAGGTCATGGAGCTCTTCACGCTGGGCGCCGACCGCGGGGCCTACACCGAGACCGACGTGCGCGAGATCGCCCGCGCGTTCAGCGGCTGGACGGCCGACTGGGAGTCCGGGACCGGCTGGGGCAACTTCCGCTTCGACGCCGCGCGCGCCGACGTCGGCGCGAAGACCCTGTGGGCCGGCACGGCGTACGAGCAGAGCGGAGACTTCGACTGGCGCGACGCCTGCACGCTCGTGCTCGACAACCCCTACCACCGCTCGTTCTTCGTCCTGAAGCTGTGGTCCTACTTCGTCCCGAGCCCGCCGTCGGCGGCGACGCAGGCGGCGCTCGAGCAGCTCTACGTCGACAGCGGTCGCTCGATCGGCCAGGTGGTCGAGGCGATCCTGCTGCACCCGGACGTCTATCGCGGAGCGCCGCTCGTCAAGCCGCCGGCCGTCTACAACGCGGGCCTGCTGCGCGCGACCGGGCAGACGATCACGACCGACGCCTGGTACTGGCTCGGCGACGCATCCGGTCAGAAGCTCTTCTGGCCGCCGAACGTCGCTGGCTGGAACGACCGCGCGTGGCTGGACACCTCGAGCCTGTATGGGCGCTGGTACATGGTCAACGAGGTGCTCTCGCCCGCCGAGGTGCAGTACGCCGACTACGCGGGCTCGACCGAGACGGGCGATCAGGCGCTCGCGTCGGCGCTCGCGCACTTCGCCGACCCGACCCTGACGCCGGAGTCGCACGCCGTGCTGACGTCGTTCGCCAACCAGGCGCAGACGGCCGACGCGGATGCGCAGGGCTTCCGCGCGCTGCGCCAGAACGCGCTGCGCCAGCTCGTGGCGACCTCCCCCGACTACCAGGTGTGCTGATGGCGCCTTCCATGGCAGACCACCGCGAACACCGGGCACCTCGCCCCGAGACGAGGCGCTGATGGCCGGCTGCTGCGACGACTTCACCCGCTCGCACCTGCTGCGCGGCTCCGTGGCGCGCGCCGGGGCCGGGCTGCCGGTGATCGAGCCGGGGATGCCCATCCCGGCCGGCACCGGCCTCACGCGCCGCTCGATGATGCTGCGCTCGGCGGGCCTCGCGCTCGCGGTCTACGGCGCCGGCAGGCTGCTGACGCCGCAGGCGTTCGAAGCCGCGGTCGCCGAGGCGGCCGGCGAGCAGAAGGTGCTCGTCTCGATCTTCATGGACGGCGGCGCGGACGCGCTGAGCCTGCTCTCCCCCGTCGACGACGCGCGCTACGTCGCGCTGCGGCCGAGCCTGCGCATCCAGCCCGGCGCCGGCCCGGTCTTCGGCGGCGACGCGAGCCTGCAATGGCATCCGTCGGCGCAGGGGCTCAGGGAGCTGTGGGACGACGCGAACGTCGGCCTCGCCGTGGCGCCCGCGATCGGCTACGACTCGCCGAACCAGTCGCACTTCACCTCCCGGCACTTCTGGGAGGTCGGGGCGACCGACCCGAACGCGACGACCGGCTGGCTCGGGCGCTACCTCGATCGCGTCGGCGACGCGAACGTCCCGATCCAGGGGCTGAGCCTCGATGGCGCGCTGTCGCCACAGCTCGCGACGGAGTCTGTGGCGGTCGCGGCGACGGGCGACGTCAGCGACTACAGCTTCTGGGCGCGCGGCGTGTGGGGGACCGTCGAGGACCGCATGCACGACAGCTACGGCGCGCTCGGCGGCGTAGCGTCGTCCGATCCGATCACGGCGCAGGCGCGCCAGGCGCAGTCCAACGCGTCCGAGCTGGCGATCGACCTCGCGGCGGTCGTCGACGGCGACCCGCCCGCGGGCGCGAGCTACCCCGCCGCGACGAGCGACTTCAAGTCCCGGTTGCAGTCGGTCGCGCGCCTGCTCGGCACGACGAACGCCGACGGCGCCCACCTGCCGGTGCGCTGCGTGACGCTGAGCGCGCAGGGCGGCTTCGACACGCATTCCAACCAGGCGACGCAGCTCTCCGACAACCTGCTCGCGACCGCCGGCAACATCCGCGCGTTCTGGCGCGACCTCGAGCTGCGCGGGCTCGCCGACCGCGTGGTCATCACGCTGTGGAGCGAGTTCGGCCGCCGCCCGCTGGAGAACGGCTCGGGCACCGACCACGGCGCGGCGGGTGCGGCGTTCGTGATCGGCAAGGACGTCAAGCAGGGGCTGATCGGCGAGTTCCCCGGCCTCGCGCCCGGCACCGGGCTGGACTCCGAGGGCAACCTGCGCGCGACCTCGGACTTCCGCGGCCTGTACTGCTCGCTGCTCGAGCAGTGGTTTCAGACCGACGCCGCGGGGATCATCCCGTCGGCCGCCTCGTTCGCCCGTCCCGTCCTCTTCTGAGCACGATGCGCCGGCTCGCAGCGATCGCCTGCGCCGCCGTGGTCTGCGCCGCCGGCGCGTCCGCGGGCGTCGCCGCGGGCGCGGGGTCGGCGGTGGGGGTCGCGCACGCGACGCGCCGTGTCGTCGCGCGGGCGTCGTCGCGTCGCGCTGGGACGCACGCCGTCAAGCGCGTGGCGTGCTCGAGGCGCCGGCACGGCCGGACCGCGCAAGGCTGTCATCCGGTCTGGCGGATGACGGCGAAGCGCCTGCATGTCGCGAAGATCGCGGCCAGGGCACCGGCCGCGCCCGGCACCGCGACGACCTCGACCGGCCCGACGACGACGTCGCCGGCGGCCGGGCCCGGCACGTCCACGACCCCCGCGACGACCACCACCCCACCCGTCTCGAGCACGCTCGGCGTCGAGGCCCACGACGGCGCCGACGGCTTCTACCTGCAGTTCAGCCATGCTCCCTCCGCCCCCGCGGGGCAGCTCACGATCTTCTTCCACAATCGCGACGTCAGCGACCACAACCTCTGGATCGAGGGCTCCGACGGCGTGGCGCAGCGCATCAGCGACACGGTCGGCGAGGATCTCGGCGGATCGCAGACGGTCGCAGTCGCGGCCGGATCCTACGTACTGTTCTGCTCGCTGCCCGGGCACGAGAAGATGCGCGCGACGCTGACCGTCACGCTCTGAGCGCGGGCCGCGGCGCTCGGCCCGCGGCGCTCGCGCTCGCCAGAATGCAGCCGATGGACCCGCATGCCGTCCTCGGGCTGAGCGCCGACGCCACGCTCGACGACGCGGCCGACGCCTACAAGCGGCTCGCCAAGCAGTGGCATCCGGACGTCATGGGCGTCGAGGGGCTGGCGCGGATGACCGAGCTCAACGTCGCCTATGAGCTGCTGCGCGCGTCGCACCGCCCGCGCCCGCCCGGCGCCCCGGCGTCCGTGGAGCGTCGCGTGAGCGGCCGCGCCCGGCCGGGAGCGTGGCTGCCCGACGCGATCCGTCGCGCGCTCGGTCCCGAGCTGTGCAGCGTGCTCGAGCCCGACGAGCGCATCGACCTCGTGACCCCGACGGCGACCTGGGCAAGCCCGAGCACGCTGCTCGCGGTCACCGACCGCCGGCTGCTGTGGGTGCTGGACGACGCGGTCTCCAACCGCGTGCGGATGCTGCGCTTCGGCGACGTCGAGCGCGCCGAGCAGGGCCCGATGCGCATGCGCCGCTCGCGCTCGCAGCTGCGCGTCCAGCCGCGCTACGGCCGCCGCCGCTGGACGTTCTCCGATCTGCGTCCCGCGACGGCGAGCGCGATCGCGGGTCTCGTCGATCGCCGAGACGAGGGCATACGCTGATCGGGTGCGCTGGATCGTCGACGGGATGAACGTCATCGGCTCGCGCCCCGACGGCTGGTGGCGCGACCGGCACACGGCGATGGTGCGGCTCGTGGACCTGCTCGAACGCTGGGCGGCCGAGAGCGGCGACGACGTCACGGTCGTCTTCGAGCAGCCTCCCCGGCCGCCGATCCGCTCGACGGTCATCGTCGTGGCGCATGCCAAGCGCGCGCGACCGAACTCCGCCGACGACGAGATCGTGCGCCGGATCGTCGCCGGCGGTGACGCCCACGACATCCGCGTCGTGACGTCCGACGGCTGGCTCGCCGACCAGGCGCGCGCGGCGGGCGCGAGCGTCGAGCCGGCGCTCGCGTTTCGCAACGTCCTCGACCCGAGCTGAGCCGACCCGACCGACCCGAAGCGCGGCCGGCCCGCTCAGCCGCCCGCGCGCAGCGACGCGAGCACCGCCAGCACGCGGCGATGGTCGTCGTCGGACGCGGGCAGGTCGAGCTTTCCGAAGATGCTCGAGACGTGCTTCTCGATGGCGCCCGACGTGACGACGAGCTCGCGGGCGATCGCCGCGTTCGTGCGACCCTCGGCCATCAGCGCGAGCACCTCGCGCTCGCGCGGCGTGAGGCTGCCCAGGCCCTCGTCGCCGGCCTCGGCGCCACGCGTGCGCATCAGCTCGGCGACGACCTCGCGATCGAGCGCCGTGCCGCCGCTCGCCACCCGCTCGATCGCCTCGACGAACGCCCGCACCTCGCCGACGCGCTCCTTCAGCAGGTAGCCGACGCCGCCGGTGCCCGACGCGAGCAGCTCCTGCGTGTAGACCGGCTCGACGTACTGCGACAGGATCAGCACGCCGAGCCCCGGGTAGCGCTCGCGGGCCTCGATCGCCGCGCGCACGCCGTCGTCGGTGAACGTGGGCGGCAGGCGCACGTCGACGATCGCGACGTCGGGCTTGTGCCCCGCGACGATCCGCAACAGCCCCGGCGCATCCTCGGCCTGCGCGACGACGTCGATGTCGCGCTCGCGCAGCAGCGCGACGATCCCCTCGCGCAGCAGCGCGTTGTCCTCGACGATCACGACGCGCATCCGAGCACCGATCCTCTCACGAGCCGCATGGAAGCTCCGCCCTGATCGTCGTCGGGCCGCCCGCGGGGCTCGTGACGCGCAGCGTCCCGTCGATCGCCTCGACGCGGCTGACGAGGCCCTTGAGGCCGCTGCCGGCGGGATCGGCGCCGCCGGGCCCGTCGTCGGATACCTCGACGACCAGCCGCGACGCGTCGCGCGTCACGACCACGCGCGCCGGCGCGCCGCCCGCGTGCTTGGCGACGTTCGTCAGCGCCTCCGCGACGACGAAGTACGCGGCCGTCTCGACGACCGGCGGCGGGCGTCCCTCGTCGAACACATCGACGGTCACCGCCATCGGGGCGCGCACGCCGAGTGCCTGCACCGCGGCGTTCAGGCCGCGATCGGTCAGCACGGGCGGTGCGATGCCGCGGGCGAGGTCGCGCAGCTCGCCGATCGCGGCCCCGGCCTCCTCGCGAGCGCGGCGCACGAGCGCGGCGACCTCGGGGCGGTCGGCGAGCTGCTCCTCCGCGCGCCCGACCAGCATGCTGAGCGAGACGAGCCGCGCCTGCGCCCCGTCGTGCAGGTCGCGCTCGATGCGCCGCAGCTCGGCCGCCTGCACGTCGAGCGCGCCCTGGCGCGTACGCGTCAGCACATCGACGCGTTCGGTGAGCTCCTGCTCGCGCGTCGGGTTGAGGCGATCGCGATACACGACGAGCGCGTGCAGGCCGAGCGGCACGCTGAGCCCGAGCGCCGCCCAGAAGGGCCAGAACGTGCCGCCGCCGGACATCGCCCACACGAGCGTCAGGTAGCCGACGATCAGCGCGGACGCCTCGGCGTGCACGCGGACGCTGCGCCCGCGGACGGCCGGTGCGCGCACGGCGCGGCGGATCACGACGTGGATGCCGAGCGGCGCGGCGATCCCGAGCCAGACCCACGCCGGCCAGAAGTACCCGAGGCCGACGCCGACCCAGATGACGGCCATCAGCACGGCGACGAACGCGGTCACCGCGCCGTGCAGCGAGAACGCGATCTCGGGATCGAAGCGGCGGCGGCGCGGCGGCGCATCCGTCGGGCTGTCGACGCTCGGCGACACGCCGGCATCATCGCCGTCGAGCAGGCGCACCGCGAGCCAGCTCTCGGCGCGGGCGCAGACGCGCAGCACGCCGACGGTCACGAACGCCGTCGGCAGCGCGAGCAGCACGCCGAGGAACGCCTTCGCCGTCGAATCGGCGTGCCACAGGCCGAAGTCGACGCGACCGTTGGGCAACGACCAGTACCAGGCGGGCAGCGTGACGAGCCCGGCGACGAACACGACCATCCCGACCCCGATGCAGCCGAGCGTGAAGCCGAGCATCGAGTGCAGCACGAGCCAGACGAGGTCGCGGGCGCTCTGGGGGTCGCACAGCGTCGCGCGCAGCCGCGCGCGCAGACCGTGGCCGGCCCCGCGGTACACGCCGCGCACCGGCCGGCCCAGCAGCCACGCGGCGTTGCGACGGTCGAGCTCGGCCGTCCATCGAAACGCCACCGCGCTGGCAATCACGATCGGCAGCCCGACGACGAACACGACGAGCGAGAGGGTAAGCGTGACCCCGGTGATCCAGACGGCGAGCGCGAGCGCGCTCGTGAGCGTGCCGACCGTGAGGTAGGCGGTGTCGCGAGCGGCCTGCGCGAGCGCCGTGCGCAGCGATCGCGTCCAGGTGGTCTTCGGCGTCATGGCAGGCACGATCCCACGCGCTGGGATCCTCGTCACGGGTGCCACGCACCGTCTCCCGTGCTGCCGACCCCCGTCCGCGTCCTGCGGATATCCCCACGCCGCCGGGCGCGGCCAGACCCCGCTCAGTCGAAGACGTCGATCCAGGTCAGCACCTGGCCGCCCGGGCCGACGGTGATCGGCACCGCGCGCGTGCGCCGTCGCACGCTGGGGTGGCTCGTCAGTGCGGTGCGGACGATGTCCGCGATGTCGCCGAGCGTGGCGCGCTGCGGGCGCTCGTCCGTGCGCAGGACGATCCCGGTCGAGACGAGATGCACGGACGTGTCGAACATCGACGCCGCCTCGGGCTCGCGCAGCTCGACCTCGTAACCGTGCTCGCGCAGGCCGCGAGCCATGCTCGCGGCGAGTTGCGTGTCGCCACCCGTGCTGTTGTCGACGACCAGATACATCCTCCCATGGTGATGGCCCCGATAAGGCTCCGCCAAACGTGGGGTGCCGGTTGCGTTACGCGAACGCGCCGCGCTGCACGTCTTTCGCCGGTCCGCCCCGCCCGCGGCCCACGCCGCGCTCGCCACCCGCGCCACCGCGCGACCCGCACCGCGGCGCCACCCGCACCCCGTGGCCGCGCCGCCCGCCCCCGCCCCGCCCGCCTCGCGGCTACGGGTAGCGGGCCCGCAGTCCCATGACGTCGCCCTTGGCGAGCGTGCGGGCGGCCGTCGAGCCCGCGGCGATGGAGGGGTACATGGTCAGCGCATTGCTCGAATCGGCATGCCCGAGCCCGATGCTGTGACCGGACTCGTGCGTCGCGACGGACTCGTAGTCGTAGGCGCCCGCTGCTCCGACGTTCGAGAAGGTGTAGTCGTCGTTGAAGCGCTGGTCGGTCTCCGTCGCGTTGGCGTTGGCGTCCGTGAACAGCCATGTGCAGGCAAGCGCGCCGGCGCAGCCCACGTTGTCGAGGTCGCCCTTGTCGGTGATCGACTGCCCGTCCGGGACGGTGTGGATGCCCGCACTGGTGGAGCCCAGGTAGTGCGAGGTGAGGTTCGTGATGTCGTTCAGGCCGCAGCCGTTGGACGTCGTGTCCCAGTTCGTGTGGCCGTCGACGATCGAGGCGACCGTCGTGTCGTTGTAGTTGAAGCTGGAGCGGTTGATGCGGTAGTCGTAGTTGCGGCTGGCCCACGCGCCCATCCACAGCGTGTACTGCGCGTTCGTGCAGGCGTCGCCCGCGATGGCGGCGGCCGCGGTGCCAGAGCCGCCGGCGGGCGCCGGCACCGGGACGCCCGGCAGCAGCGGATCTCCCGCGAGGTCGCCGGCGGCGGGCGAGGTCGCCGGCACCGTCGGTGGGAGGATGGCGGCTCGTAATGCCGCGCGACGCGCGCGGAAGTCGGCCGCCCAAGCGGGTTCGGACGGGTCGCCGTACAGCGCCGAGACCTCCACGGTCGGCGTCTGCGTCTCCGTCGGAACGAGCGTCACGCCACCGTCGGGGTCGCGGATCGGCGAGACGGTCTCGCTGACCTGCAGGTGCCCCGACCGATCGCAGCGCGAGACGCGGTAGCCGCCGTCGCCGAAGAACTGCGTCAGCTCGGAGCCCCCGTCGGGGCGAGCGGCACGCGCGATGCCAGGCGAGCTCAGCTGGCCGAGCCCGGCGCACGGAGATGCGACCGCAGCGGACGGCGGCGCTGCGGCGGCCGCGGGCGAGGGCGACGCGACGACCGCGAGCCCGATGCCCAGAGCGGCCACCGTGACGCGCGCGGCCCGCAGGTACACGGTCGGCGAACGGCACGGGCGAGGCATGCCATGGCTATCGGCAGCCCGCGCTCACCACGCAATCCGCTGGACGGATCGCGTACCGCACAGGGCCCGGCCAGCCACATGACTCGATCACCGATCCTCGGTGGCTGCAGACTCCGCGCGGCGCTACGCGCCGTGGCACTTCTTGAACTTCTTGCCCGACCCGCACCAGCAGGGATCGTTGCGACCGACCTGCTCGTCGTCGGAGAGCACGCGCTGCTGGACCGGCGGCGGCTCCTCGTAGCCCTCCTCGAGCACCTCGCCGACACCGGCACCCGCGCCGGCCGCGGCGAGCGCGAGCGCGCTCGGCTGCTCCTGCCCTCCGCCCGAGTACGAGACCCGGCCTGGGCGCGTCGAGGTGCCGCCGGGGTCGTAGCGCTGCTCCGGGGCCTCGTCCTGCTCGGTCTCGACCTCGAGGTTGTAGATCATGCGCGTGAAGTCCACCCAGATCGACGACATGAAGTCCTCGAACAGCGTGAACGCCTCGTTCTTGTACGCCACGATCGGCTCGATCTGGGCGAACCCGCGGAGGTGGATGCCCTCGCGCAGGTAGTCCATGTCGTAGAGGTGCTCACGCCAGCGCTGGTCGATGAACTGCAACAGCACGAAGCGCTCCACCGCGCGCATGAGCTCCTCGCCGAGCTCCTCCTCGCGGGCGTCGTAGAGCGCGATCGCCTTGTCGTGCAGGCGGCGCACGAGCTCCTCGCGATCGGTGTGCTCCTCGGCGAGGTCGGCGGCGGCGAGCTCCGCGGGGAAGATGTCCTCGAGCGCGGTGAACAGCCCGGGGAGGTCCCAGTCCTCGATGAAGTCCGACGGCGTGAACTCGGCGACCGTGCGCTCGAGGACGTTGCCGATCTCCTCGCGCGCCGCAGCGCTCATGTCCTTGCCCTCGAGGATCTCGTCGCGATAGGTGTAGACGATCCGGCGCTGCTCGTTCATCACGTCGTCGTACTCGAGCACGCGCTTGCGCTGCAGGAAGTTCTGCTCCTCGACCTTCTTCTGCGCCTTCTCGATCTGCTTGGAGAGCATCCCCGCCTCGATCGGCTCCTCGCGACCCTCCTCGTCGACGGTGCCCAGGCGGTCGAGGATCTTGTAGATCCGGTCGCCCGCGAAGAGGCGCACGAGATCGTCCTCGGCGGAGAGGAAGAAGCGCGACTCGCCGGGGTCGCCCTGACGGCCGGAGCGGCCACGCAGCTGGTTGTCGATGCGGCGCGACTCGTGACGCTCGGTACCGACGATGTAGAGGCCGCCGGCGTCCAGCACCGTCTGCTTGTCCTCGGCGACGCGCGCCTCGATCTTCGGCAGGATCTCCTCGAAGTGCTCGTCGTAGTCGGGGTCACCGGGCTTCAGGCCGAGCCTGGCGAGCTCCATCTGCGTGAGGTGCTCGGGGTTGCCGCCGAGCTTGATGTCGACGCCGCGGCCGGCCATGTTCGTCGCGATCGTGACGGCGCCGAGCTGGCCCGCCTCCGCGACGATCTCGCCCTCGCGCTCGGCGTACTCGGGCCTGGCGTTCAGCACGGTGTGCTTGATGCCGTGCTTGTCGAGCGTCTCCGACAACAGCTCGGAGACCTCGACGGAGACCGTGCCGACGAGGACCGGCTGGCCGGTCGCGTGGCGCTGGACGATCTCGCGGCTGACGGCATCCCACTTGCCGACCTTCGTCTTGTAGACCTGATCGTTGTTGTCCTTGCGGACCATGCTGCGGTTCGTCGGGATCTCGACGACGGACAGCTTGTAGATCTTCATGAACTCGGTCGCCTCGGTGAGGGCGGTGCCGGTCATGCCTCCGAGCTTGTCGTAGAGGCGGAAGTAGTTCTGCAGCGTGATCGTCGCGAGCGTCTGGCTCTCCTCCTGGACGAACACGCCCTCCTTCGCCTCGACGGCCTGGTGCAGCCCCTCCGACCAGCGGCGGCCCTCGAGGATGCGGCCCGTGAACTCGTCGATGATCTTCACCTCGCCGTCGATCACGGCGTAGTCGACGTCGCGCTTGTACAGCGACTCGGCCTTCAGGCACTGCTGGAGGTGGTTGACGAGCGGGCCGTTCTCGGCGCGGTACAGATGCGAGATGCCGAGGAACTTCTCCGCCTTCGCGACGCCCTGCTCGGTGATCGCGACGGTCTTGTGCTTCTCCTCGAACTCGAAGTCGTAGTCGGCGCGGTAGTCCTTCTTCGCGCGCGGGTCCATGCCCTCGGGCTTCTCGCCGGGCACCATCCGCTTGGCGAGGCGGGCGAACTGCCCGTACATGTCGGCTGCGGCCTCGGGCTGGCCCGAGATGATCAGCGGGGTGCGCGCCTCGTCGATGAGGATGTTGTCGACCTCGTCGACGATCGCGAACGGATGGCCGCGCTGGACCTTCTCCTCGAGCGTCGTCGCCATGTTGTCGCGCAGGTAGTCGAAGCCGAACTCGGAGTTCGTGCCGTACGTGATGTCGGCGCCGTAGGCGACGTTCTTGTCCTCGTAGGACTGCATGTTCTGCAGGACGCCGACGTTCAGTCCGAGCGCCCGGTAGATGGAAGACATCCAGTCCGCGTCGCGGCGGGCGAGGTAGTCGTTGACCGTCACGAGATGCACGCCGGTGCCCGGCAGCGAGTTGAGCACGACCGGCAGCGTCGCGGTCAGCGTCTTGCCCTCGCCGGTGCGCATCTCTGCGATCGCGCCCGAGTGCAGGACCATGCCGCCGATCAGCTGGACGTCGAAGTGGCGCATCCCCATCTCGCGCTTGCCGGTCTCGCGGACGATCGCGAAGGTCTCCGGCAGGAGGTCGTCGAGCTTCGCGCCGTTGCGCGCCTGCTCGCGCAGCGCGTCCATCCGCTCGCGCAGCTCGTCGGAGGTCTCGAGCTCCAGCTCGGGCTCGAAGTCGCCGATGCGGGCGACCCGCTTCTCGAACTGCTTGAACTGCTTGGCTTCGCCCAGACGCAGGGCGCGGTCGAGGATCGCCATGACCCTCAGAGTACCAACGCGGCGGGCCTCGCCCGCCGCGCTGGAGGGTCGGGGATCAGACGGCGGGCTGGGGCGGTGCGGCGCGCGCCTCGCGGCGGTGGCGACGCTTGTCGCGGTGGCGCTTGACCTGCCGCGCGAGCTCCAGCGAGCAGAGCTTGATCGCGTGGTGCAGGTCGCGTGACGCGCCGTCGGCGTGCAGCGTGACGCCCTTCAGGTAGAGCGTCACCGATGCGACCTGCGACTCGGGGATGGAGGGGTTGCGCTCCTCGTGCAGCTCGACCTCCATCCGCGCGAGGTCGGAGACCTGGGCGGCGACCTTGCGGAACTTGCGCTCCACGAGCTCGCGCAGCTCGTCGTTGACCGGGACGTTGCGGCCCTTGACCTCGATCTGCATCTCGGGGTCCTCTCTGTCGAACGGACGTGCGAGTCATCGATCGTACGCCTGCGGCGCGACGTTCTCAACGGTACGAACGGCCAGAGTCGGCGCGGGCGGGCGCGCCCGGATGTCGAGTGCGACCGACGTCACAGCGTGCGCGCCCAGCTGATCGCGACGACCTGCTGGGCACCGGCCTCGAGCAGGACCCGTGCGCAGTCGGCGAGCGTCGCGCCGGTCGTGTGGACGTCGTCGACGAGCACCGCGCTGCGCGGCGCCGGCCCGCGAGCCCAAAAGCCGAGCCGGCCGGCGACGCGACGCGTCGCGCCCGACGCGCCGAGTTGCTGCGAGCGTCCGCCGCTGCGCCGAAGCGCGGATTGCAGCGGCAGACCGGCCCGCTGGGCGACCCCGCGCGCGAGCAGCTCGGCGGGGTCGAAGCCGCGCACTCGCCGGCGGGCGGGGTGCGCCGGCACCGCGACGACCGTCGCCCCGGGCGCGAGCAGGTCGCGCGGGGCGTTGGCCGCGATCTGCGCGGCCATCACGCCCGCCAGCGGACGCGCGGCGGAGAACTTGAGCGCGTGCATCGCGTCGCGGGCCGTGCCCTCGTACGCGACGGCGCTCCACGCCGCCCGAAACGGCGCGTCACGCGCGGGACATGGCCGCCCGCACGGAAGCGGCAGCGCGCAGCGCTCGCAGCAGGGCTCCGACAGCCACCGAAGCGCACGCCGGCAGGCCCCGCACAGCACGTCCGCGGCGCGCCGACCCGGCTCGCGGCACGCCGCACAGCGCGGCGGGACGGCGAGGGCGACGAGCTCGGCGAGCATGCAAGCGATCGTTGCGCGTCGCGTGTTACACGTGACACGCGGATTGCGACAGATCTGCGCAGACTCTCGCCGGGCGCAGGTGACCTGGCGGTCGTCGCGTCGGCGGCGACGCCGGGCCGACGGTCGCGACCGGCCGCGGGGGCGTCCCGGGTCGCGGCGCGCGGACACGCGATCCGTTGTGCGCCATCCTGGTTGGCGTGACGTCGAGCTTCCTCAGCACGGCCACCACCGAGCGGGTGGCGATCCTCGATGTCGATCCCGAACTCGCGCAGCGCCTGCGAGGGACCCGGCACGAGCGGGCGCGGCGGGTCAGCGTGGCGCGCGTGCTACACCGCGGCGCCGGCTTGTGGGATGCCAACCAGGACGCCGCGCATGGCCGCGACGGCTTGGGGCTCTTGGTGGTGGAGGGGGTGCTGGTGCGACGCGTGGGGCTCGAGGGTCGGTTCGGCGCGGAGCTGTTGAGTGTCGGGGACCTGCTGCAGCCGGCCGAGCATGACGGCGTGGAGGCGACGCTGCCGTTCGAGGCGACCTGGCGCGTGCTGTCGCCGTTGCGCTTCGCGGTCCTGGACCTTGACTGGATGGCGCGGATGGCGCCGTTTCCCGAGGTCGCGGCGGAGATCACCCGGCGGGTGATGATCCGGTCGCGGCGGCTCGCGTCGATGTTGGCGATCGCGCAGCATCACCGGCTGGAGGATCGCCTGCGGCTGTTCTTCTGGGAGCTCGCCGACCGCTATGGACGCGTCGGGTCCGACGGGGTGCGCCTCGAGCTGGCGCTCACGCACGAGTTGATCGGGCATCTCGTGGGTGCGCACCGTCCTTCGGTCTCGACGGCGCTGGCCCGTCTGGAGCACGGCGGCTACATCCGGCGTCGCGGACACACCTGGCTGCTGCTGGGTGCGGCGCCCGGCCTGCGTGAGCTCATCGACGAGGACGCGCTCGGAGACAAGCCGCCGTCGACGTGACGGCGGCGTGCGTGCGTGGACCGTCGTCGGTGACGACCGGGCCGGCCGCGAGCTGGAGCCGGGTCACGTGGTCAGCTGGGCGAGGGCGATGCGCAGTGCCCGCCGTGGCTGGCGGAGGGCGCTCAGCGCGTCGGCGGTCTCCTGGCGGCCGAGGACGAGCAGGACGAGCGAGAGCGCCGCGGAGGCCAGGCAGAGCGTGCACCAGGCGCCGACGACTGCCGGCTGGATGATGATCAGCGCGATGCTGGTGATCGCGCCGGCAGCCAGTACGACGCCGAGCACGAGCCGCCCGCGTCGGGTGAGCAGCAGCACTACCTCGGTGGCGTAGGCGATGACCCCGGCAGCCGCGTCGGGTACGGGGTGCGTGAGATCGAGCACCCGCTGGGTGCTGTGCGTTCCGAACAGCGGATCCCACCGGGAGCTCCCTTCCTTCCCCGGGATCGCGCGATCGAAAACATCTCGCCGCGGCGTCGTCGTGCCCGGATACCTCCCCCTGCAGTCGGCTCACCTCCAGTCAGTTCGCCCACAGCCCGTCGACCCGGATGTCGCGCCGCGCGCCGTCATCCGGCTGACCAAGCGGCGCTGACGCACCGGCACGACGGGCAGGCGAACAGGCGACGCCCGTGTGCCGCGCCGGACGGCGCGCCGCGGTGGCGTCTGAGCCTCGAGAGCGGAAGGACTGTGGATGACCAAGACGGTGGCGGATTTCATGCTTGAGCGGTTGTCGGCGTGGGGCGTGCGCCGCATCTATGGCTACCCGGGGGATGGCATCAACGGCTTGCTGGGCGCGCTGAACCGCGCCGGCGAGCGCTTTGAGTTCGTGCAGGCGCGCCACGAGGAGATGGCGGCTTTCATGGCGTGCGGGCACGCGAAGTTCAGTGGTGAGGTCGGGGTGTGCTTGGCGACGTCGGGGCCGGGGGCGGTGCACCTGCTCAACGGGCTGTATGACGCCAAGCTCGACCACCAGCCGGTGGTGGCGATCGTCGGCCAGCAGGCCCGGACGGCACTGGGCGGCAACTACCAGCAGGAGATCGACCTCACGAGCCTGTTCAAGGACGTCTGTCACGAATACGTGCACGTCGCGATGGAGGCCGCGCAGATCCGCCATCTGATCGACCGGGCGATGCGGATCGCGGCCGCCGAGCGTACGCCGACCTGCGTGATCGTCCCCAACGATCTGCAGGAGGCCGACGCCGTCGAGGACCCGCCGCGCGCGCACGGCACGCTGCACTCGGGGATCGGAGATGGCTTTCGCCCGCCGCGCGTGATCCCGCAGGAAGCAGATCTGCGGCGCGCGGCGGAGATCCTCAACGCCGGCGAGCGCGTCGCGATCCTCGTCGGTCAGGGTGCGCTGCACGCCGGTCGCGAGGTCGCCGAGGTGGCCGAGCTGCTGGGCGCCGGCGCGGCCAAGGCGCTGCTCGGCAAGGCGGCGCTGCCCGACGATCTGCCGTGGGTGACCGGCTCGATCGGCCTGCTCGGGACCAGGCCGAGCTGGGACATGATGATGGGTTGCGACACGCTGCTGATGATCGGATCGAGCTTTCCGTACTCGGAGTTCCTGCCCGAGGAGGGCCAGGCACGCGGCGTGCAGATCGACCTCGACGGCCGCATGCTGGGGATCCGCTATCCGATGGAGGCCAACCTCGTCGGCGACAGCGCCCTGACGCTGCGCGCGCTGATCCCGCTGCTGGAGCGCAAGGCCGACCGCTCCTGGCAGGAGAAGATCGCCGGCGAGGTCGGCGAGTGGTGGAAGCTGATGGAGACGCGCGCGCACGACGGCGCGGACCCGATCAACCCGCAGCGCGTGTTCTGGGAGCTCTCCCGGCAGCTGCCGGATCGGGCGATCCTGACCTCGGATTCGGGGTCCTCGGCGAACTGGTTCGCACGCGACGTGCGGATCCGCGACGGGATGATGGCGTCGCTGTCGGGCACCCTGGCCACGATGGGGCCCGGGGTCCCGTATGCGATCGCGGCGAAGTTCGCGCATCCCGACCGGCCCGTGATCGCGCTGGTCGGCGATGGCGCGATGCAGATGAACGGCAACGGCGAGCTGGTCACGATCGCCAAGTACTGGCAGCGCTGGAGTGATCCGCGACTGATCGTGCTGGTGTTGCACAACAACGATCTCAACCAGGTCACGTGGGAGCAGCGCGCGATGGAGGGCGACCCCCGCTACGAGGCCTCCCAGCAACTGCCCGACTTCCCCTACGCCCGCTACGCCGAGCTGATCGGCCTGACCGGGATCCGCGTCGACGACCCCGACCAACTCGCCGATGCCTGGGAGCGCGCGTTCGCCGCCGGCCGGCCGGTGGTGCTGGAGGCGATCACCGACCCCGACGTGCCGCCGCTGCCGCCGCACATCACGCTCGAGCAGGCCAAGGCGCTGACCTCCGCGCTGGCGCACGGCGACCCCAGCCGCGTCGAGATCGTCAAGCAGGCCGCCAAGGGCAAGCTCGAAGAGCTGCTCCCCGGTCGATGAACGCGACGCAGACAAGGACGCGGGCGCAGACGCCGGTCCAACGCCTCACGGTCGCGGCCTACACCGTCCCGACCGACGCACCGGAGGCCGACGGCACGTTCGCCTGGGAGGCCACGACGATCGTCGTGGTGCACGTCGAGGCGGGTGGTGAGCGCGGCATCGGCTACACCTATGGCGACCTGGCGACCGCCACGCTGATCCAGGAGCACCTGGCCGCGGTCGTGTGCGGCGGCGACGCGCTGGCGGTACAGCGCGCGTGGTGGGCGATGACCCGCGCGGTACGCAACCTCGGGCGCCCCGGGATCAGCGCGATGGCCGTCAGCGCAGTCGACGTCGCCCTGTGGGACCTCAAGGCGCGATTGTTGGAGCTGCCGCTCGCGACGCTGCTGGGCGCGGTCCACGACGAGGTGCCGGTGTACGGCAGTGGCGGCTTCACCAGCTACGCCATCCAGCGCTTGCAGCAGCAGCTGGCGGGCTGGACGGAGGCGGGTATCCCGCGCGTGAAGATGAAGATCGGCAGCCACCCGCAGGACGACCTCGAACGGGTGACGGCGGCGCGCGAGGCGATCGGCGACGACGCGGCGCTGTTCGTAGACGCCAACGGCGCCTATGCGCGCAAGCAGGCGCTCGCCCAGGCCGAGCGGTTCTACGAGCGGGCGGCGGTGAGCTGGTTCGAGGAGCCGGTGTCCTCCGAGGACCTCGAAGGCCTGCGGCTGCTGCGCGACCGCGCGCCGGCCGGCATTGAGATCGCGGCCGGCGAGTACGGCTATGAGCCGGCCTACTTTCGCCGGATGCTCGCCGCCGGCGCGGTCGACGTGGCGCAGGCCGACGCCACTCGCTGCGGCGGCATCACCGGCCTGCTGGCCGTCGCCGCGCTCTGTCAGGCCCATCAGATCCCGTTGTCGGCACATTGCGCGCCGCAGCTGCACGCGCACGCGTGTTGCGCGATCGGGCCGCTGCGCCACCTGGAGTACTTCCACGACCATGCCCGCATCGAGCGGCTGCTCTTCGACGGCGCCCTGACCCCCTCCGGCGGGGCGCTGAAGCCCGATCGCAGCCGTCTTGGCCTCGGCATCGAGCTCAAGTCCCGCGACGCCGAGGAGTTCGCAGCATGAGACGCCGATCGATGCCCACGCGCCGGTCACGGCTGGCGCGCAACCTGCGCCGCGGCCGCGCTCAGCGGCTGCTGTCCGGCGCCACGGCGGCGGCGGCGCTGCCGCTCGGTGCCGAGATCTACGTCAACCACTACGGCGGGTCGTTCGGCAACAAGTGGATGTGGACGCCGGTCGTTCTCTCCCCGGCGCTTGGCGCCGCGGGCATCGCCGGGGTGCTCTCCGAGCGCGCGGCGCGTACCTGGCTGCCCGCGTGCTCGGCGCTGTACGCGGCCAACGGCGCGCTGGGTGTGTACCTGCATCTGCGCGGGATCGCGCGCAAGCCCGGAGGGCTGCGCGAGGCCTCCTACAACCTGGTCATGGGCCCGCCGCTGCTGGCGCCCGGCTCGCTGACGATGGTCGGCGCGATCGGCATGGCCGCTGCCGTCATGCGTCGGGAGCGCTGACACGGGTGCCCGGAAGCTTTCGCGACGCCGATCATCTGCCCAACCGCCGCGCTGACCGCCAACCGCCCGACCCCGCCGGTCTGCCGCGCCAGCGCCGCGGCATCACCCCGCAGCTGCATGGCCGCTACCCCGGCCACGACGTGCTCGCCGACGCCGGCTCGTGGGATGCGATCACCCGCGACGTGGTCCGCGCTCGCGTCGAGGACGTTCCGCCGCGGCGCTTCTTCACCGCGACCGAGTTTGCGTGCCTGTGCGCGTTCAGCGACATCGTGCTCGCCCAGGACGCCGAGCCGCGCATCCCGGTCATGAGCTTCGTCGACGCCAAGCTGCACGACGGACGATTGGACGGCTTTCAGCACGTCGACATGCCCGACGACCGCGATACCTGGCGCCAGGTGGCCCAAGGCCTCGACGACGAGGCCCGCCGGCGGGGCGCGTCGTCGTTCGCGCAGGCCGACGAGCCGAGCCGACGCGTGATCGTCGGCGCGTTCGCCGACGGCGTGCTGAGCGGCGGGATCTGGGATCGGCTACCGGCCGCCACCGCCTGGACGGTCGTGATGCGCTCGGTGCTGTCGGCCTTCTACGCGCACCCCTGGGCGTGGAACGAGATCGGCTTTGGCGGGCCCGCCTACCCGCACGGCTACATGCGCCTCGCCGAAGGCCCGGGGGGTGCCGAGCCGCACGAGGCCGCCGAGGCGTTCGGCCTCGACCCGGTGCAGGACGTCCGGCGACGGAGGATGCCGTGAGGATTTCGATCAGGCGGCTGGCCAAGGGCGCCGTCGGCCCGTACGAGAACGACTCGCGCTTTTTGCTCGACGTCCACACGCGCGGCCTGCCGGGACGCGCGACGATGGCCAGCCATCGCGACGACGACGAGGTCGACCTGGTGATCGTCGGCGCCGGTGCGGGCGGCAGCACGCTCGCGCAGCGCCTCGCCCGCCGCGGCTGGCGGATCGTGATGCTCGAGTCCGGGCCGTTCTGGGATCCCGACCGCGACTGGGTCTCCGACGAGGCCGGCAGCCACCGGCTCTACTGGACGGCCAAGCGGATGATCGGCGGCAGCGACCCCGTCGAGCTGGGCAAGAACAACTCCGGGCACGGCGTCGGCGGCTCGATGGTCCACTACGCCGGCTACGCCCCGCGCTTGCACCCCACCGACTTTCAGACCCAGTCCCTCGACGGCGTCGGCGCTGACTGGCCGATCACCTACCAGGAGCTCAAACCGCATTACGAACAGGTCGAGGCCGAGCTGCCGGTCGCGGGGCAGGACTGGCCATGGGGTGACCCGCACCGCTACCCGCACGCCGCCCACCCGATCAGCGGCGGGGCCGATCGGGCCCGCGCCGGTGCCCGGGCGGCGGGGATCGAGATGCGCGTCGGGCCGGTCGCGATCCCGAATGGCGTGTTCGGCAACCGCCCGCACTGCATCTACCGCGGCTTCTGCCTGCAAGGCTGCAAGGTCAACGCCAAGGCGTCCCCGCTGATCACCCACCTGCCCGACGCGATCGCCCACGGCGTCGAGGTCCGCGCCGACAGCCACGCCGTCCGCATCGAGATCGACGAGACCGGCCGCTGCACCGGCGTCGCCTACATGCTCGACGGTCGCGAGCGCTTTCAGCGCGCGGCCGCGGTCGCGGTCGCCGGCTACTCGATCGAGACGCCCAGGCTGCTGCTCAATTCCAGCAGCGCGCGCTGGCCGCACGGGCTGGCCAACGGCAACGACCAGGTCGGGCGCTACATCATGGTCCAGGGCGCCCCGCAGGTCGCCGGGCGCTTCCCCGACCTGATGCGCCAGTACAAGGCGCCGCCGCCGGAGATCTGCTCCGAGCAGTTCTACGAGACCGACGCGGCGCGCGGATTCGCGCGCGGCTTCTCGATCCAGACCGTCGGGCCGCTGCCGATCGGCTGGGCCGAGCACGTCCTCGCCGACGGGCACTGGGGCCGCGCCATGAGGGAGTACATGCGCGACTACAACCACTGGTTCACGCTCGGGGTGCTCAACGAGCTGCTCCCGCACCCCGACAACCGCGTCACCCTTGCTTCGGAGACCGACCGCCACGGTGTGCCGGTCGCCCGGATGGACTACAGCCAGTCCGACAACGACCGCGCCAACATCGCCTACGCCAAACGAGTGCTGGCCACGATCTGGGAGGTCGCCGGCGCCCAGGACACGCTCACCATCGAGCGCTACGCGCACCTCGTCGGCGGCTGCCGCATGGGCACCTCGCCCGAGGACAGCGTGATCGACGCAGACCACGGCGCCTGGGGCGTTCCAAACCTGTTCATCGCCGACGGCAGCGTGATGCCCACCCAGGGCTCCGCCAACCCGGCGCTGACGATCATGGCGCTCGCCTCCCGCCTCGCCCACCGCCTGCACACCAAGCGCGCAAGCCGGCCACGTGCGGGCACCCGCGGCGAGGCGCATGCCTGACCTGCAGCCCCGCGTGGGTGGCCGTCAGCCACTTCGGCATCCAACCCGAGGAGCCCCCATGCCATATCCCGCCCAGCCCCAGGTCGTCGTCGTCACGGGCGCCTCCGGCGGCATCGGACGCGCGATCGCGCACGCCTTCGCCAAGCGCGGCGCCAACCTCGGGCTGCTCGCGCGCGGTCAGCCTGGGCTCGACAACGCCGCCGAGGAGGTCCGATCGCTCGGCGGCCAAGCGATCGTCATCCCCACCGACGTGACCGACCCCGAGCAGGTCGAAGCCGCCGCCGATGCGGTCGAGGCACGCTTCGGGGCGATCGACGTGTGGGTCAACGATGCCATGGCCACCGTCTTCGCCCGCGTCCTGGACACCGACCCGCAGGAGTTCAAGCGCGCCACCGAGGTCACCTACCTCGGCACCGTCTACGGCACCATGACCGCGCTGCGACGGATGACCGCCCGCGACCGAGGCATGATCGTACAGGTCGGCTCGGCATTGGCCTATCGAGCCATCCCGCTGCAGGCCGCCTACTGCGGCGCGAAGTTCGCGATCCGCGGCTTCACCGACTCGATCCGCACGGAGCTGCTGGCCGACCACAGCAACGTGCGGCTGACGATGGTCCAGCTTCCCGGCGTCAACAGCACCCAGTTCAACTGGTGTCGCTCCAAGCTCCGGCGCCACCCGATGCCCGTCCCACCGATCTATCAGCCCGAGATCCCCGCCGAAGCGGTCTACTGGGCCGCCCAGCACCACCGCCGCGAGCTCTGGGTCGGCTACCCCACCGTGCAGGCCATCCTCGGCAACAAGCTCGCCCCCTGGCTCGCCGACCGCTACCTCGCCAGGACCGCCATCAGCGGACAACAGGTGCCCGACATGCCCGTCCCGGCCGATCGCCCCGACAACCTGTTCGAGCCGCTCCCCGAGCTGGCCGCCACGCACGGCATCTTCAACGAACAGGCCAAGACCCGCAGCCCGCAGCTGTGGGCTGCCACGCATCGGCCAGCCGTCGCCGGCGCGTTCGGCGCCATCACCGCGGCGGCGGCGATCGTCGCGCTTTCGCGGCGATGACCGCCGAGGATCGGCTGCCCGCGCCGCACGTGCTCCGTGAGTACGCGCTGCTAGCCGACGGCGAGCGCGGCGTCATCGTCGGCCCGCGCGGCGAGCTCGTGTGGATGTGCTTTCCCCGCTGGGACTCCGACGCCATCTTTTCCGCGCTGCTGGGCGGCCCCGGCGTCTACGCCATCACCCCCCGGGCGCGCTGCGTGTGGGGCGGCTACTACGACCCCGGCAGCCTGATCTGGAACAGCCGCTGGATCGGGGGCGACACGATCATCGAGTGCCGCGAAGCGCTCGCCCTGCCCAGCCGGCCCGACCGCGCCATGATCCTGCGCCGGGTCATCGCCCGCCACGGCACCGCGCGCCTGCACGTGACGCTGGACCCGCGCGCCGGATACGGCCACCACACCCTCACCCACCTCGCCCGCGCCGATGACGGAGCCTGGATCGGCCGCTGCGGCGACAGCCACCTCCGCTGGACCGGCGCGCCCGACGCCACCCCCGCCGAGCGGCGCTCAGACCCGGCGCTGACCCGGACGCTCGAGCTGCCCGAGGGCGCCCACCACGACTTCGTGCTGCAGCTCACCACCGCCGAGCCCGACGACGCGCCGCCCGACCCCGACCGCGCGTGGCAGGGCACCGAAGCCGCCTGGCGCGAGCGCGTGCCGCACCTCGAGGCCACGATCGCCCAGCGTGACGCGCGACACGCCTACGCCGTCCTCTCGGGGCTGACCAGCGACGGCGGCGGGATGGTCGCCGCGGCCACCACGTCGCTGCCCGAACGCGCCCGCCAAGGCCGCAACTACGACTACCGCTACGTCTGGGTCCGCGACCAGTGCTACACCGGCCAAGCCGTGGCCGCCGCCGGTCCCCATTCGCTCATGGACGACGCCGTCCACTTCGTGGGCGAGCGCCTCCTCGCCGACGGCCCGCAGCTCAATCCCGCCTACACCATCACGGGCGGCCCCGTTGCAGACCAGCGTCGGCTCGACCTGCCCGGCTACCCCGGCGCCACCGCCATTGCCGGCAACTGGGTCAACCGGCAGTTTCAGCTCGACGCCTTCGGCGAAGCCCTGCTTCTGTTCGCTGCCGCCGCCCGCCACGACCACCTCGAGCCCGACACCTGGCGCGCCGCCGCAACCGCCGCCGACGCGATCGAGCAGCGCTGGCAGGAACCCGACGCCGGCATCTGGGAGATCGACCCCGACCACTGGACCCACAGCCGCCTCATCTGCGTCGCAGGCCTGCGCCAGATCAGCCGACACGGCGCCCGGGGCGAGCAGACCGCCCGCTGGCTCTCCCTCGCCGACACCATCGGCGCCGACACGGCCACCCACGCCCTGCACGGCTCCGGACGCTGGCAACGATCGCCCACCGACCCACGCCCCGACGCCGCCCTGCTCCTCCCGGCCATCCGCGGCGCGGTCCCCGCCGCCGACCCCCGCACGCTCGCCACGCTGCAGGCGATCGGCGCCGAGCTCGCCGACGACGGCTACTGCTACCGCTACCAGCCCGACGAACGACCACTCGGCCGGTCCGAAGGCGCCTTCCTGCTGTGCGGCCTGTGGATGGCGCTCGCCCACCACCAGCAAGGCGATGCGCTCGCCGCCGCACACTGGTTTGAGCGCAACCGCGCCGCGTGCGGGCCACCGGGCCTGCTGTCCGAGGAGTTCGACGTCACCCAACGCCAGCTCCGCGGCAACCTCCCCCAAGCCTTCGTCCACGCCCTCCTGCTCGAATGCGCCAGCACACT
>DASXCR010000110.1:0-14964 GCA_036491075.1 Solirubrobacteraceae bacterium
GGCGAGCTGAAGGGCCGCGTCGACCACGTGCTCGTCGACTTCCATGCCGAGGCGACGAGCGAGAAGGTGGCGATGGGCTGGCATCTCGACGGCCGCGTGACGGCCGTCGTCGGCACCCACACGCACGTCCCGACGGCCGACGGCCGCGTGCTGCCGGGCGGCACCGCGTACATCACCGACGTCGGCATGACGGGTCCGCGCGGTGGCGTGATCGGCGTCGTCAAGGAGCAGTCGATCCGTGGCTTCGTCACGCAGATGCACGAGCGCTACGAGACCGCCGACGAGGACCCGTGGCTGATGGGCGTCCTCGTGACGTGTGCCGCAGAGGGGATGGGCGCGGCGTCGATCGAGCAGGTGCTGCTGCCGGCGATCTGAGGCTGCACATCCGATGCGCAGCGGGGTAGCGTCACACGTCATGGCGCGTACGACGCTCGATCTCGACACGCACCGCGCGGCGCTCATGCGCCAGCACGAGGTGCCGGTGATCTACACCCGCGATCGCGACTTCCGGCGCTTCGACGGGATCGAGGCCCGAGACTTCACGAAGTGAGTGCGGGACGCGGCACGCGGGCGAGCGAGACGACGAGCACGAGCAGCGCCGCGAGCAGGGAGACGTTGCGGGCGGCCACGATCCGGATGACGTCGTGGCGCTCGTTGATGAGGTCGAAGTAGCGACTGGGGAACTCGACCTGCGTGAGCACGATCGCGAGGCCGGCGAGCAGGGCGACCGCCCGGCGGCCCCAGACCCAGGCGATCGCGGCGAACGGCGCGAGCCAGATCACGTACTGCGGCGAGAAGACCTTGCCGAGCGCGACGAACGCGAGCAGCGCCGCGAAGCCGCACAGCACGAGGTGGCGGCGGTCGTCCTCCTCCACGAGCACCCGCCGCCGGCCGGCGAGCGCGACGATCCCGACCAGCGCGAGCACGAGCAGGACCGCGAACGCGCGCTGCACCGCGTCCGCGTGTCCGCCGTCCAGGCCGTTGGACTTGAAGCGATCCGGACGCAAGTTCGTCCCCGTGACCTGCGAGCCGCCCAGCGCGAACAGCACGGTCGCCGGCGTGGACTCGATCTGCACCGGGCGGTCGATGTGGAAGGTGAACGAGCCGATGTAGCCGCTGCCCGCGAACGGCAGCGAGATCGCGCAGACGACGGCGACGAAGATCGCCGCCCCCCGCAGCGCCGCCACCCGCTCGCCGCGCGACAGCAGCCAGACGAAGGCGATCGCGGCCAGCAGGCCGGGGAAGAGCTTCGTCATCGTCCCGACGCCGAGCAGCGCGAAGCCGACGTACGGCCGCCCCTTCCCCAAGGCGAGCATGCCGCCCAGCGCGATCGCGATCGGCAGCGCGTCGAAGTGCGTGCGCACCGCGGCGCCGATCGCGACCGGTGCCGCCGCCAGCAGCCACGCGACGGTCACGCGCTCGCGCCCGACACCCGCCAGGCGCGCCGCGAGCTGCTGGCCGACGAGCGCGCAGCCGCCCATCAAGACCGCGAAGCTCACCGCGTACGTCGGGTCGTCGCGGCCTTCCAGGCCCGCCAGCCACAGCGGGAGCGCCGCCAGCGGCGGGTACTCGAAGCCGAACCCGAGGTAGGGCAGGTGGCCGGCCGCCATCAGGTCGGCATAGGAGCGGTAGACGTACAGGTCGTTGACCGTCGTGTCCGAGAACGGGCCGATCGTCGTCGCGAACGCCCACACCAGCGCGAGCGCGAGCCCCGCCAGCGCGAGCTGGGAGCGCTCCCCGCCCAACGCGCGGAGACGGCCGCGCTCGTTCGGCCGCGCGCTCATGTCTCGCTCACCCCGCAGCCCGACGGCGGCTCACGCGCGAACCGAGACGCGCGTAACCGATCCCCAGCGACCGAGCAGCGCGATCATCGCCAGCGGGAAGAACCACGGGATGTAGAGGTAGAACCAGTGCGTGACGCCGAGCTCGAGCGCGATCAGGATCGCCGCGCTGAGCGCCGCGAGGCCCACGACGTCGCGCCGCCGTGGCACGAGCGCGAGCACCACCGCGCCCGCCACGGCCGCGATCTGCACGCCGAGCTGCACCGTGTCCAGCCAGGCGCCCTGGTACAGGCCCCAGACCGAGAACGGCGACCCGCGCTTGGCCTGAAACGCGATCGACGCGTCCCAGAACGCGCGCAGCGTGTTGTGCGCGAGCAGCGGCACGAACGCGAGCAGCCCCGCGACGAGGAAGCCGGCGCCGAACAGCACGACGCCGCGCTTCCCCGGCCGCGGATGGGTCGCGTACAGCGGCGCGAGCACGAGCGGCGCGAACTTCGTCAGGCCCGCCAGCGCGATCCACGCGCCGCGCGCGAGCGGCCGCGAGGCGGCCCATAGCGCGGCGAGCACGAGCGCCGCGACGAGCGCGTCGTTGGAGTTCGTCATCGACGCGTAGAGCGTGAACGGATACGTCACCCACGCGTACGCGAGCACGATGCCGAGGTCCGGCCCGCGCACGCGCCGGCCGATCAAAAAGCACAGCAGGCACGCGAGCAGGTCGAAGCTGATCGCGGCGGCGTGCGCGGCCGGCAGGTCGTCCCACTTGCCGCTCCACGGCAGCGCCTGCTCGAAGGGCACGTAGGCGGCGTACACGACCGGGCCGTACGTGTCGCCGTTCTGGTTGTCGCTCGGAAACGCGCCGTACAGCGCGCGACCGTCGCCGAAGCGGTCGGCCCCGATGACGCCCGCGTAGCCGACGTCGATGACGTTCGAGCGCGTGACGTTGAGCGCCACGCGAAAGCCGAGCAGGAACACGATCGCGACCGCCAGCCAGCGCACGGGGACGATCAGCTCCAGCGGGCGGCGCAGCTGCCGCTCGGCGTCGCGGCGGCGCAGGCCGATCCAGAGCATGCGGCCCAGCAGGTACAGCAGCGGCGGGTAGACGAGCGGCACCGACCAGTCGATGCGGGCGGCGTTGAAGCACGCCAGCGAGATCGAGAACGCGCTCAGGACGAGCAGGTCGAGGTGCAGCATCCGCGGCCGGCGCAGGTGCAGAAAGGGCGCGACGAACAACAACGACAGCGGGATCCAGACGAGCGGCGAGTTGACGATCCGCCCGAACGCGCCGGGGTAGCCGCGGGCCATCGTCCAGGCGACCTTGTAGCCCGTGTAGGCCTCGAGCACCGTGGCGGTGCGGTCGTCGACCATGACCTGCGCGATCTCCTTGCGCGGGTCGCCCGGCGGGACCTTCGCGAAGTACGACACCTGCCAGCGGCCGGGCCCCTTCTCGTAGACCTCGCGCGTGGCGCCCGGGTACTGGCGGCGCGCCTTCTGAACGGCCGACAGCTTGTCGGCGATCCGGCCGATCTGGTTCGCCGAGCGGACGTAGCCCCGCGGCGGGGTCGTCTGGGTCGGCGGGCTGACGACCTGGTCGGACTGGACCGTCGCCGTCGCGAGCGGGGTGCTCAGCGCGTTGTGGCGCGTCGGCGTGGGCCCGACATCCTTCGCCGCGGTGCCGAGATCGGTGCTGGCCCGCGGTGCGTCCCGCGTCGCGGTCGCGGGCTCTGCCGCGACGGCCGCGGCGACGGGCGACGCCGCCGCCAGGAAGATCGTCAGCGCGGCGCAGCACGCCGCGCGCCTCACGCCCGGAAGCTCCAGAGCTTGTTGCCGACGAAGTTCAGCGGCGTGGCGGCGATGATCGCGATCGCCTGCGCGGGGACCGCCGAGATGCCGGCGCCCTCGACGAGCGCGAGCAGCAACAGCAGGTTGAAGCCGAACGCTCCGAGCGACACGACGAGGAACCGCACCGCCTGAAAGCCCGCGTGACCGTCGCCGGCGCGGAACGTCCAGACGCGGTTCCAGACGAAGTTGTTGACGAGCGCGACGACGAACGCTCCGACGGCGGCCACCGGATAGGTGAAGCCGGCCCCGTGCAGGAGCGCCGCGAAGACGCCGAGGTTGATCGCGTAGCCGCTCGCGCCGACGACGCCGAAGCGGATCAGCTGCAGCCAGTTGGCGGGCGTGCGCAGTGCGGTGTGCACGCGCGTGCGGCGGCGCATGCGCACCGGCGCCTCGGCCACCGGCACCGCGAAAGCCTCGTCCGTCATGGCCTCAAGAGTAATCGGCGTCGAAGTGCGCAAGCACCAGTGGGGCGATGTCCGCCAGCGACCACGGCCCCTCCAGGCGCTCCGGCGGGCACTCGATCCCGCAGAACAGCAGCGCGCCGAGCGAGTCGACGCGATGCAGCGAGCCGTGGCTGCCGCCGCGCACGTGCGCGCGGTTGCCCCAGTCGGGGAACTCGTAGGCGGGCTCGGCGGACAGCAGCACGTCGCCCGACGTGTCGCAGCTCAGCGCCGACCAGACGCGGCGCAGCGCGTCGGGGTAGTGCTCGCTGACGAAGGTCCCGTCCTGCACCGTGGCGAGCAGCGCGTCGAGGTCGCCGTCGACGTCCCAGCGCCGGCCGCGGTCGTCGGCGACGGCGTCGCCGGGCGCGAACGTCAGCTCACCGCGCTCGCCGGCGACGTGCGCGCGGCGCGGCTCCTCCGAGCCCCACCACATGACGAGGTCGATGCCCTCGGTCTCGCGGGCCGTGGCGACGATCCGCGGCAGCGCCGTCGCGCGCGACTCGAGCAGCAGGTAGATCATCGCGCTGCGCTGGGCCGGGCACAGCGCGAGCTCCGCGGAGGCGGCGTTGGCGAGCGACGGCTGCAGCACCTTCCAGTCGCTGAACGGGCCGACGAAGTCGATCACGCGCTCGATGTGCGAGTGCGAGTGGTCGGCCATGACGATCATCGCGTGCTCGTCGAGGAACGCCGCCGGCCCGCCACCGGCCTCCATCACGCGCCACAGCTCGGCGTCGGCGGCCGCGATCGACGCGATCTGCGCGTGCGGGCCGTTCTTGTGCGAGTGCGCGTCGTTGTCGGGCAGCGACAGCAGCAGGAAGTCGCAGAGGTCGTGCTCGACGAGGTACGCGCCGACGCAGCCGCCGTGCTGGTCGCGCATGCCCGGCATCCCCATCCGCGACCAGCAGCCGGTCTTGCGGCTGGCGAAGACGTCGGCGTAGAAGAGCTCGGCCGGGCCCATCACCGAGCGCTTCTGAAACAGCTGCGACGCGACCCGCGTCAGCGCGAAGTCGCGCGAGACCTCGTGCCGGTGGCGCCCACGGAAGATCAGGTACGACGTGCAGGCCGTGCGCACGCCGGCGTCGTCGAGCGTCTCGAAGATCGTCGGCACGTCGGGCGACAGATGCTGCGCGTTCATGTTGAAGATCGTGTCGACGAGCTGGCGCGTGAGGCCGAACCTGCGCGAGGCCTGAAACGACGAGCCGTACTCGACGTAGCGCTGCTCCTCCCGCGAGTACCAGTTCATCGACGGGATCCGGTGCTCGTCCTGCATGACGCCCGTCGCGATCGTGCCCGCGCAGACCGGGGTGACCGACGGGAACGCCGCGACGCAGCTGTCGATGTACGTGCCGCGGTCGCGGATCGCCTTCAGCGCGGGCGCGGAGCCGGCGCCGATCGCCCGTTCGAGCATCGTCGGCTTCATGCCGTCGATGACGGTCAGGACGAGCTTCGGCGGGCGGCTCACCGCAGGATGCGCAGGCCCGCGTACTTCTCGCCCTCGCGCCGCCGGCCGCCGCGTAGCAGGAAGGCGAAGAAGCCGAGCGCGACGGCGGACACCGGAGCGAAGACGACGGACAGCGCGGCGAGCACGAGCGACGTCCCGTCCACGTAGATCGGCAGCGCGGCGCGGGCCTCCTCGTCGAGGCGCGCGCGCGTGCGCGCGACGAGCGACTGCGTGGCGGCGCCGGCGAGCGCGGCTGACAGGCCGCCGCCGATCAGGCCCGGCCACCACAGGAAGTGGTCGTCGGCGAGCGCCCCGGCGCACAGCAGCGCGCCGAGTCCGATCCCGATCCCCGCCAGCGACGAGTCGAGCACGCGCTCGGAGACGCCGCGGCGCTGCGCGGCGACCGACAGGACGAGCGCGACGAAGACCGCGAGCAGCCAGACGGGCTTCTCGAGGAACGCGAACGGCGTGTGCTCGTAGTCGATGCCGATGTTGCCCGTCGCGAGCGCGCCCGCCACGAGAGCAGGCAGAAACGGGCGGATGCCCGCCGCGCCGGCCAGACCGGCGCCCTGGAGAATGTCGATCAGCAGTCGCAAAGCGTCCGGTAGCGTGAGGGCGCATGACGATAGACGACAGGGACCCGCAGACCCCTGGCGAACACCGCCTGGTGACAGGTTCGCCCCATCAGCGACGCGCGTCGCGCGACCTCGAGCGCTACGCCGGGCTGTTCGCGGCGCGCACGAAGGTCATGCGCTCGTCGGCGATGCGCGACATCATGGCGCTGACCGAGCGCGAGGACATCATCTCGCTCGCGGGCGGCCTGCCGGACACGTCGTCGTTCCCCGCCGAGTCGTTCGCGGCGATCATGAGCCGCGTCGCCATCGACTCGTGCGCGCGCTCCCTGCAGTACGGCCCGACCGAGGGGCTCGGCGTGCTGAAGCGCTGCATCGCCGAGGTGATGGCGGCCGAGGGCACGCACGTCGACGCCGACGACGTGCTCGTCACGACCGGGGGCCAGCAGGTCATCGACCTCGTCTGCAAGACGCTGATCGACCCGGGCGACGTGATCATCGCCGAGGGGCCGACCTATCCCGGCGCGGTGCCGACCTTCTGCTCCTACGAGGCCGACGTCATCCAGATCCCCGGCGACGACGACGGGATGCGCATCGACCTGCTCGAGGAGACGCTCGACCGCCTGCAGGGCGAGGGCCGGCGGCCGAAGTTCGTCTACACGGTGCCGACGTTCCAGAACCCGTCGGGCACGACGATGTCGCTGCCGCGCCGGCGCCGGCTCGTGCAGGTCATCCGCGAGCGCGAGCTGCTCGTGCTCGAGGACAACCCCTACGGGCTGCTGCGCTACGAGGGCGACCCGCTGCCGACCCTGTACTCGCTGGACGGCGGCGAGTTCGTCATCTACCTCGGCACGTTCTCGAAGATCCTCTCGCCGGGCGTGCGCCTGGGCTGGAGCATCGGGCCGCGGCCGATGATCGAGAAGATGAACGTCGGCAAGCAGGCGGCCGACCTGTGCTCGTCGTCGCTGACGCAGTTCTTCGTCGCCGCGTACTTCGCGAGCGGGCGCTGGCAGGACTACGTGCACTCGTTGAAGGAGATCTACCGCCGCCGCCGCGACGTCATGCTCGACGCGCTCGCGGAGTGCTTCGGGCCCGAGTGCTCTTGGACGCATCCGCAGGGCGGCCTGTTCATCTGGGCGACGCTGCCCGAGTACATCGACACGACCGATCTGCTGGCGCGCGCGCTCGACGCGCACGTCGCGTTCGTGCCCGGGCGCGCGGCGTTCCTCGACGGGCGCGGGCAGAACTCGATGCGGTTGAACTTCTCCGGGGTCGGGGAGGCCGACATCCGCGAGGGGATCCGGCGCATCGGCGAGGTCGTGCGCGAGCAGATCGAGCTCTACGAGCGGCTGACCGGATCGTCGGCCGCCGGCCCGCCCGCGGCGGAGCCGCGGCCGGCTGAGCTCGACGCCGAGCTCGCCGACGTGCTGCACCTGCCCGCGCCCGCGCCGGCATCGAAGGTGGAGCGTCGCCGCCGCGCGGCGGGCGGGCCCGAGATCCGCGAGGGATGACCCGCGCAGGGTCCCCGTCGAAGGTCGCGGTGCTCAAGGGCGGCCGCTCGCTCGAGCGCCAGATCTCGCTGAAGTCGGGCGCGCGCGTGCAGGACGCGCTCGAGCGCCTCGGCCACGACGTCGTCGGGATCGACGTCGGCCACGACCTCGTGCAGCGCCTGCGCGAGGCCGCACCCGAGGTCGCGTTCGTCGCGCTACACGGCCGCGACGGCGAGGACGGCACGGTCCAGGAGCTGCTCGAGGCGGCCGGGATCCCGTACACGGGCTCGGGCGTGTCGGCCTGCATCCGCTGTGCCGACAAGGTCCTCGCCAAGCACCAGATGCGCGACGCGGGCATCCCGACGCCGGACTTCTTCGCCTTCAACGAGACGGCCTTCAAGGAGCTCGGCGCGGCCGACGCGCTGCCCGCGATCGAGGAGCGGCTCGGCTTTCCGGTCGTCGTCAAGCCGTCGAATCAGGGGTCGGCGCTGGGGATCAAGCTCGCGCGCGATGCGAAGGACGTCCCAGGCGCGCTCGTGGCCGCGTTCTCCTACTCCGACAAGGTGCTGCTCGAGCGCTACGTGGACGGCCGCGACCTCGCGGTCTCGGTGCTCGACCGGGTGGGCGCGGACGGCGTCGTCGCGCCGCTCGTGCTGCCGGTCGTCGAGGCGATCCCGCGCGAGGACGACCGCTACGAGGCGCGCTACGAGATCGGGCGCACGGAGTTCGTCTGCCCGGCCGCGCTGCCCGACGGCGTGAGCGAGCGCGCGCGGGCGCTCGCGCTGGACGTGTGGCGCGTGCTCGGCTGCGCCGGCTTCGCGCGGATCGACCTCATGCTGGACGCGGCGAGCGGCGAGCTCTACGTGCTCGAGGCCAACGCGATCCCGGGGCTGACCGACACGTCGCTGCTGCCACAGGCCGCCGACGCGGCCGGGATCGGCTTCGACGAGCTGATCGGGCGGATCGTGGAGCTGGCGCTGGCGTAGGGCCCGCGGGGCCGGCTGAATCGGCGCGACGGTTCAGCCGTCGTCGCCGGCGAAGTCCTCCGGAGAGACCTGGTCGAGGAAGTCCTTGAACTTCTCGACGACCTCCTCGGTGTCCTCGACGTCGTGCTCGAACTCGATCGCCGACTCGGCGATGACCTCCTCGGCGGCGAAGATCGGCGCGCCGGAGCGCACGGCGAGGGCGAGCGCGTCGGAGGGGCGCGAGTCGATCTCCATCTCCTTGCCGTCGACGGCGAGCGTGATCGAGGCGAAGAACGTGTTGTCGCGCAGCTCGGTGACCGCGACCTGCGTGCACTTCACCTCGAGCTCGCCGAGCACGTCCACGAGCAGGTCGTGCGTCATCGGGCGCGGGGTCGTGGCGCCCTGCAGCTTCATGAGGATCGCCGCCGCTTCGGGGTGCCCGATCCAGATCGGGAGGAACTTGTTGCTGTCGACGGTCTTCAGCAACACGATCGGCTGCTTGCCGACCATGTCGAAGCTGACTCCGTAGATGACCATCTCCTGCATCGCTAGGAGCATAGCTGCGCCCTGAGCCCGGGACCCTGCGCGCCGGGCCGCCGCGACGCGCGTGCCGAGGCGCCGCAGGATGGCGGCGATCGGCTGCGCGGGGGCCGCTGGATGCTGGCGCGTGGCAGCTCGTCGCGCGAAGGAGGAAACTCATCGACGATGCTCGACCCCGTCCAGCAGCACTACCTGCTGCAGGCCCGCCAGATGCAGGCGCTGTCGTTCTCGGTGCACATCCCGCTCGTCTGCTTCGGCATCGCGTTTCCCGCGATGGTGATGCGCGCCGAGTGGCTGTGGATGCGCACCGGCGACGAGGTCTACCGCGTCCTGGCCATGCGCTGGACGAAGATCATGGTCGCGCTGTTCGCCTGCGGGGTCGTGACCGGGACGATCCTGAGCTTCGAGATGGGCCTGCTGTGGCCCGGCTTCATGGGCACGTTCGGCGCCGTCTTCGGCCTCGGCTTCGCGATGGAGGGCTTCTCGTTCTTCCTCGAGGCGATCTTCATCGGGATCTACGTCTACGGCTGGAACCGGATGTCGCCGCGCGCGCACTTCCTCTCCGGCATCCCGATCGTCATCGCCGGGTTCACCGGCTCGATGTTCGTGATCTCCGTGAACGCGTGGATGAACGACCCCGGCGGCTTTCGGATCGTCAACGGCAAGGTCACGCACATCCAGGCGCTGAAGGCGCTGTTCGGCAACGGGAGCCTCGGCTTCGAGCTCGTCCACATGTACCTCGCGGGCTTCATCGTCACCGGCTTCGTCGTCGCGGCGGCGTACGCGGTCGGCAGGCTGCGTGGGCGCTGGGGACGCTACGAGCGGATCGCGCTGATCATCCCGCTGACGGTCGCGGCGCTCGCGGCCCCGGCGCAGCTGCTCGTCGGCGACTGGGCCGCGCGCGAGGTCGCCAGGTCGCAGCCGACGAAGCTCGCCGCGCTCGAGGGCGTCGGCCAGACGCAGCGCGGCGCGCCGCTGCACCTGCTCGGCTGGTATCGCGGCGGCGAGGTCAAGTTCGGGATCCCGATCCCGAAGGGCCTGTCGCTGCTCGCCTTCCACGATCCGAACGCGAAGGTCCAGGGGCTCGACGCGGTCCCCGCCGCCGACCGGCCGCCGGTCAACGTCGTGCGCGTCTCGTTTCAGCTGATGGTCGCGATCGGGACCTTCCTCGCGGCCCTTTCCGCCTGGTATCTGTACCTGCGGGTGCGGCGCAAGCGCATGCCGACCGGCGACTGGTTCTACCGGCTGCTCGTGATCGCCGGGCCGGCATCGGTCGTCGCGCTGATCGCCGGCTGGGTGACGACGGAGGTCGGGCGCCAGCCGTGGGTCGTCTACAAGGTGATGCGCACGACCGAGGCCGTCACCGCGGCGCACGGCATCGCCGTCGGCTACGCGACGCTCGCGGCGTTCTACGCCTGCCTGATCGCGGCGGTCGCGTGGATCCTGCGGCGCCTGTCGCGCGTGCCGATGGCGAAGGCCGACGAGCCCGAGCGGGCGCTCGGAGCGGACTGACGGCATGCTCGGCCTGCATCTCTACGACCTCCCGCTGTTCTTCGCCGCCCAGGGCGTCGTGCTCTACGCGATCCTCGCGGGCGCGGACTTCGGTGCCGGGATCTGGCAACTGCTCGCGGGGCGAGGCGAGCGCGGGAGGCGGGTGCGCGAGCACGCGCACCATTCGATGGCACCCGTCTGGGAGGCCAACCACGTCTGGCTGATCTTCGTGCTCGTCGTGATCTGGACGGGCTATCCGCTGGCGTTCTCCTCGATGGCCTCGACGCTCGCCGTCGCGCTCACCGCCGCGGGCCTGGGGATCGTGCTGCGCGGCGTCGCCTACGCGCTGCGCTCGGCGAGCGCCGGCGCCGCCGAGGTGCGCGCGGTCGACACGCTGACCGCGATCGGGTCGGTGATCGCTCCGTTCGCGCTCGCCGCGGCGGCGGGCGGAATCGCGTCGCGGCGGGTGCCGGTCGGCAACGCCGCGGGCGACCTGTGGTCGAGCTGGCTGAACCCGACGTCGCTGATGGCCGGCGTGCTCGCGCTGCTGTCGAGCGCGTACCTCGCGGCGGTCTTCCTCGCCGCCGACGCGCGCCGCGAGGGCGACGACGAGCTCGTCGCCCTGTTTCGCAGGCGGGCGCTGGTCTCCGGCTCGATCGCCGGCGTCGCGGCGATCGCCGGCGCGATCGTCGTGCGCTCGGACGCGCGCTGGATCTTCGACCGGCTCGTCGACACGCCCGCGGTGCTGAGCGTCGGCGTCTCGCTCGCCGCCGGCGTCGCGACGCTCGCGCTCGTCTACCGCTCGCGGCTGGACGCGGCACGCGTCAGCGCGGCGGTCGCGGTCGCGGCGGTCGTCGGCGGCTGGGCGCTCGCGCAGAACCCCGTGCTCCTGCCGGGGCTCACGGTCCACGCGGCGGCGGCGCCGGACAACGTCATGGTGCTGCTCGTCGTCGTGATCCTCGGCGGCGGGCTGATCCTGTTCCCGTCGCTCGCGCTGCTGTTTCGGCTCGCCCTGCGCGGGAGCTTCAGCGCCGAGCCCCAGGTGCCGCACGGCGCTCCCCACGCGGGGCCGACCAGCGGCCTCGCCGCCGCGCTCACGGCGACGCGCCTCGCCGGCGCCTGCTTCGTGGTCGGCGCCGCGCTGCTGTTCCTCGGCGAGAGCGCGTGGCCGCACGCGATCGGCGTGGCGCTGCTCGCGGCGTTCGTC
Organism: Solirubrobacteraceae bacterium; assembly: GCA_036491075.1. Lineage (GTDB taxonomy): Bacteria > Actinomycetota > Thermoleophilia > Solirubrobacterales > Solirubrobacteraceae > CADCVQ01. The sequence continues at coordinate 11,770 of DASXCR010000110.1, forward strand.
GTGCTCGGCCTGTCGGCCCTCGCCGGCGAGGAGGCGCGGGAGTAGGCGCGCAGTCGTCCGTTCCCGCGCGTGCCCGATCGGGTACGCGTTGGCGCCATGCGAGCACTCACCTATCACGGCACCAGAGACGTACGGGTCGACACCGTCCCCGATCCGGTCATCGAGGAGCCGACGGACGCGATCGTCCGCGTGACGTCGAGCGGGCTGTGCGGATCGGACCTGCATCTGTACGAGGTCCTCGGCCCGTTCATCGACAGCGGCGACATCCTCGGCCACGAGCCGATGGGGATCGTCGAGGCCGTCGGCTCGGAGGTCACGAACATCGCGGTCGGCGATCGCGTCGTGATCCCGTTCAACATCTCCTGCGGGCACTGCTACATGTGCGACAAGGGGCTGCAGTCGCAGTGCGAGACGACGCAGGTCCACGAGCAGGGCACGGGCGCGTCGCTGTTCGGCTACACCAAGCTCTACGGCCAGGTCCCGGGCGGCCAGGCCGAGCTGCTGCGCATCCCGCAGGCGCAGTACGGGCCGATCAAAGTGCCCGAGGGCCCGCCCGACGATCGCTTCGTCTTCCTCTCCGACGTACTGCCGACGGCGTGGCAGGCGGTCGAGTACGCGGACGTGCCGGACGGCGAGACCGTGCTCGTGCTCGGCCTCGGACCGATCGGCGAGATGAGCACGCGGATCGCGCAGCACCGCGGCGCCGGGAAGGTGATCGCGATCGACCTCGTGCCCGAGCGCATCGAGCGCGCCCGCGCACACGGCGTCGAGGTGCTCGACCTCGAGGCGTTCGACAACGGCGACCTGCCCGAGGCGGTACGCGAGATGACCGGCGGGCGCGGCCCGATCTCCGTCATCGATGCCGTCGGGATGGAGGCGCACGGCGCGCCGGTCGGCAAGCTCGCGCACCGCATCGCCGGGATGCTGCCCGACGCGATCGCGGCGCCGATGACCGAGAAGATGGGCATCGATCGACTCAGCGCGCTGCACACCGCGATCGAGCTCGTCCAGCGCGGCGGGACGATCTCGCTGTCGGGCGTCTACGGCGGCGCGGCGAGCCCGATGCCGCTGATCCAGATGTTCGACAAGCAGATCAACCTGCGCATGGGCCAGGCGAACGTGAAGCGCTGGGTGCCGGAGATCCTGCCGCTGCTGTCGGGCGACGAGGACCCGCTCGGCGTCGACGACTTCGCGACGCACCACGTGGGGCTCGAGGACGCGCCGCGGGCGTACGAGATGTTCCAGAAGAAGGAGGACGGCGCGTTCAAGGTGCTGTTCAAGCCATGAGGGCCATCTGCCTGAACGGGACGCTGAAGCGCTCGCCGGAGGAGTCGAGCACGGCGTCGCTGTCGGACGTCGTGCTGGCGGCGCTGCGCGAGGAGGGCGTCGAGACCGACACGATCCGCCTCGTCGACCACACGATCGAGCCCGGCGTCGTGTCGGAGGCCGTGACGCAAGCCGACGAGTGGCCCGCGCTGCGCGAGCGGATCCTCGCCGCGGAGATCCTCGTGGTGGCGACGCCGACGTGGTTCGGGCAGCCGTCGAGCGTCTGCAAGCGCGCGCTGGAGCGGATGGACGCGTTCCTGTCGGAGACCGGCGACGACGGAGAGACGCCGATCGCGTTCAACCGCGTCGCCGGGGTGGTCGTCGTCGGCAACGAGGACGGCGCGCACCACTGCATCTCGGAGATATCGGGCGCGCTGATCGACATCGGCTACACGATTCCCGCGCAGGCGTGGACGTACTGGAACAAGGGCCCCGGCCCGGGCGACGAGGTCTGGCTGACGACCGACGAGCGCGCGTGGTCGATCGCGACCGGCCGCACGGCGGCGCAGAACCTGCTGGCGGTCGCCCGCGCGCTGCGGGCTCACCCGATGCCCGCGCCGGCGTCCTGATGCGCGTCGTCGTCACCGGCGCGACCGGCAACGTCGGCACGAGCGTGCTGCGGGCGTTGAGCGCCGATCCCGGGATCGAGATCGTCGGCGTCGCGCGCCGCACGCCGGAGCTGACGCTGGCGCGGACGCGGTTCGTGGCCGCGGACGTGGCGCGCGACGACCTCGCGGCGGCGTTCGCGGGCGCCGACGCGGTCGTCCATCTCGCCTGGCTGATCCAGCCGTCGCGCAACCGCGCGCTGACGCGCGAGGTCAACGTCGAGGGGTCGCGGCGCGTGTTCGCGGCGGCTGCGGCGGCGGGCGCGCGGACGCTCGTGCACGCGTCGTCGGTCGGCGCCTACTCGCCGGGGCCGAAGGACCGCTTCGTCGACGAGAGCTGGCCGACCGGCGGGATCAGGACGTCGTTCTACTCGCGTGACAAGTCCGAGGTCGAGCGGATCCTCGACGACTTCGAGGGGGCACACCCGTCGGTTCGCGTCGTACGGCTGCGGCCGGGCCTGATCTTCAAGGCGGACGCGGCATCGGGGATCCGGCGGCTGTTCGCGGGACCGCTGCTGCCGACGTCGCTGCTGCGGCGCGGGCTGATCGCGGTCGTGCCGGCGATGGAGCGGCTGCGCTTCCAGGGCGTGCACTCGTGGGACGTCGGCGAGGCGTACCGCCTTGCGGTCGTCTCGGACGTGCGCGGCGCGTTCAACATCGCGGCGGACCCGGTGCTCGACCCTGCCGAGCTCGGGCGCCTGCTCGGCGCGCGCCCGGTGAAGGTGTCGCCGCGCGTGCTGCGCGCCGCGGCCGACGTGTCGTGGAGGCTGCGCCTGCAGCCGTCGCCGGCGGGCTGGCTGGACATGGCCCTCGGCGTCCCGCTGATGGACGTCGCGCGCGCCCGCGACGAGCTCGGCTGGGCTGCGACGCGCAGCGCGGGCGACGCGCTGCTCGAGCTGATCGACGGCATGCGCCGCGGCGACGGCATGGCGACGGCTCCGCTGGCGCCGGGCGGGGCGGGGCCGCTGCGCCTGCGCGAGCTGCTGACGGGCATCGGGGCGCGGTCGCGGGGGTAGGTGTGGCCGTCGGTGCGCCGCGCGGGATCATTGCCGCTCGGCGCCGCTCGGCGCCGCTCGGCGCCGGTCGGCGCCGCTCGTTGCCGCTCGCCGTCGCGGTTTGGGCGGGCGGGCTGCGCGGTGGCGGCGTGGCGGTTCGGCGGGCGGGCGGGCCGCGCCGCGGCGTCGCGCACGGCGATCGCGGTTGCAGTTGGGCGCGCGGTCTGCGCTGACGCTCAGGCGGCGACCGGGCTGTCGGCGGTGTCGAC
>DASXCR010000111.1:0-3532 GCA_036491075.1 Solirubrobacteraceae bacterium
CCACGCGAGCTCGGCGGTCACCCGCTCGACGTAGCGCGTGACGTCATGCGCGCCCTCGCCCCACGGATAGGGCGTGACATGGGCGATCGCGAGGCGCTCGGAGGGCACGGGTTGAGGATAGGGGCCTCCCGGGTCGCTCGCCCCGGCCCGGATGCGCGCTCCGCCGGCGCGCGTGCCGACGAAGGTCACACTCGCCGCGCCCGCCGCCCGTCACGATCGGGACCTCATTCCACGGACCGGGAGACCGCATGAAGCGAGCATTTGGCAAGGGCCGGTACGCGAACGTCACGTCCACGATGGCGCTGGTCGTCGCGCTCGGCGGCACGAGCTACGCGGCGGTCACGCTGCCCAAGAACAGCGTGGGGAGCGCGCAGATCAAGCGCAACGGCGTCGCGAGCTCCGACATCCGCGGCAATGCGGTGACGTCGGCGAAGGTCAGAACGGGTCGCTGCTCGCGACCGACTTCAAGGCCGGCCAGATCCCGGCCGGCAAGCAGGGCCCCGCCGGCGCGGCGGGTGCGGCGGGCGGCACGGGCGCCGCCGGGTCGTCGATCTTCGATGCCGCGATCCCCTCCGGCAAGACGATCCGCGGCGTCTGGGGCGGCTCGTTCCCCGCCTCGAACGCGAGCACGGTGTACTTCGCCAGGGTCGGCTTCCCGATCCCGGCGCCGGTCGGGCTGACGAACGCGAACGTCAGCTTCCCGGCCAGCACGACGAACGTCCTCGCCGGCGACCAGGACGCGGCGTGCGCCGGAACCGTCGACCTGCCGACGGCGCCGGCGGGCAAGGTCTGCGTCTACGTCGACCAGCAGAGCGCGAACGTGACGGACATGAGCGCCCAGCAGGTCGACGGCGAGAGCACGAACCAGTCCAAGCTCGGCTTCGCGGTCCAGGTCACGGCGACCGGCGGCGCGAACGACAACGTCACCGCGCGCGGGACGTGGGCCTACACCGCGCCGTAGCCCCTACGGCACGGCTCGGCGCAGCAGCGAAGGGCCCGGCGTGTGCGCAGGGCCCTTCGCCATGCTCCGTGCCAGGCATCCCGGCCGCTTCGCCGCGCGGAGTTCGTCAACCGTCGTACAGCGCCGCGAACCGCTCCGCGTAGCGCTCGTACACCACGTTGCGCTTGATCTTCAGCGACGGCGTCAGCTCGCCGTTCTCCTGCGTCAGGTCGCGCTCGAGGATCGCGAAGCGCTTGACCTGCTCGATGCGGGCGAAGCGCTTGTTGGCGTCGTCGACGCCGACCTGGACCTCCGCGCGCACCGCCTCGTTGGCGGCCAGGGCCGCGGGCGAGGCGTCGGACGCGCCGACCTTCTCCGCGAGCGCCTTCAGCTCGTCGGGGTCGAGCGTCACGAGCGCGGTCAGGTACTGGCGCCGGTCGCCGTAGACGACCGCCTGCGAGATCCAGCGACACAGCGTGATCGCGTTCTCGACGTTCGACGGCGAGACGTTCTTGCCGCTCGACGTGATGATGAGGTCCTTCTTGCGGCCGGTGATCGAGACGTAGCCGTCCGCGTCGACCTCGCCGAGGTCGCCCGAGTGCAGCCAGCCGTCCGACGTCAGCGCCGCCGCGGTCGACGCCTCGTCGCGGTAGTAGCCCGCGAAGATGTTCGGGCCGCTCATGAGGATCTCGCCGTCGTCGGCGATCCTCACGAGGCAGCCGGGCAGCGGGCGCCCGACGGTCCCGAGGCGGTGCTCCTCGATCGTGTTCAGCGTCGCGACGGCGGACGTCTCGGTCATGCCGTAGCCCTCGAGCACCCACACCCCGCAGGCGTGGAAGAACGACAGGATGTCGACGTCGATCGGCGCCGCGCCCGTCAGCGCGAGCTTGATGCGGCCACCGAACAGGTCGCGCACCTTGTGCAGCACGAGCTTGTCGGCGAGCCTGTGCTGCGCGTCGAGGATCAGCCCGTTGCGACCGCCCTTGCGCTCACGCTCGCGCACGCGGCGGCCCACGCCGACCGCCCACCAGAAGAGCTTCTCCTTGGGCCCGCCCTCGGCCTCGATGCGGCTCGTCGCGGCGGTGTAGATCTTCTCGAACACGCGCGGGACCGACGGCAGGTGCGTCGGGGCGATCTCGCCGACGTCCGCCACGATCCGCTTCGGGTCGCGATGCCAGTACGCGAGCACGGCCCCGGCGTCGAGCACGACGAGCTGCACGATCCGCGACAGCACGTGGGCGAGCGGCAGGAAGATGTAGACGACGTCGTCGCCCTGCGCGAAGCCGACGCGCTGGCGTACCATCTCGACGTCCGAGCGCAGGTTGGCGTGCGTGAGCATGCAGCCCTTCGGCGGGCCGGTCGTGCCCGAGGTGTAGACGATCGTCGCGATGTCGTCGGGGCCCGGCATGTTCGCGCGCTCGGTCAGGGCGTCGTCGGTGATCTCGGCGCCGCCGGCGCGCAGCTCCTCGAGCGTCATCGTCTCATCCACAGGCCCCTCGAAGACGACGATCTGCCCGAGGTCGGGGATCGCGCAGCGCACCTCGCGCAGCTTGGCGACCTGATCTGCGTCCTCGCAGAAGATCGTCGTAGAGCCGGAGTGCTCGAGCACGTAGGCGCATTCCTCCGGCGAGTTCGTCTGGTAGACGGGCACGACGACGGCACCGGCGGCCATCGCGCCGAGGTCGGCGAGCGTCCACTCCACGCGCGTGTTGGAGAGGATCGCGACGCGGTCCCCGGGCGCCACCCCGATCGCCATCAGCCCCTTGGCGATCTCGCGCACGCTCAGGCGCAGCTCGGGGTAGGAGATCTCGCGCCAGCCGCTGCCTTCCGGGTACTTGAGCGCGGTGGCGCTGTTGTTCGCCGCGACGGCGACGACCAGCGATGCGATCGTGCCGCGGTCCTCAGTCTGGACCGCGGCTGGGGTGCTGCCCTCGGTGGAGCTCATCGAAGCAGTATCGCGTGCCCCGCCGGCCGCCCGGCGAATCGGGCCGGATCCGGCCGCCGTGCGTCAGTCGGCCGTCGTCGCCGCGGCCGTGCCCTTGGCCTCGGTCGCCGGCTTGCGGCGGTACTGCGCGATGAAGTCCTCGGTCGCCGTGTGCGCCTCGTCGTCGGGGCGCTGGTTCATCGGCGACTTCATGAGGTAGGAGCTCGGGCCGTCGAGCTGGCCCGAGAGGCCGTGGTTCATGGCGAGCTTGCAGCAGCGCGTCGCGTCGATGACGATCCCGGCGCTGTTGGGCGAGTCCCAGACCTCGAGCTTGAGCTCGGCGGTCAGCGGCACGTCGCCGAAGGCCTGGCCCTCGAGGCGGATGTGCGCCCACTTGCGGTCCGTCAGCCACGGCACGTAGTCCGACGGGCCGACGTGGACGTCGCCGGGCGGCAGCTCGTGGCCCATGATCGAGGTCACCGCGTTCGTCTTGGAGATCTTCTTGGACTCCAGGCGCTCGCGTTCGAGCATGTTGAAGAAGTCCATGTTGCCGCCGACGTTCAGCTGCGACGTGCGCATGAGCTTGACGCCGCGGTCGTGGAACAGGCGGGCGAGGTTGCGGTGCACGATCGTCGCGCCGACCTGCGACTTGATGTCGTCGCCGACGA
>DASXCR010000112.1:0-5718 GCA_036491075.1 Solirubrobacteraceae bacterium
TACGTCGGGCGAGACGTCCCGCTACCGTCCTCGACATGGACCCGCACCGCTACGCGATCCCCGCCGACCAGGCCTCCGCGGCACTCGCCGAGGCCAGCGGCGCGCTGACCGCCCTCTTCGCGCTCGACGCCCACATGCAGCACCACCTCGCGTGGCTCGCCGACGCCGCGGAGGCGTTCGGCAAGGGCCCGGACCTCGACGACGAGCAGACGCGCGACGCGCGCGCCGTCGCCAACGCCCAGACCGAGCGGATGCGCGCGCTGCGCACGGAGCTCGCCGAGCTCGCCGCCGACGCCGAGGCGCAGCTACCCGAGGGCGCACCGGGCAATGCGAAGATCGTCGAGCAGCACGACCTCGTGTACCTGCCCGAGACGCTCGGCCCGAAGGAGCTCGCCCTCGTGGAGCGCAGCTTCTCGGCCGGCATGGCGCGCTACGTCCACGACGCCGCGATGTCGATGCGCCCGCTGCGCACGCGCCTGCGCGAGCTCGGCACCGACGCCGGCACGCAGCTCGCCGACGACGTCGATGCGTTCCTCGCTGCCGTGCATACCTGAGCTGAGGCCACGGGCCGTCCCGCCCGGGCCGCCGCGGCCCAACGAAGACGCGCTACGCAGCGGTGTGCGCGAGAGGGGCTCGTCAGACGAGGTCGGACGGCGGCACGACGGGCTTCCACGTCACGACGAGCCGCGCGCCACCGTCCAGCCGAAACGTCAAGCCGTTCTCGCGCTCGGAGACGGATTCCACCGGAGCATCGCTGAGGTCGAAGCGCGTGTCGCCGAGCGAGTAGTGGCCGTAGAGGTCGAAATGGCTCTCGCCGGCCGTCGGAAGCTCGTCCGTTACGTCGAGATGCCAGTTCTGCAGATGCCCGCTCGCGATCAGCAGCGGCTTCTCGTGCGAGACCTCGACCCAGGCCGTGACCTCGTGGCCGAGGCGGTCGTTGAGCGTCAGCAGCGCCTCGTCGAGGGTCATGGGCGCACCGTACCGCGACGGCACCCGCCGCGCCGCGACCCGCCGCCGCCGGCTTCGCCGCCGCACCCAGGCGCCCGGGCGGCCGGCATCCGCCGCCCTTCGCCGCGATCGAGCGAGGGGTAGCCTCAGCGGCGAACGTGCCGAACGTGCCGCCGATCATCTTCGAGGTCAACCTCACCGTGCCCGGCGAGATGCGGTGGTGCATGCGCGCGAAGGGCGCGTTCGACGACTGGATCCACTCCGAGGCGCAGTCCGAGCAGCCCCGCCCGATCGCCGAGCTGCCCGCCGCCGACCTCGCGATGCAGGTCGATCGCTGCGAGCTGAGGCTGTCGTGGATCGAGCTGCCCGCCGACAACGCCTGGCACGCGGTCCGGCGCGCCACCGAGGTCGTCGAGCAGGTGCTGCCCGAGCTGCTCCGCACGCGCGCCCTGCGCGCGGACGCCACGCTGCGCAACCCCGACGCCGACGACCGGCCCGTCGGCGCCTGAGCCGTCGGCCTGCCCGCCGCCCTACAGCTCCGACACGAGCCGCAGCAGCTCGAGCGGGCTGAACGGCTTCGTCAGGAAGTAGTCCGCCCCGGCCTCGGCGGCACGCGTGCGCGCAGAGTCCTCCGCGGTCGCCGTCAGCATCACGATCTTCGCGTCGCTCATCCCGGGGTCGGCGCGCATCTGCCGGCAGGCCTCGATGCCGTCCATGCGCGGCATGTCGATGTCGAGGAAGACCAGCGGCGGCGACTCGCGCCGCGCGGTCTGCACCGCCTCGATGCCGTCGCTGGCCTCGTGCAGCTCGAACTCGGAGACGCCCTCGAGCGTGGTCATGATGAGCTTGCGGATGAAGGGATCGTCGTCGACGATCAGCACGGCGCGGCGCGCGCTCATCCGACCCTCAGCTTGATCTGCTCGATCGCCGCGTCCGGCAGCGAGCGAAACGCCGCGACGACCTCGGGGTCGAAGTGCGTTCCGCTGGCCTCCTCGATGATGGCTCGCGCGTGCGCGAGCGACGACGCCCGGCGGTAGGGCCGCAGCGTCGTCAGCGCGTCGAGCGTGTCGGCGACGGCGAACACGCGTGCCGACACCGGGACCTCCTCGCCGCCGAGGCCGTCCGGGTAGCCGGTCCCGTCCCAGCGCTCGTGATGCGACCGGATGACCTCGCGTGCCGCGCCGAGGAAGTCGATCTCGCGCACGATCTCCGAGCCCGTCACCGGATGCTGCTGCATGACGAGCCGCTCGGCGTCCGTCAGCGGACCGGGCTTGAAGAGGATCGCGTCGGGCACGGCGACCTTGCCGACGTCGTGCAGCAGGAAGCCGAACTCGATCTCCGGGTCGTCGGTGAAGCGCAGCCCGTAGACCTTGCCGAGCGCCAGCCCGTAGGCGGCGACGCGCTCGGCGTGGCGGCCGGTGTAGGCATCGCGCGCCTCGACCGCGCTCGCGAGTGCGCGCACGGTGAGCATGTACGAGCTACGCAGCTCCTCCGAGCGCCGGCGCTCCTGCATGAAGGTCTCGCGCAGGTCGGCGGCGTAGCGCTCCAGCTGGAGTTCCTGCTCTCCGGCCTCTTCTACCCGCGTCGCGAGCTCGCCCTCGAGCTCGGAGATCCGGCTGCGCAGCTGCTGCTCGTCGTCCACGGTCCTCATCTTGCCCCAGTCGCGACCGGCTCGGTGCCGAGGGCTGCCTGCAGCGCCTCGATCGCCTGGGCCAGCGGGAAGACCGGCATGCCGATGCCCTCGCCCGGGACGCGACCGTCGCCGGTCGAGAAGAGGATCAGCGAGCGCCGGCCGCGGCGGCCGCGCAGCGCGGCGCCGTCGAGCAGCTTCAGCGCCTCGCTCATGCTCGCGTGCACGAGCGCGACCTCGAACAGCGCCTCGTCGCCGGCGTGCGCCGCGGCCTTCGCGCTGCTCTCCCAGCGGTACTCGATCCCGAAGGCGGCGAGTGACGGCGCGAGCTGCGCGCGCACCTCCTCGGGCGCCACGACGAGCACGCGCGAGCGCTTGGCGCTGATCGCCGCCTGCAGCACGTCGCTGAGGCGCCGGCGATCGATCGGCTTGGCGACCGCCCACTCGCCGTCGAGCGCAGCGAGCGTGGAGGAGACCGAGACGAAGATCACCGGCAGGTCGGCCAGGGCGCGATCCGAGCGCACCGCCTCGAGCACCTCGAAGCCGTTCATCCCCGGCATCAGGACGTCGAGCGTCATCGCGTCGAAGTGCTCGGCGCGCAGCCGCGTCAGCGCCTCGGCACCGGAGTGCACCTGCACGCCCTGCACGCCGAGCGGCGCGAGCTGCTCGGCGATGAGCGCGGCGAGCGCCGGCTCGTCGTCGACGATCAGCACGCGGCGAGCGGTGAGCGGCGGGCCGTCCGAGGCCGGGCGGCCGAGGGCGCGCGGGGCCGGCGCCGGGGGCAGCGAGATCGTGAACGTCGTGCCGCGGTCGAGCTGGCTGCGGACGTCGATCGTGCCGCCGTGCAGGTCGACGAGCGACTTGACGATCGACAGCCCGAGCCCGGTGCCGGGGTTGCGGCGCTCGTTGGAGGCGCCGCGGTAGAAGCGATCGAAGACGCGGCTCGCGTCCTCGGGCGACATGCCGCGTCCGGTGTCGGCGACGGCGACGCGCGTCGCCCCGGCGTCGCCCTCGAGGCGCAGCGTGATCGTGCCGTGCTCGCCGGTGTAGAGGTGCGCGTTCGTCAGCAGGTTGGTGACGATCTGGCGCACGCGCGCGGGATCGGCGAACGCGGGCGGTCGCGGCTCGGCGATCTCGACGACCAGCCGCTGGCGCTTCTCGGCGACGCGCGGAGCCATCAGCGCCGCGACCTCCTCGACGGTCGAGCGCAGGTCGCAGGTGCGCGGCGCGATCTCGAACTGGCCCGACTCGATCCGTGCGACGTCGAGCAGGTCGTTGACGAGGTCGACGAGGCGATCGGTCGACTGCAGCGCGATCTGGATGAACTCGACCTGGCGCGGCGTGAGGTTCTGGTTCTCGGTCGTCTGCAGCAGCTCGATGAAGCCCTTGATCGAGGTCAGCGGGCTGCGCAGCTCGTGTGACGCGGTCGCGACGAAGTCGCTCTTGGCCTGCTCGAGGCGCGCGCGCTCGGTGACGTCGCGCAGCGTCCAGACCGTGCCGCCCTCGGGGCCGGCGAGGCGTGCCGCGGTCACCGCGATCGCCACGCCGCCGTGCTGCACCGTGACCTCGCCCGCGAGCGCGGCCTCCAGCTGCGGCAGCGGGCTGTGCGCGCCGTGCGCGGGGATGCCGGGCCGCAGCGCGCCGACGAGCTCGCCCGCGCGCGGGTTCATAGCCGAGACGTAGCCCGGGCCGTCGCAGATCACGAGCCCGTCTCCGAGGCTCTCGATCGTCGTCGCGAGGCGCTGTCGCTGCGACTCGACCCCTGCGCTCGCGACGGCGAGGTCGGCGCTCATGACGTTGAACGACTCGCCGAGCGCCGCGAGCTCGCGCGGGCCGCCGGCATCGACGCGCACGCTGAGGTCGCCGCCGGCCATCCGGCGCGTGGCAGCGACGAGGTCGTCCAGCGGGCGGCGCATCGTGCGGATCAGCAGCGTCAGGAACGCGAGCACGGCGACGAGCGCGAGGCCGGCGCCGAGGCCGATCGCGATCAGCGCCGAACGCGAGCGCCGGGTCGCGCGCGCGTGCCCGGCGGTGCGCCGCGCGCCCTGGCGCAGCGCCAGCCGGCGCATCGCGTCGCGAACCGTCGGAAGGGTGCGGGCCGCGGCCGCACGGGTCGTGGCCGGGGTCGGGTGCGCGGCGAGCGCGCGCGCGGCGCGCCGGGCCGGCCCGATCCGTCGCGCCTGGATGTGGCTCGCGACGTCTGCTTGGGAGAGGCGCAGCACGCGGGCGGCGGCGCCGTCGAGCTCGCCGGCGGCGCGCGCGACGAAGGTGGCGGCGCTGTGCGAGCGCGGGCGCGAGAGGTTCGCCTGCAGGGCGACGGTCGCCGTCAACGCACTCGCCGCCGCGACCTCGACCTGCGACGTGGACGACAGCAGGTCCTCGTAGTCCTGGCGGGCGTTGTAGAGCGCCGCGAGGCCGATCGCGCCGATCGCGGCGAGCCCGAGCGTCAACCCGATCAGCGCGAGGCGCAGCGTACGGGCGATCGATCCCCGACGCGGGCTCATGCCGCGCACGCCGCCGGCGCGAGTGCTTCGAGGATGCTGAGCGGGTAGCGGATGCCGCCTATCATCGACGCAATGGACTTCGTCGGCGCATGGCTGCGCCAGCTCCTGCGGGCCGGGACGGCCGCCGCGCTCGTCCCGATCGCGATGGTGGCGTCGCTCGCGGTCGTGCTCGCGGGCGCGGGCGGACTCGGTGGGTTGGGCTCGCTCGGCCAGATCGTGACCGGTCCCGCGATCTCGCCGGCCCAGCGCGAGGTCGCGGCGATCGGGACGGCCCCGAAGGGCGAGCTCGCGATCGTCGCGCCGCCGACGATCGCCGCGGCGCCGCGTCCGGCGGCGCAGCCACAGCGGCGCGCGCCGTCCGCACCGCCGGCCCCGCAGCGCACCGTGTCGCCGCCGGGGCAGGTCGTGCCGCCCGCGCCGGCGCCCGCGGTCGTCACGCCGCCGCCGGCCCCGGTGCCCGTTGCACCGCCGGCCGGCGCGGCCGCACCCCCGCCCCCGGCGCCGAAGACCGCCAAGCAGAAGACGCAGGCGGTCGTGCAGCAGCTCGGCGACACGGTGCACTCGGTCGTCGTCATCGTCGGCAATGTCATCGGGGGCCTCGGGAACACCGTCGGCGGGCTCCTCGGCGGCCCGCCA
>DASXCR010000113.1:0-8186 GCA_036491075.1 Solirubrobacteraceae bacterium
GTAGCCGTCGCGGGCGAGGCGCATGAGCGGATCGTCGTAGCCCGCGATCCGCAGCCCGCCGACGCGGACGATCACGGGGCCGGTCGTGCCGTCGGCGTTCAGGCGGCCCTTGCGCGTCAGCACGATCGCCCCGGCGCGCGCGAGCTGGCGCTCGAGCACGTCGGAGTCGTGGTTGCCCGAGACGAACACGAAGCTCGAGCCGGCATGCACGACGCGCAGCACGAGCGCGCGCTCGATCGGCGAGCCCTTGTCGGTGAGGTCGCCGGCGAACAGCAGCGGGGCGCCGCGCGCGGCCTGCTCGAGCGCGGGCAGCGCGATGACGTTGTTGTGCAGGTCCGAGGCGATCGTCAGATGCGGGAGGTGCGGGCCCAGCGGGGCGCGGTTGGCCGGGGCGTCGACGAGTCGCGCGATGCCGACGAGCTGCTCGTCGATCTCGTCGTCGAGGGTCTGCTGCGACGAGCCGAAGGACTCGAGCGTGCGCAGCGCGGCCGGGACCTCGGAGCCGTTGGCGTAGTACTCCGGGTTGCCGACGTTGGAGCGCGGGGGCAGCGCGACGACGAGCGTGATCGCGATCGCGGCGGTGGTGAGGAGCGCCGCGGAGGCGGTCACGCGAAGTCTCGGGCCGCGGCCGCCGCGCGCCGCGGCCGCGACGAGCAGGCCGAGTGCCAGCCCGGCGATGGCGGCGACGAGGATCGCGCTGCGCAGGTAGGTGGCGAGCGCGTCGCGGGCCTGCTCGCGGACGAGCTTGGCATCCAGCGCGCCCGCTCCTGCCAGCTTGACGACGGCGTCGCGGTCGATCGAGCGGACGTCGACGTCGACCCGCGCGGGCAGGCGCACGACCGGGAAGCGCACGCCCCAGTCCACGAGCGGGACGTAGAGGTCGAGCGCCCCGTCGTGACCGGGGTCGATCGACAGGCGGACGCTGCCGATCTCGAGCCGGCGGTCGAGATGGAAGGTCGCGAGCGCGGTCACCGCCCCGGCGACGGTCGCGACGATGACGAGAGCGACGACGAGGACGCGGGTCACCGCTGCGAGGCTAGTGGCGTCGGTCGGACCGCTCAGACGAACGCGGACCGGTCAGTGCACGCCGGTGGCGCTCGTGTGCGCGCGCCAAGCGCTGGGACGGACAGCACCGGCTGCGTCGGACCGGCGCGTCCGAGCGCGCCGATTCGAGCCGCGGTCGCCCGGGCGCCAGCGTGGCTCGTGGCAGGTCCGCGGTCAGCCGCGACCGAGCGCCACCGCCAGCTCGGTCGCGGTTCGCGCCGGGCGCTCGAACACGTCGCCGTACGTGAACGCGAGATGGCTGGACCGGCGGCGGCGCGCGACGTCGGTCTCGAATGCCGCCCGCGTGCCGTGGTAGCGGTAGCTCAGCAGCTCCACGGTGAGACCGTGTGCGGGCCAGTGGCAGTCGACCGTGTCGCCGCGCAGGGCGACGTTAGTCCGCGGGAGTGGGAGCCCGTGCTCGCGCAGCAGCGCGAGGAAGCCGTCCTCGAGCACGCTGAGCGTGATGTCGGCACCGGTCGCCCGGCGCAGCCTGGCGGCTCCCGGCTTGGCGGGGTTGCGCGCGATGCAGGCCTCGATCAGGCGCGGCGAGGTCCCGTGGCGCACCCAGCCCTCGTGGCAGGCACGGGCCAGCCGCGCGGGCTCGAGGCTCGGGGCGAGGTCGAGCAGCACGCGCGGGACGGTGGTGACGGGAATGCCTGCGAAGCTCGCGACGTCCAGCGGGTCCAGCGCCCTGGTTCGGTGGACCACGATCCCGGGGCGCCGGCGGTGCGCGGTCGTAGGCACGGTGATCTCCGGCGACGACGGCCCTCCGGGCGCCAAGCTCAGCAGGTGCGCCGCCGCGCGATGGCTCAGGACCGCCCCGCCGCCGCCCGCGAGCACGGCCGCCATGTAGTCGCCATGCATCGTGCGTCCCGGATGTCCGACCGCATAGACGCCGTGATGGGCGCGGTGCAGCCGCCCGTCCTCGAGCCAGCGCTGGATCGCGTGGCGGTCGATTCCCGCGGCGACGAGCTGTCGCCGGCTCACGCGCCCATGCTGCCGGGCCGCGATCCTCGCAGCGATGTCGAATATGCAGCTCATACAGCTGCATAGGTGCCACGCGGTCGAAACTCGCCCCCCCGGATTCGTGCGGAGGTTGCGGGAGCGCGGTCCGTGGTGGTCACGCGTTGTGCGCAGGATGCGAAGACGCGGGTTGCCTCGGGGCCGTTACGTATGTGACATCCGACGCATGGTCCATGATCGCGCTGTGCAGCCGCGGCAGATCTACGCGAGCACGCTCACCCGGCGCGAGCGCCGGGCACGGAGGCGCGCGCGCGGGCACACCGCGGCGATCAGCTTCGTGCTCGTCACCGCCGCCACGCTGGCGGCCGCGCTCTGGCTGCTGACGTTCGTGGTTCCCGGCGTCACCTGAGGCGCCGTGCGCCCGCGGTCAGGATCGAGCGACCGGCGCGCCGAGGCCCGCGGGCTCGGTCGCCGCCACGGGCGGCGCCGGCTCGTCGCGATCGCCGCGGCCGTCGGTGCCGAGCAGACCGCGCGGCAGCGGCCGGCCGAGCTCGGCGACCGTGCGCAGGATCGCCAGCCACGTCATCGCCGCCAGCGCGACGTGCACCCACACGATCTCGGCGGGAAGGTGCTGCCAGTACTGCACGCCGCCCACCACCCCCTGCGCGGCGAGCAGGCAGCACAGCACGGTCAGCGGCCTGCGCCGCTCGCCCGACACGCCCGTCCGGCGCGCGAGCAGCCATAGCGCGACCGCGAGCAGGCCGACCACCGTCGCCAGCCGCGCATGCTGCTCGACGACGAAGCGCAGCGTGTCGGCGCCCTTGAACGTCAGGCGCTTGACCACGTCGTGCGTGCCCTCCCCGCCCGCGTGCGGGCCGGCGGCGCTCGCTGCCGTGCCGGCGAAGATCGTGATCGCCCCGATCGGGATCAGCGCGCGCGCGCCGAACGCCAGCCGTCGGTCGACCGCGACCCGCGGCTCGCGCGAGGCCGGCTCGTGATGCGCGCGCCAGTCCAGCGCCACGCACGCGACGAGGATCAGCATCGACAGGATGTAGTGGCTCATGACGAAGCCCGGCGCGAGGTCGTAGAGCACCGTGAAGCCGCCGAGCACCGCCTGCGCGACGACGCCGAGCGGCAGCAGCAGCGACAGCCACACGAGGTCGCGGCGAAACGGCCGGCGGCGGATCGCGCCGGCGAACGCGGCGATCGTCGCGAGGCTGACGAAGAACGTCAGCACGCGGTTGCCGAACTCGATCAGGCCGTGCAGGTTCAGCTGCGTGTACAGCGACGCGTCGGTGCACTTCGGCCAGGTCGGGCAGCCGAGCCCCGATCCGGTCACGCGCACCGCCGCGCCGGTCAACACGATCAGCGTGAGCATCGCGAGGGCCGCGCGGGCGAGCAGCGCGTAGCGCTCCGGATCGACCGTGTAGCCGTTGGTCCGCGCGCGCAGCCGGGCTCTGACGTTCGGGGCCTCGCTCATCGCCGGAGAAGATTAGTGTCGGGCGGCCGACCGCGAGACGGACGACCGCTCACGCGGACGCCGCTTCGGGCGGCCGAGCGCGGGACGGAGGCGCTACGCGGACGCCGCTTCGGGCGGCCGAGAGCGGGACGGAGGCGCTACGCGGCCGCGGGTTCGGGCGGGGCGTCCGCGGCGGCGGCGTCCGCGCGCGGGTTCTCGATCCCGACCGCGGCCAGCAGGCCTCCCGCGAGCATCAGCAGCCCGGCGACGACCATCCCCGTCCGAAACGCGTGCACGTCGGATGCCTGCACCTGCGCACGCACGACGGCGCCGGCGCTGGCGCCGGGCACGGTCAGCGGGCGCTCGGCGGCCTTGGCGACATAGGCGCGCGCTGCGGCATCGAGGTGCCCGGCCGGCAGCCGCTCGGCGACCTGCGCGACGAACTGCGCCGACACGACCGCGCCGACCGCCGCGATCGCCAGCAGCCCGGCCATCCGCGCGATCGCGTTGTTGACGCCCGAGGCGACGCCGGCGTGGCGGCGGTCGGCCGCCTGCAACACGGTCGCCGTCAGCGGCGCGACCGTGATCGCGAGGCCGAGCCCGAACACGAGCGCCGCCGGCAGCACGGCGGTGAGGTAGTCGCCGCGCGCGTCGAGACGGGCGAACAGCAGCAGGCCGGCACCGCCGATCGCGGGACCGGCGGTCATCGGCAGTCGCGGGCCGATCCGCGCCGACAGCGCCCCGAAGCGCCGTGCCTGCGTGACGAGGATCAGCGTGATCGGCAACAGCGCGAGGCCCGCCTCTAACGCGCTGTAGCCCGCGACCTGCTGCAGGAACAGCGCGATGAAGAACGTCGCCGCGCCGAGGCCCGCGTAGACGACGAACGTGACGAGGTTGCCGATCGCGAAGTTGCGCGAGCGGAAGATCGCCAGCGGCATCATCGGGTCGGGCGCGCGGCGCTCGTAGTCCAGGAACGCGATGCAGGCGCCGACGCCGCCGACGAGCGGCGCCCACACGCGCAGGTCCGCCCAGCCGTAGGCCGGCTGCTGGATCAGCGCGTAGACCGGCCCGGCGAGGCCGAGCGCGCACAGCACGGCGCCCGGCACGTCGATGCGGTGGGCGCGATCGCCGGGGATCTCCGGCACCGCGCGCGCGATCAGCCACAGGCAGACGATCACGAGCGGCACGTTCATCGCGAAGATCACCCGCCACGACAGCGCGTCGACGAGCAGGCCGCCGAGCGGCGGGCCGACGGCGATCGCGGCGCTCGTCCCCGCCGTCCAGGTGCCGATCGCCGCCGAGCGCTCGTCGGGCCCGAAGACCGAGGTGATGATCGCCAGCGAGCTCGGCACGAGCAGCGCGCCGAACGCCCCCTGCAGCGCGCGCGCGCCGATCAGCACCTCGACGGTCGGCGCCACCGCGCAGATCAGCGAGGTCGCGCCGAAGCCGGCGACGCCGATCGCGAAGATCCGGCGGCGGCCGTGCAGGTCGCCGAGCGCGCCGCCGACGAGCACGAGCGACGCGAGCAGCAGCAGGTACGCCTCGACGACCCACTGCTGGTCGGCGAGCGACGCGCCGAGGTCGTCGCGCATCGCGGGCAGCGCGACGTTGACGACGGTCTGGTCGACGAACACGATCGCCGAGCCGAGCACGCACGCGATCAGGGTCAGGCGCTTGACGCGGGCGTCGTCCACGGCGCGCAGACTACGGCGCGTGCCTCCGGCGCCCGCGCCGGCTCCATGCGGACCGCGGGCGGCCGGGGCCGCGGGCCGGGGCGAGCGGGCCGGGGCGAGCGACCGGCGGATCGTTAGATTGCGCGGGCATGCGCCGCCTCGACACCCGCCTCGACGGACCCGTGCTGCTCGCTCCCCGCTTTCATCCCGACGAGCGCGGCTTCTTCGTCGAGAGCTTCCGCGCGAACGTCTGGGCCGAGCACGGCGTCGCGGTCGAGGCCTTCGTGCAGGACAACCACTCGCGCTCCTCGCGCGGAGTGCTGCGCGGGATGCACTTCTCGGTCGGCGCCGGCCAGGCGAAGCTCGTGCGCTGCGCGCGCGGGCGGATCCTCGACGTCGTCGTCGACCTGCGGCGCGCGTCGCCGACGTACGGCGACTGGGAGGGCTTCGAGCTCGACGACGCCGAGCACCACCAGCTGTTCGTCCCGATCGGCTTCGCGCACGGCTTCTGCGTGCTGTCGGACATCGCGGACGTGACGTACAAGTGCTCGACGTACTACGACGGCGCGGTCGAGCGCGGCTTCGCCTACGACGACCCCGACGTCGACGTCGGCTGGCCCGAGGACATGGCGCTGCTCGTCTCCGAGCGCGACATGCACGCGCCGAAGCTCAGCGAGATCGCCGCCGAGCTGCCGTTCTGACCCCGGGCCGCCCGTGGCGGCACCTTGGGATACTGGGCCGGCATGGTCGCGCCCGCTCCAGCAGTCGTCGTCGACGGCCTGCACAAGTCCTTCCGCCTGCCCCACGAGCGCGTGCACACGCTCAAGGAGCGGGTGCTGCACCCGCTGCGCCGCACGAGTCACGAGAACTTCCGCGCGCTGAGCCCGCTGTCGTTCTCGGTCGCCGAGGGCGAGTTCTTCGGGATCGTCGGACGCAACGGCTCGGGCAAGTCGACGCTGCTGAAGTGCCTCGCCGGGATCTACCACGCCGACGGCGGCCAGGCCTGGATCCGCGGTCGCCTGTCGACGTTCATCGAGCTCGGCGTCGGCTTCAACATGGATCTCGCCGCGCGCGACAACATCGTCATCAACGGCGTCATGCTCGGCCTCTCCCCGCGTGAGGCGCGCCGGCACGTCGACGAGGTCATCGACTTCGCGGGCCTGCAGCAGTTCACCGACCTGAAGGTCAAGAACTACTCCTCGGGGATGCTCGTGCGCCTCGGCTTCTCGGTGCTGATCCACGTCGACGCGGACGTGCTGCTGATCGACGAGGTCCTCGCGGTCGGCGACGCGCAGTTCCAGCAGAAGTGCCACGACCAGTTCACGTCGATCCGCCGCGCCGGCAAGACCGTCCTGCTCGTCACGCACGACATGAGCGCCGTCGAGCGCTACTGCGACCGCGCGCTGCTGCTCGAGCGCGGCGAGATGACGATGCTCGGCGATCCGCACGAGGTCGGCATGAACTACCTGCAGGTCAACTTCGAGCAGGAACGCGACCCCGGCGAGACGCCGCTGCCGGCGCCCGAGCGCGGGCGCTACGGCGACCGCCGGGCCGAGATCCTGCGCACGTGGTGCGAGGACGCCGGCGGCCGGCCGGCGACCGCGCTCGCGCACGGCGAGCCATGCGCGCTGTGCGCCGAGGCGCTCTTTCGCGAGGACGTCGACGACGCGCTGTTCGGCTTCAACCTGCACTCCAGCGAGGACCACAACGTGCTCGCCGCCAGCACCGAGCAGCTCGCCGCGAGCGAGGTCTCGCACTTCCGCGCCGGCGAGCGCGTGACGTTCCGCGTGCGCTTCGACAACCTGCTGGCCGCGGGCCGCTACGAGGTCACGCCGGCGATCGCGCGCGGCGGCGCCTGGATCGATCGCCGCGAGCGCTTCGGGTCGGTCGTCGTGACGTCGACGCGCGGGACCGACGCCGTCGTCGACCTGCCCTACGAGGTCACGCTGCAGCGCAGCGCGACCGCGCCCGAGGTGGTCACGTGACCGCGCTGCTCGGCACGCCGGTGCGCGGGCCGACGGCTCTCGGCGACAGCCCCGCGCGCTTCGCCCGCCTCACGTGGACGCTCGCCGTGACGCAGTTCAAGCTGAAGTTCTACGGCTCGGCGCTCGGCTACCTGTGGCAGCTCATGCGCCCGCTGATGCTGTTCGGGGTGCTGTACGTCGTCTTCAACCTCGCGCTGAACCTCGGCAAGGGCGAGATGTACTTCCCGGTGCAGCTGCTGCTCGGCGTCGTGCTCTACACGTTCGTCGTCGAGGCCGTCGGCAGCGCCGTGAACTCCGTCGTCGAGCGCGAGAACCTCGTGCGCAAGATCGAGTTCCCGCGGATGGCGATCCCGGCCGCCGCCGTGCTGACGGCGGCCTTCAACCTCGGCCTGAACCTCGTCGTCGTGACGATCTTCGGCGTGATCCAGGGCGTCCCCGTGCACGTCGGGCTGCTGGAGGTGCCGCTGCTGCTGCTCGTGCTCGTCGCGTTCACGCTCGGCATCTCGCTGCTCGTCGCCGCGCTCTACGTGCGCTTCCGCGACATCAAGCCGATCACCGACGTCTTCCTGCAGGTGCTGTTCTACGCGACGCCGATCCTCTATCCGCTCGCGACGCTGCCCGCCAACCTGCGCCCGTGGTTCATGCTCAACCCGTTCGCGATCGTCGTGCAGCAGGCGCGCCACGCCGTCATCGACCCGACCGGGCTGAGCCCGTTCGCGCTCGGCGCCGGCGCGCAGATCTGCGGCGCGGTCGCGATCGTCGTCGTGCTGTGCACGCTCGGCTACCGCGTCTTCCGGCGGATGGCTCCGCAGATGGCGGAGGAGCTGTAGCCGCTCAGCCGCCGGCCAGCGGCGCGAGCAGCTGCGGATAGACCCGCGAGGCGCGAAACGCCTCGGCCGCCTCGCGGCCCGCCGCGCGGATCGTGGTGAACTGGGCGGGGTCGGCGCGCACGCGGGCGAGCAGCTCGACGAGCGCCGCGGAGTCGCGGATCTCGACGTGGTCCTCCCCCGCGCGCAGGCCGTGCGGCGGGTGCAGCGGCTCGCTGACGAGCAGCAGCCCGGC
>DASXCR010000114.1:0-18595 GCA_036491075.1 Solirubrobacteraceae bacterium
AGCGGCTCGGCGACGAGCCAGCGGTTGCCCTGAAGCGGGCGGCCCTCGCGCAGCCAGCGCCGCTGGGCGACGATCGTGACGCGGTAGCCGGCGGCGACGAGCAGATCGGCGACGGCGGTCTCGACGGCGTGGCCGTGGGTCTCGATCACGAGCCGCGGACGGCGGTCGCGCAGGGTCTCGGCGGCGCCTCGCAGCACTGCCAGCTCGCCGCCCTCGACGTCGATCTTGAGGAAGTCCGGCGGGGCGATGGTGCCCTGCGCGACGAGCTGGTCGAGCGTGACCACGCCGCGCTGCGGCGCGACCTCGTCGGCGACGTAGCCGCGTTGCGTGCGGACCAGGCCGGCGAGCCGCGGGTTCAATGCGAGGTTGCGCGCGCCGAGCGCGATCGCCGAATCGTCGAAGTCGATGCTGACGACCTCGGCCCCGGTGATGCGGGCGAAGACCAGCGCGTAGTAGGCGTTGTTGCCGCCGATGTCCACGCAGCGCATCCCCGGTCCCAGGAGCCGCCGGATGTGCGGCGCGATCTCGGCCTCGGCGGTCCCCAGGTACAGGTGCAGGCTCGCGCTCTGGCCCTCCTGCACGGCGACCCGCAATCCCTGTCCGAGGCCCATCGGGATCCTCCAGGTCGCGCCCGCCGGCAGGGCGCGGCGGGCCGCGGCGGCGAGGACGCGGCGCGGCAGTGACGAGTACGCGCGCAGGCCCACGCACGAAGGCTAGTGCGGGCGTGCACTAGCGTCGGCGATCCCCCGACCGAGGAGCAGCGATGAGCACGCAGACACCGATCGTCACCGGCGTCGACTTCGTCTCGATCCCGATCACCGACTACGCGGCCGCGCTCGAGTTCTACGTCGACGTGCTCGGGCTGACGCCGTCGACGGAGTACGACCGCATCCCAGGCGCGGAGTTCCAGGTCGGCAACCTCACGCTGCAGATCATCGACGCGGCCGCGATCGGTCGCTCGCTGACGCCGCACGCGTTCCCGATCGCCCTGCAGGTGCAGGACATGACGTCCGCGCGCGCCGAGCTCGCGTCGCGCGGCGTGACGTTCACGCACGAGTTCGACAGCGGCGTCTGCCACAACGCGGCCTTCAACGATCCCGACGGCAACACGTTCCTGTTGCACCAGCGCTACGCGCCGCGAGCCCAGGACGGCTGACCCGCCGCAGGACGCTCGCGGCTCGCGGCTCGCGGCCCGGGCTCGCGACCCGCGGCTGCCGAGGCCGCGCGTCAGGCCGCCGCGGGGCGCGGGTGCAGCGCCGGATACAGCGCGACGAAGCGCTCGCGCGCCTCGCGGTAGGGCTCGATCCACGCCGCGACCGGCTCGACGATCTCGCCCGGCCGCACGCACGCCGCCACCGCCTCGTGGACGTCGGCGAACGTCCCCGCCGCGACGCCGCCCAGCAGCGCCGCCCCGAACGACGCGCCCTCGTCGACGGCGGTGCGCTGCAGCGGGAGCTCGAGGACCGACGCGAGGATCTGCAGCCACAGCCCGCCGCGCGCGCCACCTCCGGACACGCGCCCCAGCCGCGGGCGGCCGGACAGCTGCGCGACGAGGTCGAGCCCGTCGCGCAGGCCGAACGCCACGCCCTCGAGCACCGCGCGCACGAGCGCGCCGCGGTCGTGGCGCAGCGACAGCCCGACGAACGCGCCGCGGGCTGCGGCGTCGGCGTGGGGCGTGCGCTCGCCGGCGAGGTAGGGCAGGAACGTCAGGCCCTCGACGCCCGGCTCCCAGGCCCGCGCCTCGTCGATCAGGGCCGCGAAGTCCACGCCCGGCGCGATCGCGTCGCGCAGCCAGCGCAGCGAGCCGGCGGCCGACAGCATCACGCCCATGCTGTGCCACGCGCCCGGCACCGCATGGCAGAACGCGTGCACGCGCGCGGTCGCGTCGGCGGCGAACGCGTCCGACGCGGCGAACACGACGCCCGACGTGCCGAGCACGACGGACACGGGCGCCGGAGGCGGCCGGTCGACGCCGACCCCGAGCGCGCCCGCCGCCTGGTCGCCGGCGCCGGCCGCGACCGGGATCCCGTCGCGCGTGGCAGCGCTGACGCACGGCGACTCGAGGGCACGCGGCAGCCACGCCGGGTCGATCTCGAGCGCCTCCAGCACGGGCTCGCTCCAGCGGCGCCCGGCGACGTCGAACAGCAGCGTGCCCGACGCGTCCGCGACGTCGGTGCAGCGCTCGCCGCAGAGGCGCAGGCGCACGTAGTCCTTCGGCAGCAGCACGTGGGCGATCCGCGCGTAGGCCTCCGGCTCGTGGCGGCGCAGCCACAGCAGCTTGGGCGCTGTGAAGCCCGGCAGGGCGCGGTTGCCGGTCTGCGCGATCAGCGCGTCGAGCCCGATCCGCTGCTCGATCTCCGCGCACTCGGCGCTCGTGCGGCCGTCGTTCCACAGGATCGCCGGTCGCAGCACGCGATCCGCGCCGTCGAGCGCGACGAGCCCGTGCATCTGACCGGTCAGCCCGATCGCGGCGATCGTACCCGCGCGGCCGAGCACCTCGAGCACGGCCTGGGCGCCGTCCCACCAGTCCTCGGGGTCCTGCTCGGCCCAGCCGGGCCGCGGCGTGCGCAGGGCGTGCGGCGCCTCGGCCCGCGCGACGACCTCGCCCTCGGGGTCGATCAGGACGCCCTTGACCGACGACGTCCCGACGTCGAGGCCGGCGAGCAGCGTCACGGGCGTCAGGCGGCGGGCGCGCCGATCGCCGCGTAGACGAGCTCGTAGGCCTTGATCGCGTCCTTGTCGTGCTGCGCGGCATGCAGCGCAGCGTCGTCGATCCGCGCGGCGGCGCCGTCGATGAAGCGCCACTGCAGGACGCTGCGCCGGACGACGTCGACCGCGTCCTCGGTGTAGGGATACAGGTCGAAGCCGAGCCGCTCGCCGCGCTCGCCGTAGCCCGCGCGGCGCAGCTCGACGGCGAGCTCGAGCGTCTCCATGAACGCGGTCGCGCCGACCATGTTGTCGTCGTCGAACGTGCCCCAGCCGGAGTTCGCGTGCTGGTGGCCGAGCAGGCCCTCGGCGTGCAGCAGCGCCGCGTACTCGGCGAGGTTCTCCCCGTTCATGATCAGGTGCTGCCAGTCCATGTTGACCTTGACGTTGTCGATCCCCCGCGCGCGCAGCGTGTGGATCACGTGCAGCGTCATGCCGATGTTGCCCATGAGGATCTTCATCGCCGGCTCGGAGTTCTTGTGCTCGAGCAGCAGGATCTGGCCGTGCTCGGCGAGCCGCGCCGCGGCCTGCCCGATGCCGTCGATGAGCCGCGCCCAGCTCTGCGCGTACGGCGTCTGGAAGGGGTAGTTGTAGCCCTCGATCCCGGGCCAGACGATCATCCGCGCGCCAAGGCGTCCCGCGAAGTCCGCGCAGTCGAGCGTGAGCTTCAGCGCCGCGTCGCGGGTCGCGTCGTCGGGCGAGGACAGGCCGCCGCGCGCGAAGCGGTTGTCGAGGTGCAGCCCGCTTGCGATCGCGTAGATCCCGTGGCCGGCGAGCGCGTCGCGGACGTCGTCGAGGTTGTCGTCGGAGAGCTCCTGCGGATAGTGGAACTCGTAGTCGTCGATCAGGCCCTCCAGGCCGGCGACGGCCGCGCGCACGTGGTCTGCCGTGCTGCGCTTGGCGAGCTCGGGCTTGTAGCCGCCCGGGTTGAAGCGGGTGACCATCGAACCCATCGCCCAGATGCCGAGGCTCGTCCTCATGCGTCCTCCTCCGTCGTGTGGATGACCTCGCGGTCTGCGGCGACCGCGCTCATGGCAGCGACACCGTGCGACCCTCGGCGGCCGAGCGGTACAGCGCGTCGATCGTGCGGGCCTGGCCGAGCGCGTCGTCGCGGTGCAGCAGCGCATCGCGCTCGCCGCGGATCGCGGCGCTCATGTCGTCGAGCTCGAGCCGGTAGCTGCTGGCGGCCGCGACCTCGACGACCTCGCGCTCGCCGCCGCGCTCGATCGCGATCCGCGGCACGCGGCAGTGCCACGGATCGGCGAGCACGATCCGGCCCTCGGTCCCGGACAGCTCGAGCTCGTGGCGCCCGGCGACGTCGAGGCCGCAGTCGATCGTCGCGAGGACGTCGCCGTCGAAGCGCAGCAGCCCGGTCAGGCGCAGGTCGACGCCGCTCGGGCCCGTGACCGCCTGCGCGCTGACGCTCACGGGCTCGCCGCCGGCGGCGAACCGCGCGCCGCTCACGCAGTAGCAGCCGACGTCCATCAGCGCGCCCCCGTCCAGGGCGCGATCCAGGCGCACGTCGGCGTCGCCGGCGAGCGCGAACGAGAATGATGCGCGCACAAGCCGCAGCGCGCCGATCGCGCCCTCCTGCAGCAGCTCGCGCAGGCGCGCCGTCTGCGGATGGTGGCGCCACATGAACGCCTCGGCCAGCACGAGCCCGCGCTCCTGCGCGAGGTCGAAGGCCTCCGCGACGCGCGCGGGCCGGCGATCCATCGGCTTCTCGCAGAGCACGTGCTTGCCGGCCTCGAGCGCCCGCAGCGTCCAGTCGACGTGCAGGCCGTTGGGCAGCGAGACGTAGACGGCCTCGACGTCGGGGTCCGCGAGCAGCGCCTCATACGAGCCGTGCGCGCGCGGGATCCCGTGCGCGGTCGCGAACGCCTGCGCCGAGGACGCGGCGCGGCTCGCGACCGCGACGACGTCGGCGGCGGAGGATGCGCCGGCGCCGTCGACGATCGCCGCACCGATGCGGGCCGTCGACAGGATGCCCCACGCCACGGCTGCACCCGTCACCCCCACGAGGCCTCGCTCATCGGGCGAAACGTCGTCGTCATGAGGCGCATGCCGCGCGGCCGCGTGAGCGCGAACAGCACGACCTCGGCGACGTCCTGCGGGCTCATCATCCCGTCGAGCTCGGGCATGCCCGCGGTGCGTCCCGTGCCGATCGCGAAGTCCGTCGCGACGCCGCCCGGGCAGATCGACGTGCAGCGCACCCCGTGCTCGCGCAGCTCGAGGTCGAGCGCGCGCGTGAAGCCGACCTGGCCGAACTTCGACGCGTTGTAGACCGCCTCGCCCGGGAACGCGTTGACGCCCGCGACCGACGCGAGCGAGACGAAGTCCCCGCCGCCGCCGGAGACGAGGTGCGCCAGGGCGGCCCGCGCCGTGTACATGACGCCCTTCAGGTTGACGTCGATCATGAGCTCGAGCTGCTCGGGATCGAGCTCGAGGAACGGCCCGTACGCCCCGACCCCCGCGTTCGCCACCACGATGTCCAGGCGGCCGTACGCCGCCACCGTCGCGTCGACGAGTGCCTGCACCGCGACCGGATCGCGGACGTCGGTGACGCGTGCCACCGCGCCGTCGATGCCGAGGTCGTCGCCGCTGCGCGAGCCGAGCCCGACGGCCGCGCCCGCGTCCGCCAGCAGGCGCGCGACCGCGGCACCGATGCCGCGGCTCGCGCCGGTGACGACCGCCACCTTGCCGCCGAGGCTCTCGCAGGTCACGTCATGCCCTCCCGGACTGCGCCCGTCCGCGGCGCGAGATCGAGTCGACCGTGACGGCGAGCAGCAGCACGCAGCCGGTGACGACGAACTTCGTCCCCGAGCTCAGGCCGAGCAGGCCGAGCCCGTTGTCGATGCTCGCGATGACGAGCGCGCCGAGCAGCGCCGCCTTGATGTGGCCGCGCCCCCCGAACAGCGACGTGCCGCCGATCACGGCGGCCGCGATCGAGTACAGCAGGATCGACCCGCCGCCCGCGTTCGTGTCGACCGACCGCAGCCGCGACGCGAGCACGATGCCGCCGACCGCCGCCATCAGCGAGCAGATCGCGAAGCACGCGATGCGGATGCGGTCCACGTTGATGCCCGCCCGCCGCGCCGCCTCGGCGTTGCCGCCGACCGCGTAGACGTGGCGGCCGAAGCGCGTGCGCCGCAGGACGTAGGTCCAGAACACGATCAGCGCGCCCACGAGCACCGCGACGTACGGCAGACCGCGATCCTTGTTGACGACGTAGACCACCGCCGCGAGCGCGACGAACAGGCCGGCGATCCGCAGCCCGACGATCAGCAGCGGATCGTTCGGCAGTCCGGCGGCCATGCGCTTGCGCAGGCCATACAGCTGCACGCCCGCGTACGCGGCGACGGTCAGCAGCGTCAGCACCCAGGCAGCGCCCTTCGGGACGAAGTCGTTCGCGAAGCCGATCACGAAGTTGTCCTGCAGCACGACCGTGCCGCGCGCACCGATCAGCAGCAGCACGACGCCGTTCCACGCGAGCAGCCCGGCGAGCGTGACGACGAACGACGGGATCCCGACCTTCGTGATGATCACCCCGTGCAGCGTCCCGATGGCGATGCCCGAGGCGAGTGCGGCGGCGATCCCGATCGCGGTCGGGACGTTGGCCCCGTCGGGCAGCAGCAGCAGCGAGACGATCACGCCGGCGACGCCCGAGACGTAGCCGACCGACAGGTCGATCTCGCCGAGCAGCAGCACGAACACGATGCCGATCGCCACGAGCGCGTACGCGGCCGCCTGGACCATGAGGTTGACGAAGTTGCCCGCCGTCAGGAAGTTGGCGTTCTGGACCTGGAAGACGACCCCGATGACGAGCAGGCCGAGGATGATCGGCAGGCTGCCGAGCTCGCCGCCGCGGACGTTGTCCAGCCAGCGCCTGGCGTACGCGCCGAGCGTCGCGGTCGGCGCTGCGGCGACCGGGGCGGGCGGTGGTGCGGCGACGGTGCTCATGCGGGCACCCCTTCCTCCTGGCCGGGAACCGTGCTGAGCTTGCCGGCCGTGATGGCCTCGACGACGTCGCGCTGCGTCGTGTCCTTCGTGTCGAAGCGCGCGACATCCTGGCCGAGGCGCAGGACCGTGATGCGGTCGGCGACCTCGAAGATGTCGTGCAGGTTGTGCGAGACGAGCATGACCGCGAGCCCCTTGTCGGCGAGCCGGCGGACGAGGTCGAGGACCTGCCGCGTCTGGGCGACGCCGAGCGCCGCGGTCGGCTCGTCGAGGATCACGAGGCGCGAGTTCCACATGACCGCCTTGGCGACCGCGATCGACTGGCGCTGGCCGCCCGACAGCCCGGCGACGGTCTGGCGCACCGAGCGGATCGTCGTGACCGACAGCGAGGCGAGCGTCTCCGAGCAGCGCTGCTCCATCTTCGTCTCGTCGAGCGTGTGCAATGGCGTGATCTCCTCGCGACCGAGGTACATGTTCTGCACCACGTCGAGGTTGTCGGCGAGCGCGAGGTCCTGGTAGACGATCTCGATCCCGAGCGCGGCGGAGTCCTTCGGGCCGGAGATCGTCACCGGCTTGCCCTCGAAGAGGATCTGGCCGTCGTCGATCGGATAGATCCCGGCGATGCACTTGATCGTCACGGACTTGCCCGCGCCGTTGTCGCCGACCAGTGCGGTGACCTCGCCCTCGCGCACCTCGAAGTTCACCTCGTGAAGCGCCTGCACGGCGCCGAAGCGCTTGGAGACTCCCTTGAGCTCCAGGATCGGCACCGCGCCGGAGGGCCGCTCGCGCGACCCTCCGCCGTCGGTGGACGTGGTCATGACAACCCGGCCGCCTTGCACTTCGCGGCGAGGTTGCCGGCGCAGATCTGCTCCTTGGTGGGGAAGTCAGGCTGGCCGATGTACTTCGAGATGTTCGACTTCGTGACGGCGACGGGCGCCAGCAGGATCGACGGCACGTCGCGGGTGCCGTTGTTGACGGTGTCCGAGACGCCGGTCGGCGTGCGGCCCTTGACGAGGTCGACCGCGAGCTTGGAGGCAGCGGCGGCCTCCTTGGCGACCGCCTTGTAGACCGTCATGCACTGGTCGCCGTTGACGATGCTCTGGATGCCCTGCAGCGTCGCGTCCTGGCCGGTGACCGGGATCTGCTTGAGCTTGCGCGCCTTGAGCGCCGAGATCGCCGCGTTGCCGAGGCCGTCGTTGGCCGCCAGCACGCCGTCGATCTTGTTGTTGGACTTCTCGAGCATCTGCTCGAAGATCGTCAGCGCCGCCTGGTTGTCCCAGTCGGGCAC
This sequence comes from Solirubrobacteraceae bacterium, assembly GCA_036491075.1. Lineage (GTDB taxonomy): Bacteria > Actinomycetota > Thermoleophilia > Solirubrobacterales > Solirubrobacteraceae > CADCVQ01. The sequence goes on from DASXCR010000114.1 coordinate 7,952, forward strand.
GGACTGGTCGGCGGCCTTGATCCACGCGCCGGACTTGAACTTCGGATCGAGGACCGAGTTGTAGCCCTTGGCGAACAGCGTGGCGTTGTTGTCGGTCGGCGAGCCGTTGAGCTCGGCGATCTGCGGCTTGGACTCGTTGCCGATGCAGTTGACGAGCCCTTGACCCTGCAGCTTGCCGACGGCCTCGTTGTCGAACGAGACGTAGTAGTCCGAGCTGCCCTTCAGCGTGAGGCGGTCGTAGTCGATGACCTTGACGCCCTGGGACTTCGCGTTGGCCTCGATCGCCGCGCCGGAGCCAGAGTCGAGGTTGACGAGCAGCAGCACCTTCGCGCCGTTCGTGATCGCCTGCTCGGCCTGCTGCTGCTGGGCTGACTTGTCGCCCTCGGCGTTCTGGATCTCCGCCTTGACGCCCGCCTTCTGGAACGCCGCCTTCAGAAACGGCCGGTCGACCGTCTCCCAGCGCACCGACGACTTCGTGTCGGGCAGCAGCACGGCCACGCCGCCCTTGCTCGCCGACGCCGATCCGCCGCTGCTGCCCTTGTCGCTGCTGTCGCCGCAGCCCGCCGCGACGAATGCCAGCGCCGTCGCGCCGGCCGCCAGCGTCAACGGGACCGCCCGTCGACCTGCTCCTCCGATGAGCCTCATGTGACTGCCTTTCCGCTTCGTGGTCGTCTGACCGTGGGGGACGCCACCGGAGCGGCGACGTCGGACTGCCGTGCGGCAAGCTCGAGCGCGCCGAGCACCTCGGCCCGGTCGCCCAGCACGCCATGGGTGATGCGAACGTCCTGTGCCGCCGACGGGATCGCGTACCGGTGGACCGCTTCCCGCAGGGGGTCGAGCAGCACGTCGCCGGCGGCGCTGACCCTGCCGCCGACGACGACCAGCTCTGGGTTGAAGGCATTGACGATCGCCGCGACGGAGCGACCGAGGATCCGCCCGGCGTCGGCGATCGCGCGGCGCGCGCCGGAGTCGCCCTCGTCGGAGAGCGCCATGACCTCGTCGATCGTGAGGTCGTCGCCGTGGCTGCGGCGCAGCAGCTCGAGGATCGCGCGGCCGCCGGCCATCATCTCCAGGCAGCCGCGGTTGCCGCAGCGGCAGATCGGGCCGGATTCGTCGACGAGCACGTGCCCGAGCTCGCCGGCCGTACCGCCGGCGCCGCGGTACAGCTCACCGCCGAGGATCAGGCCGGCGCCGATGCCGCCCGAGACCATGAGGTAGATCGCGTCGCGCGCCCCGATGCCGGCGCCGAGCGTGACCTCGGCGAGGGCGCCGAGGTTCGCGTCGTTGTCGAGGTGCACGGGCACGCCGAGGCGCGCGGCGAGCTCCTCGACGGGGTGCACGCCGGCCCAGCTGGGGAGGATCTTGCCGGCGTGGACGGTGCCGGCCTCGATGTCGATCGGGCCCGACAGCCCGACGCCGGCGCCGAGGATGCGGTCGCCGTCGACGTCTGCCTCGGTGACGACCTCGTCGGCGAGCTCGATCGCGACGTCGAGCGCGCGTGCGGCGGACTGGTCGACGTCGACGGGCTGCACGCGCTCGGCGAGGATCGTGCGCGAGAGGTCGGCGATCGCGACGTGGACGTGCTCGTGGCCGAAGTCGACGCCGAGCACGAGGCCGGCCGAGCGGTCCAGCGTGAGCAGGGTCGGCGGGCGGCCCTGGGGCGCGCGCGCCTCGGGCTCGTCCCTGGGCTCGCGCTCGCGCTCGCGCTCCGCGACGAGCCCACCGGCCTGCAGATCGGCGATCAGCGTCGAGACCGTCGAGCGCGAGAGGCCGGTGAGGCGGGCGAGCTCGGCGCGGCTGGCGCTGCCGCGCTGGCGCAGCGTGTCGATCAGCTGGCGGCGGTTGCGCTCCCTGAGGGACTCGAGCGAGCCCGATCCGGCGGACGGCATGGCGCCACTGTGCCGATCCGGGCAATGTTTTGTCAAGAGTCCGGCGAAACTTTTGTCCACAGTGGGGAAGTTTGTTCGGATCCTGGTGGTATCGCGTTCATCCGGGCCGGCCCAGGTAGCGTGTCGCGCGGCTCATGGACGCCGTCGATCGAATCGAGACCGCCCCGCTGCGGCTGCGCCGCGGGCCCGACGTTCCTGGCGCAGCTCGCGTCGCGTCCGGAGCTCGGCTGGCGCCTGGCCCGCGGAGCCTGGGGACGTGGCTTGGCAACCGAGGCGGCGAGCGCCGCGCGCGATCACGCCTTCGCGACGCTCGCCCTACCCGAGCTGATCTCGATCATCCACCCCGAGAACGCCCGCTCGCTGCGGCTTGCGAGCAGGCTCGGGATGGTGCTGGAGGGCCAGGTCCACAACCCGGTCATCGGTCGCGACGTGGACGTGTGGAGCCTCGCGGCGCCAGGCGGCGGCTGAGCGTCGCGGCCGCGTGCTCGTGCCGCGACCGGCTGGAGCCCCCGCGCGTCCCGCTGCGCTTCGCGCCGGCCGCGCGCTCGCCGTGCGGCCCGGGCCTTCAGCGCCGCCAGCGCGCGAGCCACATGCGCAGCTCGAGCACCCGGCGCCCATCGCGCTCGACGACGCGCAAGCACTCGGCCGCTGCCGGTGGCTCGGCCAGCAGGCCCTCGATGGTCGGGCCGGCCCCGGCGCCGCCCGAGCCGCGCGCGAGCCAGTCGTCGAAGTCCAGCTGCGCGGCGAAGACCTCCTCGCGCTCGAGCTGCAGGCCGGCACGCCGCGCGAGGGCCCGCTGCCGCGCGAGGGTCAGGCACGCCCAGTGCGAGGGGTCGCGCAGGCGTTCGATCTCCTGCGACCACGCCGCCGCGTCCGCGTCGTCGTCGAGCAGGTGGTCGGCGAGGACGAGCCGGCCGCCGGGCCGCAGCACCCGCGCGAGCTCGGAGAGCATGCGGCCGGGCGCGGGGACGTGGTGGATGGCGAAGCGCGCGATGGCCCCGTCGACGCTGGCGTCGGGCAGGTCGAGGGCGGTCGCGTCCCCGACCGCGAACGTGGCGTTGGCGATGTCCGCCGCCGACGCCTCGGCGCGTGCGAGCTGCACCATTGCAGGCGTCAGGTCGATGCCGTGCACCGATCCGGCGTGCGCGGCGAGCGCGCGGCAGACGATCCCGGGACCGCACGCGACGTCGAGCCAGCGCTCGCCCGCCCGCGGCGCCGCGAGGGCGACGAGCGCGTCGAGCGTGCCCGCGGCATGCGCGATCGCGCTCGCGTTGAAGGCCGCGGCCTGCTGCGTGAACTCGCCGACGACGGTCTCGTCGTGCATGCCGACAGGGTACGGGCGGTGCCCGCTACGCGCCGTCGGGCAGCCCGTGATGCTCGACGGCGCGGTCGTAGTTCAGGCGCAGCAGCGCGATGGCGTCGCGGACGTCCTCCGCGGAGGCGATCCTGCGCGCCGCGAAGCCGGGACGGCCGGGGAAGACCGGGTGGTAGTCGATCCGGCCGGCGTCGAAGAGCTCGTGCCAGACGACCTTCGGGAAGCCGGCGTGCAGCACGCGGTCGCCGTGCAGGTGGCCGATCTCGCGGCGCCCGAGCCGAAAGGACCACTCGCCGCGCGAGCCGTAGCCGGCCTCGACGCCCGGCCAGCCGGTGACCTCGTCGGTGATCTGCTCGCTCGCCGTCTGCGTGGGGGTGGTCATGCGTACCTCCTGCGTTCTCGGGTGTCCACACACACTAGAAGCTCAAGTGAACTTGAAGTCAAGGGCGGGCCGTGATCTGATGTGTCGATGGCCGACCTGCTGACGATCGGCGAGGTCTCGCGCCGCAGCGGCGTCGCGGCCTCGGCGCTGCGCTTCTACGAGCAGCGCGGGCTGATCGGCTCCGAGCGCGCCGGCTCGGGGCATCGCCACTACGCGCGGCCCGTCCTGCGGCGTCTGGCGTTCATCGTCTTCGCCCAGCGCATCGGGCTGTCGCTCGACGAGATCGGCCGCGAGCTCGCGAAGCTGCCGCCGGATCGCGCGCCGACCAAGAGCGACTGGTCGCGGCTGTCGAGCGGGTGGACGGCGCGCATCGACGAGCGGATCGCCGAGCTCGAGCGCCTGAGGGTCGGGCTGACCGGGTGCATCGGCTGCGGCTGCCTGTCGCTCGAGCGCTGCAAGCTCGCCAATCCCGGCGACCGCGCGTCGCGCCTGGGCCCGGGCCCGCGCTACTGGGTCGGCGATCGCCCGTGAACCGGCCGCTCTGGCTGCTGTCCGGCGCGGTGACGGTCCTGCTGGCGGCGTTCGCGACCGGCTACGGCTATCACCGCGACGAGCTGTACTTCATCGTCGCCGGCCATCACCTCGCCTGGGCGTACGCCGACCAGGGCGTGCTCACGCCGCTGATCGCGCGCGCGACGAGCGAGCTCGCACCGGGCTCGCTGCTCGTGCTGCGGTTGCCGTCCGCGCTTGCGGCCGGCGCGACCGTGCTGCTGACGGGCCTGCTCGCGCGCGAGCTCGGCGGCAGCCGGCGGGCGCAGGTCGTGGCCGCCGCGTGCGCCGCGGTGTCGGGGATCGTGCTCGTGACGGGGCACTGGCTCAGCACCTCGACGTTCGACCTGCTCGTCTGGACGGCGACCACCTTCCTCGTCGTCCGCGCGGTGCGGACCGGCGACGACCGGCTGTGGCTCGCCGCCGGGGTCGTGCTCGGCGTCGGCCTCATGAACCAGCCGCTGCCGGCGTTCCTGGTCGTCGGCCTGCTGGCGGGGGTCGCGATCACCGGCCCGCGGCGGCTGCTGCGCAACCCCTACGTGTGGGCCGGCGGCATCGTCGCGCTCGCGCTGTGGTCGCCGTGGATCGCGTGGCAGGCGTCGCACGGCTGGCCCCAGATCGACGTGTCGCGTGCGATCTCCGGTGGCGGCTCGACGAGCTCACAGCCGTGGTGGGCCGTCGTGCCGTTTCAGGTCCTGCTCGTGAGCCCGCCGCTCGCGCCCGTCTGGATCGCCGGGCTCGTGAGCCTGTTTCGTGCGCCGGCGCTGCGCGATCTGCGCTTCCTCGCGTGGGCGTGGGTCGTGCTCGCGCTCGTGTTCATGGCGACCGGCGGCAAGCCGTACTACCTGTCGGGACTGCTGCCCGTGCTGATCGCCGCCGGCGCGATCCAGGCCGACGCGTGGCTGTCGCGCGGCCGGGCGCAGGTGCGCCGCAGGGTGCTCGTGGTCGCGATCGTGGCGGCCGGCCTCGTCGGGAGCGTCATCGCCCTGCCGATCCTGCCCACGGGCGATCTCGGTCCGGTCCTCGCCGTCAACCCGGACGTCGGCGAGACGATCGGCTGGCGCGATCTCGTGCGGACCGTCGCCGTCGTCGATCGCACGCTGCCGGTGCCGCGCCACGCGGTGATCCTCACGTCGAACTACGGCGAGGCAGGCGCGATCGATCGCTTCGGGCCGGCGCTCGGGCTGCCGCCGGCCTACAGCGGCCACAACGCGTTCTGGGACTGGGGCCCGCCGCCCGGCTCCGCCGCGCCGGTGATCGCGGTCGGGATGGATCCCGCCGTGGCCGCGGCGCGCCTGCGCGGCTGTCGCGTCGTCGCCCGGATCGGAAACCGGGCCGGCGTCGACAACGACGAGCGCGGCGAGCCGGTGCAGGTCTGCGCCGGGCCACGCAGGCCGTGGGCCGCGGAGTGGGGTGCGCTGCGGAGCCTCGGCTGAGCGAGCACGGGCCACGTGGTTTTGCGCCAAACAACTTCGGTAGCTAATCTTTCGGTCCCTCATGACTGATACCTCGGATCGCATCGACGCGTTCGTCTGGCGCGTGAGCGCCGTCGTGATCATCGGATCGATCATGTCGATCCTCGACACGACCATCGTCAACGTCGCGCTCGCCACGCTCGGGCGCGAGCTGCACAGCACGATCTCCCAGATCCAGTGGGTCGTGACCGGCTACATGCTGTCGCTCGCAGCGGTGATCCCGATCACGGGGTGGGCGGCGCGTCGCTACGGCGCCAAGCGCGTGTATCTCGTCTCGCTCGTGCTGTTCACCGCCGGTTCGGCGCTCTGCGGCCTGGCGACCTCGGCGACGGAGCTGATCTTCTTCCGCGTCCTGCAGGGCGTCGGCGGCGGGATGATCCTGCCGATCGGACAGCTGATGATGGCCGAGGCCGCCGGGCCCAAGCGGATGGGTCGCGTCATGAGCATCGTGGCCGTGCCGGCGATGCTCGCCCCGATCCTCGGCCCGACCGTCGGCGGCCTGATCCTCGACAGCGCGAGCTGGCGCTGGATCTTCTACATCAACATGCCGATCGGCATCCTCGCCGCGGTCGCCGCGCTGCGCTTCCTTCCGCGCGTCGAGCCGGCGCGGGCCGATCCGCTCGACGTCCGCGGCCTCGTGATGATGGCGACGGGCCTGCCGCTGCTGACCTATGGCCTGGCGGAGATCGGCGAGACCGGCAGCTTCACGGCGGTCAAGGTCGTCGTCCCGATCCTCGCGGGGCTGGCGCTGATCGCGGCGTTCGCGCGCCACGCGCTGCGCGTCGAGTTCCCGCTGCTGCAGCTGCGCCTGTACACCAAGCGCACGTTCGCGTCGGCGTCGTTCACGATGTTCTGCCTCGGCGGCGCGCTGTTCGGCTCGATGATCCTGCTGCCGCTGTACTGGCAGGAGATCCGCCACGAGAACGTGGTGGACACCGGCCTGCTGACGGCGCCGCTCGGTCTCGGCATGGCGCTGATCATGCCGCTCGCCGGGAAGCTGAGCGACCGCCTCGGGGGTGGCCCGCTCGCGCTGTTCGGCGTCACCGTGACGACGCTCGCGACGGTGCCGTTCGCGTTCCTCGGGACGCACACCTCGATCCTCTGGATCTCGGTCGCGATGTTCCTGCGCGGCATCGGGATCGGGTTCGCCTTCATGCCCGCGATGGCGGCGGCGTTCGCCGCGCTCGATCGCTCGGAGCTCGCGCACGCGACGCCGCAGCTCAACGTCCTGCAACGCGTGGGCGGATCGATCGGCACGGCGGTGCTCGCGGTCGTCCTGCAGCGCGCGTTGAGCGCCGCGCACACCCCCGAGGACGCCGCGGGCGCGTACGGGACCGCGTTCATATTCGCGACCGGGCTCACGGCGCTCGCGATCGTGCCGTGCATCATCCTGCTGCGCGCCGAACGCGCCGCTCGAGCGGCCAGACCCGACGATGACGCCGACGTGTCCGCGGAGCTCGTCGACGCGGTCCCGGCATGACGGTCCAGTCCCAGCGCGACCCAGGCGCCGCCTCCGGCATGACGACCGCGCTGCGGTCCGATCGCTCGGAGAGCCTCGAGCAGCTCGGCCGCTCGTTCAAGGCGGCGATGGCGGCCGTGCGGCGCCTGCGCGGGCGTGAGACCCACCGGCCGGGCGAGCTGAGCTTCGCGCAGTACAGCCTGCTGTTCGGGCTCGTCGACGGCGACGCGCGGTCGGCGCGTGAGCTCGCGAGCGCCGCCGACCTGTCAGCCGCGACCGTGACCCAGATGCTCGACAGCCTCGCGACCGCCGGCCTCGTGCGGCGCGTGCGCTCGACGGGCGACAAGCGCGTCGTGCTGACGTCGCTGACCGAGCGCGGGGCTGCCCTGCTGGCCGAGCGGCGGGCGCGCTTCGAGCCCCGCTGGCGAGCGGCGCTGGCGGAGTTCGCCGACGAGGAGCTCGTGATCGCGGCAGCCGTGCTCGACCGGCTGTGCGACACCTTCTACGCGTTCGCCGACAGCGACGAGACCGACCCGATGACCTCGAAGCCCGGAGCGTTGTAAACAGAGAGGAGCTCGTCATGACGATGGTGCGTCGTACGTCGCGTACGTGGAACACGATGAGGCCCGGTGCCCTCCTCGACGCGGCCCGTGCCCGCGTCGTGACGACGAGCGCGGAGCTCGGGGTCCGCATCCTCGCCCCGGTCGAGCGCTGGATCGGGCGGCGCTCGCCGGTCGGCGACACGCCGTTCTACGACGCCGCCGACTTCCCCTGGGTCGCCGAACTCGAGCGCCACTGGAGCGAGATCCGCGGCGAGCTCGAGGAGGTGCTGACCGACCGCGCGGCGATCCCGGCGTTCCAGGACATCTCGGTCGATCAGATCGACCTCTCCGACGACGACCGCTGGCAGACGTACTTCCTGTTCGGCTTCGGCTTCGAGGTCGCCGAGCACACGGCGGCCTGCCCGCGCACGACGGAGCTCGTCCGCGCCGTGCCCGGCATGAAGACCGCGATGTTCTCGATCCTCGCGCCGGGCAAGCACATCCCGCACCACCGCGGTCCCTACAAGGGACTGCTGCGCCACCACCTCGGCCTGATCGTGCCCGAGCCGGCGGAGCGCTGCCGGATCCGCGTCGCGGACGAGATCCGCCACTGGACGGAGGGTAGCTCGCTGCTGCTCGACGACACGTACGACCACGAGGTCTGGAACGACACCGACGGGCAGCGCGTGGTGCTGTTCCTCGACGTGGTGCGGCCGCTGACCGGGTTCGCGAGCCGCTTGAACACGGCGCTGCTGTGGGTGATCGCGCACTCGCCGCTGGTCAGCGACGCGCGCCGCCGCCAGGAGCGCTGGACGGCCGAGCAGGCCGCCCGGCGCGCGCGTGCCGGGCGCGTCGCCGAGTAGCGGCCCGGCGCCGCGATCACGACTTGCGCGTGGCGAGCTTCGGCGAGCCCTTCGTGCCCTGGGTCGCGGTGTTGATCGTGCCCTTGCTGTCCTTGATCGCGAGCGTGACCTTGTTCGCGTGCGTCTGGGTGGTGAGGACGTAGATGGTCCCCGCCTGCGTCACGGCGCTCATCGCGGCGGCCTGCCCGACGATGAGCCCCTGCGCGCCCAGCGTCTTGACGAGCGTGGCCGCGGCCGGGAACTTGCCCGCGCTCAGCGCGGTCACGGCGGCCTTGGCGGCGGCCTTCAGCGCGGCCGGCGCCTGCGCGGCCTGCTGTTGGCGCGCGGTGTTGGACTGCAGCTTCTTGACGCCCGCCTTCGCCTTGGCGCTGAAGTAGACGATCGCCTGCGTGCTGGCGTCGGAGGTCTGCGCGATGCAGAGGTCCGGGTCGCCCTTGAGCTTGTGCGAGAGGCGGGCCGTGGTCGACTTGTTCGCGGCCGGCCAGGTGATGAGCGTCGCGGCGTACCAGGACTGGGTGGGTGCCGGCTGCGCGGTGGCCGTGAGCAGCTTGTTGTAGTCGTCGCTGCAGGCGACCTGCCCCGCCGTGGCACCGGTGCCCGCGGTGCTCTTCGCCGAGCGCTTCAGCGTGACCTGATCGCCCGCGACGCTGACGGTCAGTCCGGAGGCGGTGTCGGTGGCCGATTTGGTGGCCGGGTTGCTTCCGCAGGCGCCGACGGCGAGTGCGGGCACGGACAGGATGGAGGCGCACAGCAGCGCGCGAGAGCGAAAGGGCATCCGGGACTCCCTATGCGTCAATTCTCAAGGCAGCCTGATCGCGGGCGGATTCTTCGACAACTCTCAGCTTCGGGCCGAGCCCACCACGAGTCCGTCGCGCCCGTCGCCGTCGGCCGCGATCGTCGCGGCGAGTGCCATCCGGTAGTCCTTCGTCCAGGGCGTCCGATGTCGCACGAACGACCGAAACACGGACCCGCGCCCACCAGCGCCGCCGTCGCGTCGTCGTCGTCGAGCGGCTTGCAGTCGGGGGTATCGGCGCGGCCGGCATTCCGGGCTCGACAAGCTCGATCCGCCGACGGTCCCTGACCCGGGGGTCAGCCGAGACCGTGACGGCCACGGCCCAGCCGAAGTGATGCGCGATGCCGAGACGCACGCCGGCGATCATCTCTCCGGGCCCGCCGGACCCTCCCGCATCCGGGGAGCGTGTGCACCTCGCACGCCGCGCGAGCGGGCGTTGTCACGGTGTGTGGCAGGTCGCGCTCGGCTTATCCATGCGCAGGGCCTGCGCGCGGCCTCAACTCACTCACCTGGGACCGGCCACGCTGCTGTCCGGGCGGTTGGCCATCCAGATGTCCAACCGGGAGCCAGCACGTGCCTTCTCATCCCCGCGTACTTGTCGCGCGTGCGGGAGGCAAGCGCGACGCTACGTGAGGACGGCGATCCAGAGCTCACGCTCGCTGAACGAGCAGGGACCTCCGCTGCAGTCATATCCGAAGCTGAACGTGTGCGTCCCGGGTGCGACGACGAAGTTCTGCCAGTCCCCGAAGGCGCCCGTCTGATTCGCCAGCGGCGCCGCCGGGGCTCGCAGGAACGAGCTCACCGGACTCGTCCCGGAGAACCCGCCGATGAGATAGATCTTGGCGCCGAGCGTGTCGGGCGCGTCGAACCACACGGTCCCGGTCGCGCCGCCGGGCGCGTCGATCTTCGCGGTTCCGTACCACATGAGCATCGCGTCGGTCGGCACGTCGATCGTCAGCGAGGGGCCGTCGAGGGGCACGTCGCTGTTGCCGGCGGTCGCGGCGGTCGCGGCATGCACGATCGACTTGTAGACCTGAACATGCGTGCTGCCCGGAGGTCCCGGTGGCCCGGCGCCGCCCGCGGTGCCGGGCGCGCCCTTCGCTCCGGCCTTGCCGGCAAGCGCGCGCCGGAGCTTGGGATCGACCTTCGCCTTCGTGACCGCGTGCGTCTTCAGCTGTCTGGTGCCGACGCGTTGGCCGGCAACCGCGCGGCGGCGTACCCCGTCCCGCCGAGGGCCACATCATCGACAGCCTCTCCCGACCCGCGCCATGCGCGGAGCACTGCGCGACACGCGTCCCCGAGCGAGCGAGCTCGATGACCTGACGGCGAACCTCCGGGGGATCCTCATGGGCACAATTGATCCTCCTTGACCGGACT
>DASXCR010000115.1:0-3784 GCA_036491075.1 Solirubrobacteraceae bacterium
GCCGTCAACGACACGATCGACCGCCTCTACCACATCGGCTGCGACGTCATCACGACGCGCGACGCGCCGATCCACGCCTCCGGCCACGGCTATCAGGAGGAGATCAAGCTGATGCTCAACCTGACGCGGCCGAAGTACGTGATGCCGTTCCACGGCGACTTCAAGCGCATCCACCTGCACGCGAAGCTCGCCGAATCGGTGGGCATCGCGCCCGAGAACATCTTCAAGGGCGACAACGGCATGCCGCTCGAGCTCACCGAGAAGGGCGCGAAGTGGGGCAAGAAGGTGCAGTCGGGGATGATCTTCGTCGACGGCGTCGACATCGGCGACGTCACCGACATCGCGCTGCGCGACCGGCGGATGCTGTCGGCCGACGGCATCTTCGTGGTCGTCGCGACGATCTCCGAGCAGGACGGATCGTCGGTCGCCGAGCCGGAGGTCATCTTCCGCGGGGTGCCGTTCGTCGACGAGGCCGACAAGCTCATCGACCAGCTGCGCGACACGGTCGACAAGTCGCTCGCACGCGCCGCCAAGGAGGACATCCGCGAGATCGACCTGCTTCAGCAGATCCTCCACGACGACCTCGCGGCGTTCGTCTACAACAAGCTCAAGCGCCGCCCGATGGTTCTGCCGGTAGTGGTCGAGGTCTGAGGAAGGGCGAAGCGCCGCCGTGCGGCGCGGCTGCTTCGGCTCGCTGCGCCCCGCCGGCCGGCGGCCCGGCGACGCTCAGGTCGCGCGCACCGGGTCCTCGAGCGGCTCGGACTCGACCTGCTCGGCCGGCTCGGCGTGACGCTCGCTGGCCGACAACGGCAGCGTGACCTCGAAGCGCGTGCCGTGCGCGCGACCGGCGCCGTTGCTCGTGGGCGACTGGACCGTGACGGTCCCGCCGTGGGACTCCGCCACGGCATGCACGATCGACAGGCCGAGCCCGGAGGATCCGCCGCGGTCGCCCACGCCGCGGACGAAGCGCTCGAAGACGCGGCTGCGCAGGTCGTCCGGAATGCCCGGTCCGTCGTCCTCGACGGTCAGCCGCACCTGGTCGTCGACGCGCTCGACGGCCGCGCGCACATGCGTGCCGCGCGGCGTGTGGCGGATCGCGTTCTCCATGAGGTTCAGCGCGAGCCGGTGCAGCTCGTCGCGGGCGCCGTCGACGAGCGCGCGGTTGGGCTCGATCGAGAGCGCGTGCTCGTCGGCGATCAGGCCGAGCTCGGCGGCGGCCTCGATCAGCACCTGGCCCACGTTGGTCGGCGTGTGCGGCGCTTGGCGCGCGGCGTCGTGACGGGCGAGCAGCAGCAGGTCCGCGACGAGCCGGCGCATGCGCCGCGAGGAGCGCAGCGCGGAGTGCGCCGCGTCCTGCTGGTCGCCGTCGAGGCTGTCGGCGAGCAGCTCGAGGTTGGCGAGCACGCTCGTCAGGGGAGTGCGCAGCTCGTGCGAGGCGTCGGCGACGAACTCGCGCTGGCGTGCCAGGGCGCCCTCGGTCTCCGCGCGCGCGGCATCCAGCGCTCGGAGCATGTCCTCGAGCGTCCGCGCCAGCTCGGCGACCTCGTCGTCGGCCTCGATGTCCGGCAGCCGCTGACCGGGGTCGCGGGTGCGCTCGATCCGGCGGGCGGCTGCGGTCAGCGCGGCGATCGGGGCCATCGCACGGCGTGCGACCATCAGCCCGGCGAGCAGCGCCAACCCCGAGAACCCGAGCACGCCGATCACGAGGAACAGCCGCAGGCGCCCGACCGTCTCCTCGACGGAGGTCAGCGGACGCGCGTACTGGACGTAGTAGGGCGGCGGGGGGAAGTCGGAGTTGGCCGTGCCGAGGATGGAGTCCATGACGCCCGGTGGGAGCCGGCGCGCCTCGACGCGATAGCCGTCGATCTGCTTCGAACCGGTGACGGGTGGGCCGAAGTCCCGCCGCACACGGGTGCTGTTGAGCTCGTAGCCCTGATAGTTGATGATGCGGATGATGGCGCCGGTCCCCAGGTTGAACTCGTTGAGGTCCGGGCGCAGGCCGCTGAGGTAGAAGCGACCGGTGCGCAGGCTCTGACCGGGGCCCTGGTAGGTCACGCTCTCCTTCAGCACGCCCGCGGCGCGCTCGACCTCCTGGTCGAAGTCCTGGTGCAGGCGGATCGAGGTCAGGCCCGCGACCGCGCCCGCGAAGCCGCAGAGGATCACCAGCGTCAGGAGGGCGGAACCACCGGCGAGGCGCCAGCGGATCGGTACCTGCCTAGGCGCGGAGAACGTAGCCTGCGCCGCGGATCGTATGGAGGAGGCGGGGTTCATCGCCTGCTTCCAGCTTCCGTCTGAGGTTGGACACGAAGACTTCGATCGTGTTCGTCGTGGCAAAAGGGTCGTAGCCCCAGACCTCCTCCAGCAGGCGCTGGCGCGGGACGACGATGCGCTCGTTGCGCATGAGGTACTCGAGCAGCTCGAACTCGCGCTGGGTGAGGTCGATCGTGCGCTGCTCCCGGCGCACCTCGTGCGTGTCGGGATTGAGCTGCAGGTCTCCGACGACGAGCGATGCGCTGCCGCGCGGCGGGCGCCGCCGCAGGAGCGCGCGCAGGCGCGCGAGCAGCTCCTGGCGCTCGAACGGCTTGACGAGGTAGTCGTCGGCGCCGGCGTCGAGACCCTCGACGCGCGAGTCCAGCGCGTCGCGAGCGGTGAGCATGAGGATCGGCACGTCGCCGTCCTCGCGCAGCCGGCGCGCGACCTCCATGCCGTCGAGCTTCGGCAGGCCGAGGTCGAGGATGACGAGGTCGGGGGTGAACTCGCGCGCGTCGCCGAGCGCGGCCGCGCCGTCGTAGCTCGCGCGCGCCTCGTAGCCCTCCATCCGCAGGGACCGCAGCAGCACCTGCGCGATCTCGTGGTCGTCCTCGACGACGAGCACGCGTGGTGGGCGGTCCATCATGGCCCATGCAGGTTAGGGCTGCCGCTCAAGCTTGGGTTAAGCGCGGCTCGAGGTCGCTCGCGCGCGCCGTTCGCCGGGATCGTCGCTCGGACTCGTCGAGCGCCGGCACGATCCCGCCGGTCCGCAAGCCCTGGTGGCGCACGCCCCGGACCACGGCGACGGCGGCGAACGTCGACGCGGACGCACTCGGGGCAGGAGCACCGTGCCCGGCGTCGAAAGCAGTCCGCGCCAACCATGGCCGCTGCCCGCAAGACCGCATCCACTCGCTCACAGGCGAAGCCCAAGCCGCGCGCCCGCGCGCGGCGCTCGTCGATCGACGCGATGCGTGTGCCGCGGCTCGAGCAGCGCCACCTCGACCTGATCGGCCTCGGGTTCGTCGCCGTCGGCGTCTTCCTCGCGTTCCCCGTCTACCTCGGCTGGGACGGTGGGGCGGTGGGCCACGCCGCGACGAGGGGCCTCGCCTACCTCGTCGGACAGGTCGCGCTCGGCGTCCCGGTCGCCGTCGTGGTGGCGGGCGCGCTGTGCGTCCTGCGGCCCGTGCTGCCGGCGGTGCGCCCGTTTCGGGCCGGTGCGCTGTGCCTGTTCGCCGCGCTGACGCTGGCGCTTGCCGCGGGCACGTTCGGCCTCGGACCCGCCGGCGTCCGCCACGGCTACTGGAACGCGCACTTCTTCGAGCTGCGCGGCGGGATCGCCGGCGACGCGCTGCTGTACGCGACCGCGACGGCGGTGTCGACGATCGGCGCCCACATCCTGGCGGTGTTCCTCTTCGTCGCGGGCGTGCTGCTGCTGACCGGCGCCTCGGTCGCCGGCGTGCTGCGGGCGACCGGCTCGGGCCTTGCCGACACGACGCGCGCGCTCGGCCGCGCCGTCCCCGCGCGTCCCCGAGCC
>DASXCR010000116.1:0-8655 GCA_036491075.1 Solirubrobacteraceae bacterium
AAGCGCGCCGGCAGCACCGTCGGCTCCTGCTTGCGCCCGTCGTAGTTGGGGACGAAGTCGACGGTGTCCGCGTCGAGGTCGCGCAGCATCTCCATCGCGACGCGCTGCAGGCGGGCCTCGGTGTAGCGCATCGCCGCCGGCGGGTCGTCGTCGATCGAGCCGAAGTTCCCCTGGCCGTCGACGAGCTGGTAGCGCATCGAGAACTCCTGCGCCAGGCGCGCGAGGGCGTCGTAGATCGCGGTGTCGCCATGGGGGTGGTAGTTGCCCATGACGTCGCCGACGATCGACGCGCACTTGCGGTACGGCCGCGTCGGCGTGAGCCCGTTCTCGGACATCGAGAACAGCACCCGCCGATGCACCGGCTTGAGCCCGTCGCGCACGTCGGGCAGCGCGCGCCCGACGATGACGGACATCGCGTAGTCGAGGTACGCCGAGCGCATCTCGTCTTCGAGCGCGCGCGGCTCGATGTTGCCGCCGGACAGCGTGTCGATCGATGCCATGAGCTGGTCGACCCCCTAGACGTCGAGGTTGGCGACGAGGCGGGCGTTGTCCTCGATGAACTGGCGGCGCGGCTCCACCATGTCGCCCATCAGCGTCGAGAAGATGAGGTCGGCCTGCGCGGCGTCCTCGATCGAGACCTGCGCGAGGGTGCGCGTCGCGGGATCCATCGTCGTGTCGCGCAGCTGCGCGGCGTTCATCTCGCCGAGGCCCTTGAAGCGCTGCAGCGTGATGCCCTTCTGCGAGACCGTCATGACCGCGTCGCGCAGCGCGTCGAACGAGGACGCGTCCGCCGAGGTCTCGCCGAGCTTGACGGTGAACGGCGCGCGGCCGGCGAGCTCGATGAGCTGCCCGTGGACGCGCGTGAACTGGCGGTAGTCCTGCGCCCCGAACAGCCGCTTCGGGATCCGCAGCGCCCGCGCCAGCCCCGACCGCGTCTCGACCGCTCGCACGACGAGCACCTGCTCGTCCTGGTCGAGCAGCGTCGTCTCGTACGGCGCGTCGACGATGCCCTCGCGCTCGATCAGCGCGATCGCCGACGCGACCGAGTCGACCTGCTCGTCGAGGATCCCGGACTCCTCGAGGAAGCCGACCGTGTCGTGGCCGTACTCCGCGCGCAGCGTCGACGACCAGCCCGAGTACTGCTTGAGCAGGCGCGAGAAGCGCTGCCAGCGGGCCTCGGTGAGCCGGAACTGCGTCCCGTGGCGATCGAAGCAGACGATCTTCTCGAGCTTGTCCGAGAGCAGGATCTCCTCGAGCTCGGAGTCCTTCTCGATATAGCGCTCGTTGGAGCCCTGCTTGAGCTTGTACAGCGGCGGCTTGGCGATGTAGATGTAGCCGGCCTCGATCAGCTGCGGCATCTCGCGGAACAGCAGCGTCAGCGCGAGCGTGCGGATGTGGGCGCCGTCCACGTCGGCGTCCGTCATCAGGATGATCTTGTGGTAGCGGGCCTTCTCGATGTCGAACTCGTCGCGCACGCCCGTGCCGATCGCCGTGATCAGCGCCTGGATCTCGAGGTTCTTGAGGACCTTGTCGATGCGGCTCTTCTCGACGTTGAGGATCTTGCCGCGCAGCGGCAGCACCGCCTGCGTGTTGCGGTCGCGGCCCTGCTTCGCCGAGCCGCCGGCGGAGTCGCCCTCGACGATGAAGATCTCGGCGAGCGACGGGTCCTTGACCGAGCAGTCCGCGAGCTTGCCGGGCAGCGTCGAGTTCTCCAGCGCGGACTTGCGTCGCGTGAGGTCGCGCGCCTTGCGCGCCGCGGCCCGCGCCTGCGAGGCCGAGACGGCCTTGCGGATGATCGCGTTGCCCTCCTGCGGGTTCTCCTCGAGGAACTCCGCCAGGCTCGCGTTGACGACCGAGGCGACGAAGCCCTCCATGCCGGGGTTGCCGAGCTTCGTCTTCGTCTGGCCCTCGAACTGCGGATCGGAGAGCTTCGCGGAGATGATCGCGGTGAGCCCCTCGCGCACGTCCTCGCCCGTGAGGTTCTCGTCCTTCTCCTTGAGATGCCCCTTCTCGCGAGCGAAGCGGTTCAGCGTCCGCGTGAGCGCGGCGCGAAAGCCGGAGAGGTGGGAGCCGCCCTCGTGCGTGTTGATGTTGTTCGCGAACGAGAACACGGACTCCTGATAGGTCGTGTTCCACTGCATCGCGATCTCGACGGCGCCCTCGCCGCTCTCGCCCTCGAAGTAGACGACCTTGCGGCCGATCGACTCCTTGTTGGCGTTGAGATAGCGCACGAAGTCCTCGATGCCGCCCTCGTAGCGAAACTCGGCCTGCGCGCCCTCGCCGCGCTCGTCGGTGATCGAGATCGCCAGGCCGCGCGTGAGGAAGGCCGTCTCGCGCAGGCGCTGCTCGAGCGTCGAGAAGTCCAGCTCGGTCGTCTCGAAGATCTCGGTGTCGGGGCGGAACTTGATCGTGGTGCCGTGATCCGACGACGCCTCGCCCTTGGCGAGCGGGGCCTGCGGGACGCCGCGCTGGTACTCCTGGCGCCAGACGTGGTCCTCGCGCCAGATCTCGATCTCCAGCAGCTCCGACAGCGCGTTGACGACCGACAGGCCGACGCCGTGCAGCCCGCCCGACACCTTGTAGCCGCCGCCGTCGCCGAACTTGCCGCCGGCGTGCAGGACGGTCAGCACCACCTGCACCGCGGGCAGCTGCTCCTTGGCCATGATGCCGACGGGGATGCCGCGCCCGTCGTCGACGACCGTGACGGAGTTGTCCGGGTGGATCGTGACCTCGACCCGCGTGCAGTGGCCCGCGAGCGCCTCGTCGACGGCGTTGTCGACGATCTCGTAGACGAGATGGTGCAGGCCGCGCACGCCGGTCGAGCCGATGTACATGCCGGGTCGCTTGCGGACCGCCTCGAGACCCTCGAGAACGGTGATGTCCTGCTCGTCGTACGTCTCGTCGCCGGTGCGCCCGTCGAACCTGCCGTCGTCCTTCGCCACTGTTCCTCCGAACGTGAAGAAGCCCCGGGTCCTCGTCACTCTCCGACGGGCCGGGGCCGGGTGCTGCTTGCGTGCACAAGGATAGCACAAGGGGGGTCATGACCGGGCCTTCCAGGTGTTGCGAAAGACCTGCAAAACGGCTCATTTGCGGCCACGGCGATCGCACCCGCCGGCGGCGGCGCCCCGCCGTCATGAGAAAGCGGCGACGACAGCCGCCGCGCCAGCGCTCCGGGGACCGTCGCGGCGGCCGTCAAGCGCGCCCGCGCGGCGGTCCCCGGCGGCCGGTCGTGGCGACGCAACGCACCCCCGTGACCCGCTCTGCGCCGAGCAGCTCGTTGAGCTTGGCGACGATCACCGGCCCCATGAGATCGATCTCCTGCATCCAGACCGCGGACGCGCACGCGAGCGTCACGGTGCCCGCCCGTTCGGAGACGGGCGCGGCCTGGCCGGCGACCGCGGGGCCGGCCGCGACCTCCCAGACGCGCTGGACGTCGCCCAGCAGCGTTGCCGGCGCAAGGCGTTCGGTGAGCCCCGCGATCGCGATCGCCAGGGGCCGCGGCGCGCGGCGCCTCATGCCGCGACGACGTCCTGCGCGACGGCGCCGCCGGCGACCTCCAGGCGCACGATCGCCGCACCGTCCGCACCCGGGACGTGCGCGAGGTCGGTCGTCGTGATGATGCTCTGCCCCTCCCCCCCGAGCATCTGCGCGAGCATCCCCCTGCGGTCGGGATCGAGCTCGCTCATCACGTCGTCGAGCAGCATCAGCGGGACGGCGTTGCGGGTCGCGGCGAGCGCCTCGCGCTCGGCGAGCAGCAGCGCGAGCAGCGCCAGGCGCTGCTCGCCCTGCGAGCCGTATGCCCGCAGCTCGCGGCCGTCGCGCAGCAGCGCGAGGTCGTCGCGGTGTGGCCCGTGCCCGGTGAAGCCGCGCTCGAGGTCTGACGCCGTGTGCGCCGCCAGCTCGGCCGCGAGCTCGGCCGCGCCGGCCGCGCGCGAGCGCGGCCGGTAGCGCAGCTCTGCGTCCCCGCCGAGCCCGAGCGCCGCCGCGATCGCGGTGAAGCGTCCGGACAACAGCTCGATCGCCGCGGCGCGGTCGTCGCGCAGCGCGATCCCGTGACGGGCAAGCTCGGCGTCCCACGCGGGCAGCGAGCTCGCCGACGCGCGGCCGCTGCGCACCCGTGCCAGCAGCGCGTTGCGCTGCGCCAGCGCCTGCCCGTAGGCGCGGCGCGTCGAGGATCGGCCGGGCCACGTCGCCGCGACGACCTGGTCGACGTGCGAGCGGCGCAGCGCAGGCGGGCCCTTGACGAGCTCGAGGCGATCGGGCAGGAACACGCAGATCAGCGGTCGCGACCGCACGTCGATCCGCTCGACGTTGACGCCGTCGGCCTGCAGGCGCTTGGCCTCCCCCGGCGAGAAGCCGACCGTGAGGGTGTGCTCCCGGCCCTCGTCGTCGCGCAGGTCGACCTCGACGCGCACGACCTTCGTATCGAACCGCACGATCTCGCGTTCGTTGGACGTCCGACACGAGCGGCCGGTGCAGCCGAAGTACAGCGCCTCGAGCAGGTTCGTCTTGCCGGCGCCGTTGCG
Organism: Solirubrobacteraceae bacterium; assembly: GCA_036491075.1. Lineage (GTDB taxonomy): Bacteria > Actinomycetota > Thermoleophilia > Solirubrobacterales > Solirubrobacteraceae > CADCVQ01. The sequence continues at coordinate 4,527 of DASXCR010000116.1, forward strand.
CCCGTGCACGACGGTGATCCCGGGCCCCAGCGCGACCTCCGCGCCGGCGTAGCTGCGAAAGTCGCGCAGCCTCAGACGGGTCGCGATCATCGCGCTCGGGCGACCGCAATCCGCCTAGACGTTCAGGCGGATCGGCATGATGAGGTAGAGGAACCCGCTGCCGTCGGCGGACTCGATCAGTCCCGGCCGCAGCGGGCTGATGAGCTTCAGCACGAGATCGCCGCCCTCCGAGCTCTCGAGGCCGTCGCGCAGGTACTCCGGGTTGAAGCCGATGTCGAACGATTCGCCGGCGAACGGAACCGGCAGCGTCTGGCGGGCCTCGCCCACGTCGGGCGTCTGCGCAGAGATCGTCAGCTCGCCCTCGCTGAAGTGTAGGCGCAGCGGCGCGTTCTTCTGGGCCATGAGGCTGATGCGCCGCACGACCTCCGTCAGCTCGGCCGAGGCCAATGTCAGTTCGTGTTCATAAGCGTCGGGCAACAGCTGTCGATAGTTCGGGAACTGACCGTCGATCAGGCGCGACGACAGGACGTCGCCGCCGATCTCGAACACGATCTGGTTGGCGCGCACCGAGACGCTGAGCTCGTCGGCTTCGGCCGCCTGGGCGATCCGCGCGAGCTCCTGCAGCGCGCGGGCCGGCACCGTCGCTTCGAACTCGCCGTCCAGCGGCGCCTGCAGCCGGGTCTCCTTGACGCTCAGGCGGTAGGAGTCCGTGGCCACCATGCGCAGCTCCGAGCCGGCCGCCGACACGAGGATCCCGGTCAGGATCGGCCGCGTCTCGTCGCGCGAGGCCGACCGCGCCACGCGGTTGATCGTCTCGACGAACGCGGCCGCCGGGACCTTCACGACGGTGTCGCCGCCGGGCTCGGGCAGCGGCGGGAAGTCCTCGGCGCGCAGCGTGCGGATGTGGAAGGTCGCCGAGCCCGACAGGATCTCGACGTCCTGCTCGGTCGGGCGCAGCTCGAGCGTGGCCTCCTTGCCCGGCAGCGAGCGTGCCACGTCGAGCAGCAGGCGCGCCGGCAGCACGACCGTGCCCGTCCGCTCGACCTTCGCGGCGAGCGGGACGCGCAGGCCCACCTCCATGTCCGTGGCACGCAGCTCGGCGGCGTCATCGGCCGCGGTGAGCTGGACGCCGGAGAGCGCCTGGACGGCACTGCGCGTGGAGGCGACGCGGGAGACCACGCTGAGCTGCGCGAGCAGGTCCGCAGAGGACGTCGCGAACTTCACGATGAACACCTCGGATGTCTTGTAGAGGTCATAGGGCCTGTGCGGCTGTGCAGAAGGGCGGGAAACGGCGGAGGATGCGGGCGAGATCCGGCGAGCGTAGGCGGATCTGTGGTGCAGAGTGTGTCAAGTCGGCCGGTCAGCGCCCGCGTCGCCGGTGAGCCGGCGCTCGAGCTCGCGCACGACCGCCTCGGCGTCGGGGTCCGATGCGATGCGCTCCCCCGCGCGACGGCACGCGTACATGACGGTCGTGTGGTTGCGCCCGCCGAACTCCCTGCCGATCGCGGGGAGCGTCGCGCCGGTGTGCCGGCGGGCGAGGTACATGGCGACCTGGCGGGGCCACGCCACGCGCCCGCTGCGCCCGCTGGAGAGCAGCTCGTCGCGGGAGATCGCGAAGGCGTCGCACGTGAGGTCCTGAACCCGTGCGATCGTCAACGGAGCCTGGGGCGTGCGCGCGTGGGGGTAGAGGCTCGCGAGGACCTCCTCGGCGAGCGCGACGTCGATCGGCCTGCCGGTGAGCGAGTGGTAGGCGACGACGCGGATGAGCGCGCCCTCGAGTGCCCGCGCGTTGGAGGTGACGGTGCGCGCGATGGCGTGCAGCGCACCCTCGTCGGCGAGCACGATCTCGTCGTGCTGCACGCGCTTGCGCAGGATCGCGACGCGGGTGGCGAGGTCGGGCGCGGTGATCTGCGCGACGAGCCCGGCCTGGAAGCGCTCGAGCAGGCGCGCCTCGAGGGCGGCCATGTCGGCGGGGAGACGGTCACAGGTCAGCACGAGCTGGCTGCCGGTCTCGTGCAGCGCGTTGAAGGTGTGGAAGAACTCCTCTTCGGTCTTCGCCTTGCGCTGCAGGAACTGGACGTCGTCGATGAGCAGGACGTCGGTGTCGCGGAAGCGGGCCTTGAAGTCGTCGACGTCGCGCGTCTGCAGCGCGGCCACGAACTCGTTGGTGAAGCGCTCGGCCGTGGTCGAGCGGACCCGCAGGCCGTCGCCGTGCGCGTGGATGTAGTTGCCGATCGCGTGCAGGAGGTGCGTCTTGCCCAGCCCGGGCGGGCCGTAGAGGAAGAGCGGGTTGTAGGCCTGGCCCGGCAGCTCGGCGACCGCGAGGGCGGCGGCATGGGCGAAGCGGTTGCCGTCGCCGATGACGAACTGGTCGAAGGTGAGCTTGGGATGAAACTCGGCGGCGGCGTCCGCCTCGCGTGGCGCCTGGCGTGCCGGCGCGGTCGGGATCGCGGCGTCCGGGGCGACGATGTCGACGACGGTCTGCGGACCCAGCACCGCGGCGGCGCAGGTCTGCAGGACGCGCCCGAAGCGATCGGAGATCCAGCTGCGGATCTCGTCGGGCGCCGTCACCACGAGCGTGGTGTCCAGCAGCGCGCGGGCCTCGAGTGGCGCGAGCCAGATCTCGAAGGTCGAGTCGGGGACGGCGCTGCGCAGCTCGTTGCGGATCGACGCCCAGTCATGGGCGAGCTGCGTGTTCAGGCCGGAGGTCATCGACTCCTTCGGAGGGGGTTCGGCACGATCGGCGAAGGCCCCGCAAGCGAGCCGGGGCGACGAACATACCAGCGTCGCTGAGGCGTGCCGCAGCTCCTCGGGCGGCCCGATGAGGACACCCCGCACGACGCGAGAAAAACCTCCGCGGGCGTCGTCGCAGCCCCGTGCGGTACCATCGGCGACCGCGCTTTCGGCGCTGCGCATCCTCATGAAACGCACTTACCAGCCCAAGAAGCGCAAGCGTGCCCGCAGCCACGGGTTTCGCAAGCGCATGCAGACCAAGGCCGGTCGGTTGACGCTCAAGCGCCGGCGTGCCAAGGGCCGCAAGCGCCTGACCGTCTGACGGTCCGGGCTCGCGTCACGACGCTCTAGGCTCCGTCGCGTGGACGAGCCGCTTTTCCGAGCGCCCAGCGCTCCCCGTGCCAAGCGTGGTCGGCTGTCGCGCAGCGCGGAGTTCGAGCGCGCCTATCGCCAGGGCAGGTCGCACGGCAACCGCCATCTCGTCGTGTACACGTTCCCGCGCGGATCGGGCGAGGCGCGCCTCGGCCTGTCGGTGTCGCGCAAGGTCGGCGGCGCCGTCGACCGCAACCGGGTGAAGCGGCTGCTGCGCGAGGCCTATACCGCGGAGTCGGCGCTCGTTCCGGACGGCCACGACGTGGTCGTCGTGGCGCGACCGAGCGCGCGCGAGCTGGCCGAGCGCGAGGGCCTCGACGGGGTTCGCGGAGCGCTGCGCGAGCTGCTGGCGAAGGCCGCGCGCTCGTGAGGCGCGCGACGCGCCTCGTGCAGGCCCCGATCGTGCTCTACCAGCGGGCGATCTCGCCCGCGCTGCCGCGGCGTTGCAAGTACGAGCCGACGTGCTCCGCGTACGCGGTCCGGGCGTTGCGGGACTTCGGCATACTTCGCGGCCTGGTCCTGGCGGCCTGGCGGCTGCTGCGTTGCAACCCGTTCAGCCACGGTGGCTACGACCCTGTCGAAGGCCAGCGTCTGTTCGCGCCCCGGCAGCCGACCGGCACATCACCATGATCCCCTCCCTTCCCATCGCGCCCGTCCAGGCCGTGCTCGCGCCGGTCCAGTGGATCATCGACGTGCTGAAGCCCGTCCTGATCTTCTTCCACGACTCGATCGGGCTCGGCTGGGGCATGTCGATCGTCCTGCTTACGGTGTGCGTTCGCGCGTGCCTGGCTCCCCTCACGGTCAAGCAGTTCAAGTCCATGCAGGCCATGGTGCGCGTGGCGCCGGAGCTCAAGGCGCTGCAGGCGAAGTACAAGGACGACAAGCAGCGCCAGCAGCAGGAGGTCATGAAGTTCTACGCGGAGAACAAGATCAATCCCTTCGCGTCGTGCCTGCCGCTCGTCGCGCAGATGCCGTTCTTCATCGGGCTCTTCTACCTCCTGCGCACGGACCTGCGCAAGGAGAT
>DASXCR010000117.1:0-15953 GCA_036491075.1 Solirubrobacteraceae bacterium
CTGGCGTTTCTCGAGCTCCTTGGTCAGCTCCCTCACCGCGTGCTGGGCCTGGGCGACCGCCATCCCGTAGCCGGGAACGATCACCACGCGGTTTGCGTAGGCGAGCTGGATCGCAGCGTCGGCCGCGCTCGTCGAGCGGACGGTGCCCTCGATCTCCGAGCCCTCCGGCCCACCCGCCGCCGGCGCCTCGCCGCCGAAGCCGCCCATCAGCACCGAGCCGATCGAGCGGTTCATCGCCTTCGCCATCTGGTCGGTGAGGATCGTGCCCGAGGCGCCCACGATCATGCCCGCGACGATCAGCGCGGTGTTGTGCAGCGCGATGCCCGCGGCGGCGGCGCTGAGGCCGGTGAACGCGTTCAGCGTCGAGATCACGACCGGCATGTCTGCGCCGCCGATCGGCAGCACGGCGAGGTTGCCGAGGATCCCCGCGGCGACGAGGATCAGCACGAACAGGCCCTGGCTCGTCGAGCCGGCGAGGATCGCGATCGCGGCCCCGACCGCCACGATCAGCAGGCCGATGTTCACGAACAGCCCGGCCGGGATCTTCACGGGGCTCCCGGAGATCAGGCCCTGCAGCTTGCCGAACGCGATGTTCGATCCCCAGAACGAGATCGAGCCGATGATCGCGCCGAACAGCAGCGGGATGCCGACGGCGAGGTCGCTGCCGAGGTCGCCGCCCGCCCTGCGGAACTCGGCCCACGCGATCAGCGCGACCGCGCCGCCGCCGACGCCGTTGAACAGCGCGACCATCTGCGGCATCGCGGTCATCTTCACGCGGCGCGCCGAGGGCACCCCGATCGCCGTGCCGATCGCCAGCCCGACCACGACGAGCAGGACGTCGGAGCCGTCGAGCGCCGCGCCGGGACCGTCGGGGGACGGCCGCAGCAGCGTCGCGACCACGGCGACCAGCATCCCGACGGCCGCGATCTTGTTGCCCTGGACGGCCGTGGTCGGGCTCGTCAGCCGCGCGAGCCCGACGATGAACAGCGAGAACGCGACGATGTACGCCGCCGTGACGTAGTCCGCGTGCAGGAAGATCGCGGCGCTCGGCAGGCTCACGACTCGTCCGCCTCGGGCTTGGGTTCCGGCTTGCGCTTGAACATGCTGAGCATGCGGTCGGTGACGAGGAAGCCGCCGATGACGTTGATCGTGCCGAACACGATCGCGATCACGATGATCAGCTTGCTGAAGAACCCGTGCGAGCCGCCGATCGCGATCAGCCCGCCGAGCAGGACGATCCCGTGGATCGCGTTCGTGCCCGACATCAGCGGCGTGTGCAGCGTGTTCGGCACCTTCGAGATGACCTGGAAGCCGACGAAGGCGGCCAGCATGACGATCGCGATCTCGGTCAGCAGGTCCATCGTCAGTCGCCGTCCTCGGTCGTGCGCTTCGCGGTCTCCACGGCCTTCTTCGCGCCCGCATGCACGATCTCGCCGCCGCGCGTGATGCACGCGCCGGCGACGATCTCGTCGTCGAAGTTCAGCCGCAGCGCGCCCTCGTCGTCGACGAGCAGCTCGAGCAGCGACTGCACGTTGCGCGCGTAGAGCGCCGAGGCATGCTCGGGCATCGTCGCCGGCAGGTTCAGCGGCGAGACGATCGTCACGCCGTGCTTGACGACGACCTCGCCCGGCTCGGTCAGCTCGCAGTTGCCGCCCGACTCTCCCGCCAGGTCGACGATCACGCTGCCGGCCTTCATGTTCTCGACCGAATGCACGGTCACGAGGATCGGCGCGCGGCGGCCCGGCACGAGCGCCGTCGTGATGACGACGTCGAACGTCGCGATCCTGTCGGCGAGCTCGGTCTGCTGGGCGGCCTTCTCCTCGTCGGTGAGCTCGCGGGCGTAGCCGCCCTCGCCCTCGGCGCCCTTGCCCGCTTCCAACTCGAGGAACGCCGCGCCGAGCGACTTGACCTGCTCGGCGACGGCGGCGCGCACGTCGTAGCCGGTGACCTGCGCGCCGAGCCGGCGCGCGGTCGCGATCGCCTGCAGGCCCGCTACGCCGGCGCCGAGCACGAGCACGCGCGCTGGCGGGACCGTGCCGGCCGCGGTCATCATCATCGGGAGGAAGCGGCCGAGGTGCTCGGTCGCGAGCAGCACGGACTTGTAGCCGGCGACGTTGGACTGCGAGGACAGCGCGTCCATGGACTGCGCGCGCGAGATCCGCGGGATCGCCTCCATCGCAAACGACGTCACACCCGCTTCGGCGAGGCTCGAGACGCCGTGCGTGTTCGTCAACGGACCGAGGAAGCCGACGAGCACGGTGCCGTCGCCGAGCTTCGCGATCTCGTCGTCGCCGGGTGCCGCGACCTTCGCCACGACATCGGCCGTCCAGACGTCGCCCGACAGCGTCGCGCCGGCCGACTCGTAGAGGGCGTCCGACAGCATCGCGTCGTCGCCGGCGCCGGGCTCGACGACGAACTCGAAGCCCTTGGCGGCCATCTTCCTGATGACCTCGGGTACGAGGGCGACGCGGCTCTCGCCGGCTGCGGTCTCCTTGGGGACTCCGACCTTCATGCGGTATCTGAAGCTATCCGATCGAGATTGCGCCCAGGGATCCGACCGTCGCTCACCCGATCGGAAACGGCTTGCGAGCGAGGCCCGTGAGCGCCTGCGCGGTCACCCAGACGGGCGTCTGGGCGCTCGTGCGCGAGTAGCGGACGGCGCCCGATCCGCCCTGCAGCGAGGTCAGGTACGCGAGCGGCGAGCGCGCGCCGCCGCGCCGCGCGCGCGCCGGATCGCGCCCGGCCGCGGTGAGCGCCTGGATCGCCCAGGCGGTCGACTGGGCGTTGGACGCAGATCCCGGCGACAGCGCCATCCCGCCGTCGGCGTTCTGGTGCGCGGCGATGAACGCCGCCGCCCGGGAGACGGTCTTCGTGGCGCGCTTGCCGGCCGCGACGAGTCCCTGCAGCGCGGCTGCGGTGTCGTCGATGCCGCTCGATCCCCCGCGTCCCGCGAAGTCGAAGCCGCCGTCGGCGTTGTGCTGGCCGGCGAGCCAGCCGGCCGCCGCACGGATGACGCGGTCGCCGCGCGGCCGGCCGGCGGCGCGCAGCGCGAGGATCGCGAACGCGGTCTGGTTGACGAGGCCGGCGAACGAGCCGTCGGCCCGGCGCTTGCGGACGAGCTCGGCGACGAGGTCGCGTCCGCCGACCGCGCGCGGCGAGCGGCGGCCCGCGTGCAGCGCGAGGATCGTGCGCTCGACGTCGCCGATCCCGCGCGCGCGGCCGACGTTCGCGACGAGGTAATCGACGCCCGAGCGCCTGCCGCGCCGGACCGTGCGCGGATCGCGTCCGGCGGCGGCGATGCCCATGACCGCCCAGCTCGTATAGAGCGGATCAGATGCATGCCCGCGCTCACCGCCGAAGCCGCCGTCGGCGTTCTGCGACGAGGCGAGGTACGTGATCGCGCGAGCCTGCGCCGGGCTCGACGCGCGGGCCTCGTCACGCGCCGCGATCGCCGCGCCGCAGCCCGCGACGGCGAGCGCGACCGCGATCGCCCGCGTCGCCGCGCGCGCGATGCCGGCCACCGGCCTCCGCGACCCGCGCCGCACCGCGAGGGTCGGGGGGTGTGTCGTCCTGGGGGCCCTATGCGCCCTCAGAGCGACTCACCCCCCGGCAGCGGCAGCCAGACGACCTCGAGCCGGTCGCGGTAGCGCTCGAGCGAGCGCACGAGCAGCGGCCCGAAGGCAAGGCAGAAGACGACGTTGCCGGCCGCGTGGGCGATGTTGAAGGGCACGCCGCGACCCGCCACGAGCAGGTACTCCGACCAGCTGTGCGCGGAGTAGAGCACCCACAGCTGGAAGTCCAGGAACGATCCGTAGGCGAATCCCGCGAGCGCGCACGCGAGGGCGAGCGGCCAGCGCCCGAGGTCGCGGCCGAAGGCGCGCGCGAGTATGGCGCCGAAGATCCCGACCGCGCCCCAGGCGACCATCTGCCACGGTGTGAACGGGCCCTGGCCGAAGAAGATGTTCGACGACAGCGCCGCGACCGCGCCGACGACGAAGCCGGGCGCGCCGCCGAGCACGAAGCCGGCGATCAGCACGATGTCCGTGGTGGGCTTCACGCTCGGCAGCGGCGCGAACGCGACCCGGCCGAGCGCGGCCAGCGCGGCGAGCGTCGCGACCAGCGCGAGCAGCTTCGCCGACGGTCGTGCGCGCTCGTACCAGCGAAAGCCGGCGATCAGGGCGATCGCGAGCACCGCGAACGAGCCGAGCTGCCAGCTCATCGCCGGCCTCCGCGCGTCGTCCGCGACCCGCCCGGCGATCGATCGCGACCCGGCAAGCTCACGGTCGCACCTCGACGGTCATCCGCGCGCGCAGCAGGTCGGCACCATCCTCGGGCAGCAGCGCCCCGTCCACGATCCGGGCGGTCTCGGTCGAGAAGTACCAGCCGCCGCTCAGCAGCTCCGCGACGGGCCCGTCGGCGATCGGGCGGCCCTCGGCGAGCAGCACGACGCGATCGGCGGTCAGGGCGGCGAACTCCGGGTCGTGCGTGGCGACGAGCACGGCACTGCCCGTCGCGGCGGTGGCGCGCAGGTCTGCCGCGAGGTCGCCCTTGGCGGCGCGATCCATCCCGCGCGTCGGTTCGTCGAGGCACAGCGCGGCGGGCGGGGTCGCGCCGTCGCAGACGATCGCGAGCGCGAGGCGCTGGCGCTCGCCGCCCGACAGGTCGCGCGGGTGGCGGCCCGCGAGCGCGGTCAGGCCGGCGCGTTCGAGCACCGCGGCGCCGACCTCCTCGCCGACGCGATCGGCGAGGAAGTAGTCGTTGGGATTCTGCAGCAGCAGTGCGACGCGTCCGGCCGTCTCGACGCGTCCGCGGGTCGGCGTCATGAGCCCGTTGGCGTGGCGCAGGAGCGTCGACTTGCCGGCGCCGTTTCGCCCCATCAGCGCGACGCGCTCCCCCGGCGCCAGCACGAAGTCCACGCCGCGCAGCACCGCGCGACCGCCCGCCCGCTCGTGCCAGACGCCGCGGAAGGCGAGCGCCGGCGGCGGGCCGGCCGGGCGACGGCGCAGGCCGAGACGCTCGGAGCGCGACGAGCGATCACCCTGCCTCGCGGGACCGCGCGCCGGCCCGCGACCCGCCGGCGCCGCACCCGGGTCGTCGACCGCGCCCCACGCCGGCTGCGCTGAATCGACGCCCGCAACCGGTGTCGCGACCGCGGGCGCTGCGCGCGACGAGCCGCCTGCCGGCCACGCCTCAGGACCGTCCTCGTCGCCGAGCAACCCGTGCGCGCGCAGCGTCGCCCGTGCCTCCTTGACGCCGCTCGGTGGCGGGCGCAGGCCCGCGCGTGCGAACAGTCGCGCGCCAGGCGTCGCGAGCGCCGGCGCGCGCTCCGCCGCCCACTCGAGGAACCCGCGCGGCGGCGCGTCGCAGGCGAGCGCGCCCGCCTCGAACACGAGCACGCGGTCGGCGGCGGCGAGGCAGCGCTCCAGCCGATGCTCGACGAGCACGATCGTCGTCCCCCACTCCTCGTTGAGGCGCCGCAGCAGCCAGACGAGCTCGTCGCCCGCGACCGGATCCAGCTGCGACGTCGGCTCGTCGAGCAGCACGAGCCGCGGTCGCCCCGCGAGCGCCGCGCCGAGCGCGACGCGCTGCAGCTCTCCGCCGGAGAGCTCGTGCGTCTGGCGATCGAGCAGCTCGCCGATGCCGAGCGCGAGCGCGGTCTCCTCCACCCCGCGCGCCACCGCCGCCGCACCGTGCCCGCGGTTCTCCAGCGGCAGCGCGAGCTCGGCGCGCACGGACGACAGCACGACCTGCGTCTCGGGATCCTGGAACAGCGTGCCCGCGACCGCCGACAGCGCCGCGGGGCCGTGCTCGCGCGTGTCCAGGCCGCCCGTCACGACGCGCCCGCCGAACTCGCCGCCGTGGAAGTGCGGCACGAGCCCGCACGCGGCGCGCAGGAACGTCGACTTGCCCGACGCCGAGAGCCCCGCCGCGACGACGAACTCGCCCGCACGGACATCGACCGACACGTCGCGCAGCGCGGGCGCGCTCGCGTGCGGGTAGCGGTACGTGACCCTCTCGAAGCGTAGGACGCTCATCGCCGTGGCCCGCGGACGGCCACGCGCGCGGGCCGCCAACGATGCGACGGACCGATCACCGCACCACCCCGCGGCGATCGGCGAACGGCAGCAGCGCGATCAGCACGATCGCGACCGCGAGCAGCCACTCCGCCTGGCCCACGGCCACGACGGTGCGCGGGTAGGCCTGAAACCCCGCGACGCCGAGCAGCCGCGCGCCCGCGGCGACCAGCACGAGCCCGACCGCCGACGCGGCGAACGCGAGGTCGTGGCGCGACCACGGAGCGCGCACTCGGCCGGCACTGCGACGCGGCCCGCGCGAGGGGACCGGCGTCGCGTAGCCACGCACCTCGAGCGTGGCGGCGACGTCGAGCGCGCGGTCCAGCGCACCGGTCGCGACCGCGCGCACGATCTGCAGGCGCTCCGCGGGCCCGGGCCGCGCGCTCGCATCCGGCCGGCAGCGGCGCGCGTCGGCGAGCCGGCGCGCGTCGCGCCCGAGCACCGGGACGAGCCGCACCGCGAGGGCCGCCGTCAGCGCCGAGCGAACCGAGACGCGGCGAAAGCCGCGCAGCAGCTCGTCGGAGTCGACCGTCGCCGACAGCAGCGCGCTGCTCGCCAGCACGATGAGCAGCGCGCGCAGGCCGAGGATCGCGCCGAACGTGAGCCCCTCGAGCGTGACGTCGACGTTGCCGAGCGGCCCGATCTCGCCGAGGCGCGCGACCACGGTCAGGCCCTGGTCGGCGACCAGTGGGTTGACGAGCGCGATGACGACCGCGAACGGCACGCCGAACAGCGCGGCGCGCGGCAGGATCCGGCCCGCACCCGCGCAGATCGCCGCGCCCACGATCGCAACCGCGAGGGCAGCCAGCGCGATCGGGTTCTCGAACGCGAGCACCGCCGTCACGAGCGCCGCCGCGTAGCACGCCGCGACCGGTGCGCGCGCGGCGTGCAGCGGGCTCGCGCGGCGGACGTACCGCATCAGGGGGCGGCGGCCTGCCCGCCGCGGGCCGGCACCGGGACCGGCAGGTCGTGGGAGATCGCGAGCGCGAACTGGTTGCTCAGCACGCTCACGTCGAGCGCGCGCACCGCGCTCGCGACCCCGGCGTCGTCGGTGCCGGTCACGAACCACACGGGCTGGCGGCTCGTCGAGCGCGTCGCGGCGATGAGCCCGGTGCCGGCGCCGAGCGTCCGCGCCACGGCGCCGCGCGCGTTCAGGACGTTCAGCGCGTCGGCCGCCTTGTCGAACACCGCGAACACCCCGCTCGCCTTCGGCCCGCTGTCCATCGCCGTCGACTCGAGGTCGAGCCCGCGGATCCGCTTCCACGGGCCGACGAGGATCCGCAGCGACTCGTCCGCGTCGCTCGTCGAGATGTTGCTCTGCCCGATCGGCACGCCGAACTTCAGCAGCTTGCTCGCGACGGCCTTGCAGGACGGCGAGCCCGGGGCCACGCACTCGACGCGCACCGGCAGCCGCTTGCCGCCCGACCCGTGCAGGAACGGCTCGGGATAGGAGCCGACGACCGCGCGGATGTCGGGCGTCGTGCCCCAGTCGTGGTTGTCCCACCAGATGCGGTCTCCCCCGTGCACGTCGACCGCGGTCGCGCCCTTGTCGGTGAGGATCCCGTTGACGTAGAGGAACCAGTCGACCGGCCGGCCGTCGCGGCGCCCGCCGCCGAGGCCGTTGATCGCCTGCACGAACTTGCCGCCGTAGCGGGTCTTCACGGTCGCGTTGCGCTCCGTCACGCGCATCACGGTGTCCGATCCGGAGACCCGCGCGCCGGCGCTGTCGACGAGCGACGTCGCGCCGAAGTCGCGCGTCACGCTGAGGGCGACGGGCTCGTTCGGCGTCGATCCGGCTCCCAGCCCGCAGCCGCCGAGGGCGAGCGCGACGCACAGCGCGCCGAGCCCGCCGATCGCGCGGCTACGCGACATGGAAGACCACGCGATTGACGCCGCGCCGGCGAGCCGCGTCGCGGTTGTAGGCCTTGTCGATCGCCTCGACGTCGAGCACGTAGCGACCGCGCGGCAGCTTCGACGGCAGCAGGTAGCTCGTGTCCCGGCTCGCGCCGACCCCGAACCAGAAGCCGTTGCTCGCGCCGCAGCGCCCGTGCCTGCCGAGCTTGAAGCGCTCCGCGCCGCCGCTGAAGTACGTGCAGTGGGGGCCGTCGGTGCGGGTGAGGCGGAACTTGACCGCGAGCAGGCCCGACAGCTCGGTGACGCTCGCCCGCAGCGTGCGCGGCGCCCTGGCGGCGGTGAAGCGCTGACCGTCGCGGATCCCCGTGATCGTCGACTTCGGCGGGTCCCTGTCGACGGTGCCGCACGCGCCGTCGTGGCCGTCGGTCATCCCCGCGCAGGGAAGCGGGTTCGGCCCGGCCGGCCCGGTGGCGGCGACCGCGACCACCGATGTCGTCGTCGGATCGGAGGCGACGTCGCCCGTCTTGGACGCCGTGAGCGTCACCGCGCCCACCGCCGGGAACGTGAGCGTCGCATGGCCGGCCGCGTCCGTCACCGCGCTCTGCCCGCCGCCGCTGACCGTCGCGCCTGCGATCGGCGTCGGCGTCGTGGTGGTGCCGTCGGTGCGCTGCTCGCGGATCGTCACCGTGAACGGGACGCCGGCGAACACCGTCGGCGCCACCGACAGCGTCAGCGGGAAGACGGTGGGCATCGACGAAGCGCTGTCGCGCTGGACGAGCATCAGGATCCGATCGCCGGGCTGGACGGTGTACGAGCAGATCCCCGCCTGCGCGTACGTGTCGTTGATCCAGAAGTTCCAGTAGTCGCTGTCGGCGTACGTGTGCGACTCGCCGAGGATCGTCGAGACGAACGCCCTCTGGTCCCAATTGCCGCCGACCGCCTGGTCGATCGCCCCGCCGGCGCTGTCACGGGGACAGTCGTCGGGGCCGAAGGTCCCGGTGGTCGTGTCGATTGTGACCGGGCCCGCGCCGACGCCGTCGCCGACGATCCGCACGGAGGCCGTTGTCGCAAGGGCCCCGGGAGCGATCGCGAGCAACGACAGCGTGGCGAGCGCTCCGGTGAGGAGACCACGACGACGATGGGACATTGGCGGGACCCCTTCCACGAGGGCGTTCGCGTGAGCTGGCCGGAGGCAGGTCTCCTGGCTCCCGGGCCTACCGGCTCGCGCCTTCCCGGACGGCCCGGTGGCTTGCGTCGCGCGGGCTGCGCGACGCGGTGCGAACGGCTTCCCCGGTGACAGTGGCGGGTCCGCGCCGGATTCGCACCGGACTTCCCTTCACCACCGACCAATGGACGGCGCCAGTGTAGCGTTGGCCCCGTCATGACGGTGAACCTCACGCGCATCTACACGCGCCTCGGCGACGGTGGCGAGACGCATCTCGGCGACATGAGCCGCGTGCCCAAGACGCACCCGCGCATCGAGGCCTACGGCGACATCGACGAGCTCAACGCGCAGATCGGCGTCGCGCTCGCGATCGACACGATGCCCGAGCCCTACCGCGCGTGGCTGCGGCGCATTCAGAACGACCTCTTCGACGCGGGCGCCGACCTCGCCGTCCCGGCCGCCGACCCCGCGATCGGCGGCCGCGAGCGGCTGCGCCTGCGCGGCGAGCAGGTCACCTGGCTCGAGCACGCCTGCGACGAGGTCAACGACACGCTTGCCCCGCTGAGGTCCTTCGTCCTGCCGGGCGGCTCGACGGCGGCCGCGCAGCTGCACGTCTGCCGCACCGTCTGCCGCCGTGCCGAGCGGCGCGCGCTGCTCGTACAGGACGCGAGCCCCGCGGTCGTGCGCTACCTCAACCGCCTGTCAGACCTGCTGTTCATCCTCAGCCGCGGCGCCAACGACGGCGACGAGCCGCTGTGGGAGCCCGGCCGCTACCGCGACGCCTGAGCGGGGCCCGATGGACGACGCCGCGATCGTCGCGCTGCTGTCGGAGATCGAGCCGGCGGTCGGAGAGATCCCGCACCCGCCGTTCATGGCCGCGCTGCCGGCCGCACCCGTGATCGAAGCGGGCGCCGACGTCGATGCCGTCGATGCGTGGGTGAAGGCCCGCGGCGGCTGGACGCACCGCACGCCGGCGCATCTCGCCGGTCCGGGCGGCGAGCGCGCCGCGCTGTTCTTCATCGTGCCGAAGGGACATCTGCTCGCCGGCGGTGGCGGTGGCGGTGGCGGTGGCGGTGGCACGTCGCGGCCGGTGCGCGGCGCAGCCGTCCCGCCCTCCCCGCCCATGCCGCGGAGCGCGGGCGCCCCCCCAACACCGCCGGCGCGACTCGCCGCCGCCGACGTGATGGCGTTCGTCGCCACGACGGACATGGCCGCCGCGCGCGCGTTCTACGAGCGCGGGCTCGGGTTGCGCCTCGCCGGCGAGAGCCCGATCGCGTGCGAGTTCGACGCCAACGGGACGAAGCTGCGCGTCGTCTCCGTCGGCGAGGCGGTCGTCGCGCCCTACACCGTGCTCGGCTGGGTCGTCGCCGACATCGCGGCGACGATCCGCGACCTCTGCGCGCGCGGCATCGAACTCACGCGCTACGACGGCCTGCAGCAGGACGAGCTCGGCGTCTGGACCGCGCCGGGCGGTGCGCTCGTCGCCTGGTTCGCAGACCCCGACGGCAACGTGCTATCGCTCACGCAGTTCTGAGAATGGGCTACTTGCGCGCCTCCGCGCGGCGGCGAACCTCGGCCTTGAGGTCGGCGGCCTTGCGCTTCTCCTTGGCTGCCTTGTGGGCGGCCTCGTTGCGCTGCTGTACCGACAGGATCGCCGCCTTGTGGGCTGCCTTGACCGGTCCCGACGCGTCGTCCGCGTTCATCGATGTCCGCCTCGCTCGCTCCCGTTGAGGACCTGTGACCGCGCGGAGGATGCGGGGAGCGCAGGCATCCGGCGGCGGCAGCTACCGGTCTAGCCTCGCAGATGCGCCGGTCGCGCGGCCCGGGACGCCGTCTCCGTGCCCGCGAGATCGCCGCTATTGTCGGTCCGCATGACCGACGATGCGATCCGCACGATGCTGTCGGGCCTCACGCCCGCGCCCTTCATCTGGTCGCGCCCGGGGACCGTCGTGCTGATGGACAACCACGTCCTCGAGGCCGGCGGCGACAGCGAGGCCGTCGGCGCGTGGGTCCAGTCGCACGGCGGCGAGATCGATCGCACGCTGCCGGTCGTCGCCACGCGGCGCGGGGTCACGGCGATCCCCAAGCCGGTCGGAAAGCGCTACTACGTCGTTCCGCAGTCCGCGCTCGGCGACTGAAGCCTGGCACGGCGCGTCCCCGCTCGCGGCGGCGACGGCCGCGTCAGCCCGGCAGCCCGCCCCCGGCGGCCGCCGCGCCGAACGCCACGACATAGCCCACGCAGATCGTCGCGCACAGCAGGAGGATGTTCGGGTTCTCCGAGCGCCGGATGTACGGGATCGCCACGAACTTCATCGCCGTTGCGATCACGAGTCCGATCACGACGAGCGCGTTGAGCATCAACGAGACCTTAGCCCCGCGCGTGGCCGCCGCCAGACCGCCGCGACGCCAAGATCGAGCCGTCGCGTGTGGGAGCATCGGGGCATGGACGACGACGAGCCGCTCTTCATGGTGATGATGCTCGTCCACGACGACGGCCCGCAGGGCGTCTCGGTGTGGAAGGCGGCGCTCGTCGAGGGCCACGGGCGCGCGCTCACGCGCGAGCAGGCGGAGGCGATCGTCGCGGCCGAGGGCCCCGGCGCGCGCTTCCTGTACCGCTACGCGAGGGACTCCGAGCACCTCGGTCCACCCGACGGCGTCGCGCCGCCGCTGACCATGCCGCCGCGCCACACGATGTGGGACTACGGCGAGCCGCCGCACGTCGACATGATCGAGGCACTGCGCGCGGTGTACGCGGCCGGCGGCAGCACCCCGCCGCCGCCGGACGTCGACAACGCCTCCGTGGAGGTCGCGCGAGTGCTCGCGATCGCCGCCGACTGGTTCGGCGTGGCGGACGCGCATCGCGTCGAGACGGCGTTCGACCTGCTCGTCATGGACCTCGGCGGCGACCGCCACGGAACGCCGCCGTTCTACGGCGTCCCACTCGAGGCGCTGGGCCCGATCTAGACCTCGATCAGGTCGATGCTCGCCGCCGTAGTCTGGACCGCATGTCCTACACGAACGCCGAAGCACGCCAGGACCTGCTGGACATCGTCGCGGAGGCGATCGACGAGCTCGCGCGCGCGCTCGCCGCGCTCGGTGCCGCCTACGAGCAGCTCGACGAGCAGCACGCCGATGACGTCGAGGAGAAGCTCTTCCGCCCGGTCCAGGTCGCCTATGGGCGCGCGAAGCGCACGCACGCGTCGTTCGCCGAGCGCAGCTCGCTGCCGGGCCGGACGTTCGAGGCGGCGACGGCCGGCGCGCCTTCGATCGGGCCGAAGGGCTTCGTCGAGAACGCGGTCCAGGCCGTCGGGTCGGCCGACGTCGTGCTGTCGACGCTGCAGGACTCGATGCTGCCCGTCGAGGTCGGCGATCGCGAGCTGCGCACCGGCCTGGGCGAGGTGCGCGAGCTGATCGCCGACCTCCCCGCGCGGGCGCGCGGCGTGGTCCGCACGATCGGTCGGTAGCGTCTTGCATTGGCGCTCCGCCGCGGGTTCTGGTACTCCTCGGTACCTGGCGGTCGGTCGCGGCGCGCCAGCTCAGACTTTCGAACGGGAGGCGCATTGATGAAGAGAGTGCTCGTCGTTGTCGCATCGATTGCCATGGCGGCCGGGCTCATGGCTCCGTCGGGTGCCGCCGCGAAGACGCGGTCGCATCGTTCCGCCACCACGAACCCCATCATCACCCGCACCACGGGCGAGATCCAGCAGGCCGTGACCGCCGCCGTCGCGTGCGTGCGCGCAGCGGTCGGCGACGGTGGCGCCGGCAACCCGACGACCGCGGCGAGCGTCGACGACACCGTGAGCCCGGCGGTCATCGCCTGCGTCCGGACGGCACTGCGCAGCATGCGGACGATCATCAACAACGCGATCGACGCCCTGCAGGGGACGGGCGAGCAGCGCCCCGAAGTCGCGGCCGCGTTCGCTCAGCTGCGCGCGGCGGTCGCCGCGGCGTTCGACAAGATCGACGCGGAGCTCGGCTCGGCGTCCTGACGGTGCGCCCGGGCGCAGAGGTCGGGGTCGTCGTCCAGACCTCGACCGCGGCGCTCGGGCAGTCTCTCGTTTCATCCGGGGCCCCGTAGCGGGGCCCCTGGTCTTTGGCGGGGGCTTCTCGGTCGGCGTGACTGCACGGCCGATCGATCCGATCCCACGTCTGCGGTCACCGCTTCTCGCCGTTGGCCCCGCGAGCGTGCGTTGCGTCACGCGCCGGGCGGTTCGGGCGTGTGTGTGATGCAGCCCACGATGCGAGGCGACGCCGGCTCGTACGTTTGTCGAGCAGGTCTCGTCTGAACGCCTTTGCCAGACGCGCAGGGCAGGGGCGAGCCACGTGGCTCGCGGAATCGTTCGCAAACCGCTTTCGAAGGAGCAACATGACCCGCAAGATTCTCGTCGTCCCATTCGCGCTCGGCGCGCTCGCGCTCGGAACGGCGAGTGCGCAGGCGCAGATCCAGCTCGGCAACGCCAACCAGTCCAACAACCAGAGCTCGACCGCCAACCAGGGCGTCACGCAGAGCAGCGGTGGCGGGATCGTGATCGGCGGCGGCGATCAGAACGCCGCCAACAACTCGGCGACGACGCTGAACAACGCGCAGTCGTCCGGTGGCCTGCTCGTCGTCGGGGACGCAGACCAGGCCAACACGCAGGCCGCGACGACCGGCCAGCACGTCGATCAGGACAGCTCCGGTGGCCAGCTCACGCTCGTCGGCGGCGACCAGAACGCGGCCAACAACGCGAGCACCACCGAGGGCAACGACCAGGAGACGGGTGGCCTGCTCGACCTCGGCAACACGGCGCAGAGCAACCACCAGTCCGCGGGCACGACCCAGGGCATCGGCCAGAACGCCGGGGGCGCCATCGTGATCTTCGGCGGTGACCAGAACGCCCAGAACAACTCGGCGACGGAGCTCGACAACGGCCAGGCCGCGTTCGGGCTGCTCGTCCTCGGCGACAACGACCAGGACAACTCGCAGGCCGCGAACACCGGCCAGGGCATCGACCAGGATGCGGGCGGCGGCACGCTGGTCCTGCTCGGCGGCACGCAGAATGCCGCCAACAACCAGGCCACCACGGGTGCGAACTGCCAGGAGATCGGCTTCGGGGTCTTCTGCATCTAGAAGACCGCTCGATGTAGGACGCAGGACGCAGGTGCAACGGGATGACGGGCCGCCTTCGGGCGGCCCGTTGTCGTTCTGGGCGGCGACGTCGGGGTCTCAGCGCGGGAGGTCGCCTGCGCGCGAGACGGGGACGCTGCGGGCGCGCCGCGAGGAGCCGCGCCGTTCCGCGACCCGACCGGACGGGGGAAGGAGAACAGTCCGGTCGGGTGCGGGAATGGCGCTCGGAAGAAGCACGGCTCAGGTTGGCGGGTGGAGATCCAGAAGTCCAAGACGCAGACTTCGTGCAGCTCATAACCTCTGTGCATGGATCCCGTGCGTCGGCTGTCGCTGCTGACGTCGATCGGCCTCGTGCTGCTGTGCGGCGCAGCTGCCGCCGGCGTCGCGCTCGGCACGTGCTTCCGCCAGACGGGCGACTCGCTCCCGCCGGGCACGCGGGTGTCGGCCGTGTGCAACTCGCCGACGATGGAGGCCTGGATGAACCGCGGTCTCGCCGTCGCTGCCGGGATCGCGCTCGTCGGCGTGCTCGGTGGCTACGTCGCGCAGAGCCGGCGGACGGCGCTGTGGAGCACGTGGTTCAGCCTCGGCCTCCTTGCGGTGGTGACCGCGTGGGGCTTCGCGGTGAAGGAGCCGGTGTCCGCCACGGGGTCTCCCCTCCTCCCGACCGTTGCCGGGCGCTTGCATATGCGAGTCGATGAGCGGACGATCACAGGACGGGGAGCCAACTGGCTCGAGGGGGACACATGAGAACGGCAACATCGACGCTGCTGGCGTTGGCGGCGATCCTGCTGCTGCCTGGACCCGCGAGCGCGGCGACGTGCGCGGACTACTCCAACCAGGCCGCGGCGCAGCGCGCGGCGGACACGCGCGACGCAGACCACGACGGCATCTACTGCGAGTCGCTTCCCTGCCCGTGCTCGACGGGCGGCACGACGACGGCCCCGCCGCCCGCGCCCGCGCGCAAGACATGCTCGGGCCGCACGACACGCGGCGTGATCGCCGGCGCCGTGCGCTGCCTGCGGGCGGGCGAGTTCTGCACGCGTTCGCGCAACGCCGCCTATCGCCGGTATCGCTTCAGATGCGCCACCGCGTCCGACGGGCGAGCGCGGCTGCGTCGTACGTCCGGGTAGCCGTTGGTCCGGAGTGCGCGACGCCGGTCGGCTCGCGTTCGACCTCCGATGATCGCGCGGCGCCCACTACGACCCCGAGAACGCGAAAGACCCCGCCGTCGCGGGGCCGGTGCAATACCGCTACGGGGATTCGAACCCCGGTTTCCGCCGTGAGAGGGCGGCGTCCTAGTCCCCTAGACGATAGCGGCGCGACGCGACTCGGCCACGGTACCAAAGGGCCGCTCGTCGGCCCCCGTCGCGTGGCGTCCCCGCGCTGGGATCGCCGCCGTGGACGGGGCCGCCCATCGGTGCGGACGACGGGCTCGGAGCGGACCGCCGCCCGCTGGGCCGAGAACGGCTCCGCTGCTAAGGTTGGGGGGCAGGCGGATGTGGTGAAATTGGTATACACGCAGCGTTCAGGTCGCTGTGGGGGCAACCCCGTGGAGGTTCGAGTCCTCTCATCCGCACTCTCGGAACGCACGGCACGGCCTTGGCTCCCAGTCGAGCGCCAGCCACCGTGTTCGTCAGTTGGTCATGCTTGGCCAAGCTCGCTAGGATCACGATATGCGCGTGAACGTCGGCCAGGCGAAGACCGACCTCTCCAAGCTCCTCGTGCGCGTCGAAGGCGGAGAGGACGTGGAGAT
>DASXCR010000118.1:0-10081 GCA_036491075.1 Solirubrobacteraceae bacterium
GGAGGAGCTGCGCGAGCTGATCGACCCGGGCGCCCTGGATCAGGTCGAGGCCGATCTCCAGCATCGCTCCGACCGCACCCGCGCCGAGACGCGCGACGCGCTCGCCGACGTCCTGCGCCGCGTCGGCGACCTCACGCTCGAGGAGGTCCGCGACCGTGTGATCGCCGGCGTCGACGCGGACGGCATGCTCGACGCGCTGGCCGCCGAGCGCCGCGCGGTGCGGCTGCGCATCGGCGGCGAGCCGCGCTGGGTCGCGGCCGACGACGCGGGCATGTATCGCGACGCGCTCGGCACGATGTCGCCGGGCGGGCTGCCGGACGCGTTCACCGCGGACGTGCCCGATGCGCTGAGCAAGCTCGTGGCGCGCTACGCACGCACGCACGGACCGTTCACGACGGTCGAGCTGCGCGCGCGCTACGGGGTCGATCCGACGGCGGTGCTCCACGCCCTGGAGGCCGGAGGCGGCCTCGTCCGCGGCGAGCTGCGTCCCGGGGGGAGGCCGGGCGAGCCCGAGTGGTGCGACACCGAGGTCCTGCGGCGCCTGCGGCGCGCGTCGCTCGCTGCGCTGCGCAAGGAGATCGAGCCGGCCGACCAGCGCGCGCTGGCGGTGTTCATGACGTCGTGGCAGGGCGTCGATCGCCATCCGGCCGCCGGTGCCGGCATCGACCGGCTGCGCGAGGTGCTCGTGCCGCTGCAGGGCCTCGCGCTGCCCGCCGAGGTGTGGGAGCGCGACGTGCTGCCGCGGCGCACAGGCGCGTACTCGACCACGTGGCTGGATCAGCTGTGCGCGTCGGGCGAGGTCGTCTGGGTCGGGGCCGGGTCGCTCGGGCGCTCGACGGGCCGCGTCGCGCTGTACTTCCGCGACGACGCCGAGGCGATCGGCCGGCCGGGTGGGACGCCCGCGTCGCGCGCCGCCGCGGCGACGCCGCCGGGCGAGCCCGAGCACGAGCTCCTGCGCGAGCGGCTGATGCAGTCGCCCTGCTTCTTCACGGACCTGCTCGCCGAGATCGCGCTGACGCCCGAGCAGGTGCAGGAGGCGTTGTGGGATCTCGTCTGGGCGGGCGAGGTGACCAACGACGCCTTCGCGCCGCTGCGCGCACCGCGGCTGACGCTGGCCCGCGCTCAGCGCAGCGGGCCTCGCCACGGCGGTCGGCGGTTCGGCACCCGGCGCACGGGTGCCGCGGCCGTGGTGCAGGGTCGCTGGGCGCTCACCGACACGATCTTCCGGCGAGAGCCAGAGCCCGGCCAGCGTCGCCGCACGGTCGCCGAGCTGCTGCTCGAGCGCTACGGGATCGTGACGCGCGAGCAGGTTCTTGCCGAGGGGGTCGTGGGCGGCTTCTCGATCCTCTACGACGCGCTGTCGCAGCTCGAGACGCTCGGGATCTGCCGGCGCGGCTACTTCGTGGAGGGGCTCGGTGGCGCGCAGTTCGCACTGCCGGGCGCGGTCGAGCGCCTGCGCGCGCAGCGGGTCGTCGAGGAGGCGCCGCCGATCGTGCTCGCCGCGACCGATCCGGCGCAGCCCTACGGCGCGGCGCTGCCGTGGCCCAGGCGCGACGAGGACGCCCCCGGCGGAGCGGCGCAGGCGGCGGGCGCGCGGCGCCCGGCGCGGGTGCGCGGCGCGTACGTCGTGCTGGCCGGCGCCGAACCGGTCCTCTACGTCGAGATGGGCGGCCGCGGGATCGTCACGCTCGTCGACCGCTCCGACGCGCGCCTGTACGCGGCGTTCGAGGCGCTGGCCGCCTTCGTGGTCGCGGGGCGCGGGCGCAAGCTGTCGCTGGAGCGCATCGACGGGGAGGCGGTCGTCGGCTCGCCGCACGAGTCGATGCTCGTCGAGCTGGGCTTTCGCGCGGGGCCGAGCAAGCTCACCCTGAGTGCGTAGGTTCGCGCTGAGATCGCGGCCGAGCCGTGCCGAAGTGCGTTGCGGATCAGCTAGACGGTTCCGAGGCCGGCCCCGGTCAGGGCTCCTTCTTGCCCGGATTGAAGAGTCCCTTCGGATCGAGCGCCCGCTTGATCGCGCGGTGCGCCGCGACCGCCGCCGGCGCCCACTGGCGCGACAGCTGACCGCGTTTGAGCACGCCGATCCCGTGCTCGCCGGTCACCGTCCCGCCGAGGCGAAGCGCGAGGTCGAAGAGCTCGCCGGCCGCGACGTCCGCGCGGCCGCGCGCCTCGTCGTCGCCGGGATCGAGCAGGAACGTCGCGTGCAGGTTGCCGTCCCCGGCGTGGCCCCAGGAGCACGCCTCGAGATCGTGACGCGCGCCGATCGCGAGGGTCTCCTCGACCGCCTCCGCGAGCCGGTCGACCGGCACCGCGATGTCCTCGGAGAGCTTCGTCCCGCGCGCGGCCGCCACGGCGTGCGAGACGCCGGCCCGCCAGCGCCGCAGCGCTCGGAGGCCGGCCGCGTCCTGCGGGGCATGGACCGCGGTCGCGCCCTCGCAGAGCACGTCGAGGAGCTCGCCGCGCACGTGCCGCGCCTGCGCCGCTGACCCGTCCGCCTCGGCCAGGACCGCGAAGCCGCACGTGGGGCGACCGTCGCCGGTGCCGCCCGTCAGCGCCACCGCCGCCGCGTCGACGTACTCCAGCACCGCCGCCTGGATGCCGCTCTCGAGCACCCGCAGGATCGCCGCGCACCCGCCGGCGGTGCTCGGGAAGGTGGCCAGCACGGGCCACTGAGCCTCGGGCGCCGGGACGAAGCGCAGCCACGCCGCCGTGACGATGCCGAGCGTGCCCTCCGAACCCGTCAACAGCGAGCGCAGGTCGTAGCCGGCGACGTCCTTGCGCAGCGGGCCGCCGACGCGCACGAGCTCGCCGGGCGCGAGCACGACCTCCAGGCCCGTCACCCAGTCGCCCGTGACGCCGTACCTGAACGCGTGCGGGCCGCCGGCGTTCGTCGCGATCGTGCCACCGAGCTGGGACTGCTCGGGTGCGCCGGGATCGGGCGGGAAGAAGAGCCCGCTCTCGCGCGCGCGGCGCGCGAGCGTGGCCGTCGTGACCCCGGCCTCGGCCTGCATGCGCCACAGCGCCGGCTCGAAGCTGCGGATCGCGGCGAGGCGATCGAGCGCGAGCGCGATCGCCGCGTCGTCGAGGACGGCGCAGCCGCCCGCCAGCCCGCTGCGTCCGCCGACCGCGACGATCGCGACGTCGTGCGCGTAGCACCACGCCACGACCTCGGCCACCTCCGCCGCGCTGCCGGGATGCACGAGCGCCCGCGCGGCGCCACCGGCGACGGCGGCATCGCCGACCACCGCGCCGCGCTCGACGTGACGGGCGCCGACGATCCGTTCCAACTCGCGCACGAGCGCCACGCTAGCGCCGTGCCACGGCGACATGTCCCTACGCTGGAGGCCGATGCCCGAGGGCGACACGATCCACTACGCGGCACGCCGGATCCGGCCGCTCGTCGAGGGCCTCGTGCCCGAGATCGCCCATCCGAGCCCGCGGCTGCGTGGGGAGCGCTGGCCCGACAAGCTCGCCGGGCGCCGGGTGACGAAGGTCGATGCCCACGGCAAGCACCTCTTCCTGCGCTTCGAGGGCGAGCTCGCGATCCACTCGCACCTGCGCATGACCGGCTCGTGGGGCACCTACCGCGATGGTCAGCGCTGGCGCCGCGCCGCGCGCCGAGCCTGGCTCGTCCTGGGCACCGACCGCGGCGAGGTCGTGCAGTTCGACGGCCCGCTGCTCGAGCTGCTGACCGAGTCGCGCACCCGCTTCGACCGGCGTCTCGCGCAGCTCGGCCCCGACATCCTCGCGCCCGAGCTCGACGAGATCACCTTCCTGCGGCGGCTGCGCCAGGACGATCCGGCGCGCGCCATCGGCGACGCGCTGCTCGACCAGCGCACGCTCGCCGGCATCGGCAACATGTGGAAGTCCGAGGGCTGCTTCGCGGTCGCGATCGACCCCTGGCGGCGGACCGGCGAGGTCTCCGACGAGGAGGCGCTCGCGATCGTGCGCGCGACCAGGCCGAGGATGCAGCAGTCGGCGCTGGACGGAAACCAGGACCGCCACCGCGTCGTCTACGCGAGGGCCGGCCGGCCGTGCCCGCGCTGCGGCGCCCCGATCCTCAGCCGCGGGCAGGGCGACGACAACCGCATCACGTACTGGTGCGCGGGGTGCCAGCGATGACGATGCGCCGCGTCGGCCACAAGGGCGCCGACCACATCACGCCCGGCAACACGTTCGCCTCCTTCGAGGCCGCGCTCGCCGCGGGCGTCGACACGATCGAGTTCGACGTCGTCTCCGAGCACCTCGACGGCAGCGGCGAGCTGCTGCTCGCGCACGACGTCGAGGACGCCGGGCGCCGCAGCCCCCCGACGCTCGACGAGGGGCTCGCCCACTTCGCCGGCGCCGCGTACGCGGCCGTCGATCTCATCGTCGACCTCAAGCTGCAGGGCTACGAGGAGCGCGTCGCCGCCGCGCTCGAACGCCACGGCCTCGTGCGGCGCAGCCTCGTCTCGACGATGGAGGAGCCGTCGCTGAGGCTGCTGCGCGCGCGCCACCCCGAGATCGCGCTCGGCTGGTCCGTGCCGCGGCTGCAGCGCGATCCACTGCGCAACCCCGCGGTCGCACTGCCGGCCGCCGTCCTGTTGCAGTACATGCGCGCCGCGCTGCCGTCGGTCGCCGCCAACCGCATGCGCCGCGGCGAGATCGACGCGTTGATGGCGCACTGGCGCCTCGCCACGCCACGGCTCGCTCGTCGGATCGCGGACGCGGGTGGCGCGCTCTACGCCTGGACCGTCGACGACCGCGCGCGCATCGCCCGACTCGAGCGGATGGGCGTGACCGGCGTGATCTCCAACGACCCGCGCCTGTTCGGCGCGGCCGGCGCGACGGCCGCTACGTCGTGATCGTGCAGGTCGCCTCGGTGTAGCCGGCGGGGTAGGAGCCGGCGCTGGACTTGTGGCCCTTCGTCGTCACCTCGACGGCCTGGCGGACGACCTCGCCCTTCAGGCGCCACTCGAAGTTGACCTTGCCCCGCAGCGTGATCGAGGTCTTGCCGGGCGGTGGCGAGAGGCGGAAGTTGCGACCCGACTGGCGCGCCTTGTAGCGCGCGAAGCCGACCTTCGTCCAGCCCGAGTCGCCGCCCTGCGTGACGTTGTGCCACTTCTGGTCGGTGTCGCTGAGGAACTGCACGCGAAAGCGCATGTACATGACCTCGCGGCCGTCGGCCGCGCCCGGCATCGAGGCGCGCACGCCGATCGTGTCTGGGATCCCCGGGGGCGGCGTGCTCGGGTCGCAGACGTTGACGGTCGCCCAGAGGTGACGCGACTTCAGGACCGTCGCGACCGGGGCCTTCGGCTTGGTCTTGGTCTTCGCGGCGCCCGCAGCGGCCACCGGCACGGCGGCGATCGCGACCAGCAGTCCGGCTGCGATCGCGGCGCGTGCCGACATGCGGCCAGCGTAGCGGGCACGATCGGCCGGGCCGGTCGCGCGTCGCGAGCCGGGTCGGCACGCAGGCGTGATGATCGCGGCGCGGCGGCGTAGTAGTCGCATGAGCGGAGTTCTCACCATGGCTGAACCCCTGAACACGGCGACCACGAGCTTCGATGCGCTCTACCGGGAGTGCGCACGCGATCTGTACGCCTATGTGCGCACCCTGCTCGGCGACGACGCGAGCGCCGAGGACGTCACGGCGCTCGCCTTCGAGCGCGCCTACCGGCGGCGCGAGAGCTTCGACGACACGCGCGGCAGCGCGCGCGGCTGGCTCTTCGGGATCGCGCGCAACGCGGCGCTCGACGAGCTGCGCCGGCGCCGGCGCGCCGCCCCGCTGGTCGGCGATCTGCCCGACGAGCTCGCGCCGTCCGCCGACGACGAGGCCGACCTCGCCGTCCGCCGCAGCACCGTCCGCGCCGCGCTCGCCGCGCTGCCCGCCCGCGACCGCGAGCTCGTCGCCCTGAAGTTCCACGGCGGGCTCTCCAACGCCGAGCTCGCCGTCGTGCTCGGGACGAGCGAGACGAACGCCGGGACCCGGGTCCATCGGGCCGTCACGAAGCTGAGAGAGGCCTGCCATGCGTCAGCTTGACTCCCTGAGTCCCGCCGAGGAGCGCGAGCTCGACGGGCTCGAGCGCGCCCTCGCCGGCGAGCCCGTCGACGCGGACCTGCGCGACCTCGCCGACCTCGTCGAAGACGTGCGCGCGACGGCGCCCGAGATGAGCCCCGGGTTCGAGGCCCGCCTCGCGCACGAGGTCGCGGAGGGGTTTCGCGACTCGCGCGAGCCGGCGCCCCGGCGCCGACCGCGGCGCTGGGTCCTGATCCCCGCGGGCGGATGCCTCGCGGCCGCGGTCGTGGCGCTCGTCGTCGCGCTCGCCGGCGACGGCTCGGACCACCCCACGCGAAGTCTGGCGGTCAGCACGAACGCCGCCGGCGCGGCCGACAGCGCAGGCGCACAGCCCGCGACCCCGGAGGGCAAGTCGGCGCCACGGGCGCCGCTGGCCGCGCCCGGCGTCGCGACGGACGGCCGCCTGACGACCACCGCGCCCTCCGCATCCTCGCCCGCCCAAGCGGGCGCCACGGGCACGAGCTCGCCGAAGCGCAGCTCGGCCGGCGCGAGCTCGAGCTCGGGCGCGGGCTCCGCGACTCCCGCTCCCGCCGTCGCCCCGCGGGTCGGCGCGGCCTCGGGTCCGCGCAGGGTCCAGCGCAGCGCCGACCTCACGCTGCAGGTCGCCGCCGGCAAGCTCGACGAGACCGCCGACGGCGTCGTGCGCACCGTCGACCGCTTCGGCGCCATCGTCGCCTCGTCGCAGATCGGCAGCGACGACGGCTCGGGCGGCGAGGCGACCTTCGACCTGCGGATCCCGACGGCGCGCCTCGACGGCGCCCTCGCCGCCCTGTCCGAGCTCGGGCACGTCGCCGCGCGCCATCAGGAGCTCGCGGACATCACGGGCACGTTCACGTCGACCGAGGATCGCCTGTCGGACGCGCGCGCCGAACGCCGCGGACTGCTGCGCGCGCTCGGCGAGGCGACGACGCAGGAGCACATCGACAGCCTGAAGGCGCGCCTGCGGATCGCGCGCAGCCAGATCGCGCGCCTGCACGGCGACCTCGAGGCGCTGCGCCGGCGGGCGGACCTCTCGACCGTCAGCGTCACCGTCCGCGACGGCGGTGCGAGCGCGGGCGACGGCGGGAGCGGCTCCGGGAGCGGCTGGACGCCCGCCGACGCGGCTCGCGACGCCCTGCGCGTACTGGAGGTCATCGCCGGCGTCGCGCTCGTCGCGCTCGCCGTCGCGGCGCCGCTCGCGCTGCTCGGCGGGCTCGTCGCGCTCGGTGTCCGCAGCGGGCGCCGTCGCCGTCGCGAGGGCGCGCTGGACGCGTCCTGACGAATGCGCGAAACGCGGCTCCGGCTGCTGTGTGTGGTATTGCTCACGCATGGATCCGAGCGAGCAGCCCGCGATCACGTTGCTCAGCCGGGTCCCGGTCTTCGAGACGCTGGCGCCGCGCGACCTCGCTGAGGTCGCCGCCGTCACGGTGCCGAGATCGTTCGACGGCGGCCACGTGATCTTCCGCGAGGGCGACTCCAGCGACACCTGCTACATCGTCCGCAACGGCCACGCCCGCGCGGTCCGCGACCACGGCGACGGTCGCACGCTGACGCTCGCGCACTTCGGCCCCGGCGACATCTTCGGCGAGCTCGCGATGTTCGACGACGAGCGCCGCTCGGCGACCGTCGAGACGCTCGACCGGCTCGAGGCGGTCGCCATCCTCGGCCCGGACATGCGCCGCCTGCTGCGCGAGCACTCCGACATCGCGGTGAAGCTCGTCATCTCGCTCGGCCGGCGGCTGCGCGAGGCCAACGAGCGGATCTCGCGCCAGTCCTTCCAGACGGTCCAGAGCCGCGTGGCCGGAGTCCTCGGCCAGCTCGTGATCCAGGCGCAGAGCGAGGGCGCCGGCGAGGCCGACGTGCTGGTCGTCGTCACGCAGGCCGACGTCGCGCAGCTCGCGGGCTCGTCGCGCGAGTCCGCGAGCCGCTTCCTCGCCGTGCTCGAGCGCGCGGGCGTCGTCACGCAGGGGCGCGGTCGCGTCACGGTCCACGACCCGGCCGCGCTGCAGCGCTACGTGTACTGATGGTGCGTCCGGCACGGGCGCCGCGCTGATGCCCTCCGAGTTCTCCGCCGGCGGAGTCGTCATGAACGCCGATCACGAGGTCGTCGTGATCGTCCCGACGCGCCGCGCGGCGGACGGGTCGCGCGTGCTCGCACTGCCCAAGGGCCATCCGGACGGCGAGGAGTCCTCGCTGCAGGCGGCGCTGCGCGAGGTGCGCGAGGAGGCGGGGGTCCAGGCCGAGGTCGTCGACTCGCTCGGCGAGGTGCGCTACTGGTATCAGCGCGGCGGCCGGCGGATCGCGAAGGTCGTCGAGTTCTTCCTGCTGAGCTACGTCTCGGGCGACGTGCGCGACCACGACCACGAGGTCGAGCAGGCGCGCTGGGTGCCCGCGACCGAGGCGGTCGAGACGCTCACGTACGCGGGTGAGCGCGACATGGTGCGGCGCGCGCTGTCGCAGGTGCAGCGCGACAAGTAGTCTGCGGGCCGTGCAGGTACTCAACTTCTACTCGACGATCTTCGCCGACCAGCTCAAGCGCGGGCGCAAGACGGCCACGATCCGCCTGGGCGACAAGTCGCACAAGTACCAGAAGAACCAGGCGATCCTCGTGACGATCGGCTATCAGCACTCGCCGCGCGAGAAGGTCTTCATGGCGGTCATCGACTCGGTCGAGGTCAAGCGCGTCAGGGAGCTCTCGCCGCGCGACATCGAACACGACAACCCCGAGTTCCGCCGCACCGAGGAGATGGTCAACTTCCTCGAGCAGATCTACGGGCGCGACGTCACGCTCGAGGACACCGTCACGGTCGTGCGCTTCTCGCAGATCGTCGAGAACCCGCCGACGATGACCGAGCGCCTGCACGGCATCGGCGGCGCTCAGAACTAGCCTTCCAGGGTCCGCAGGGGCCGCGTCGCTGCTCGCCGCGCCTGCCGCGCTGCGACCGTCGAGTTCGCCGGACGTGAAGATCCTGTTGGCACTCCCCATGCGAGAGTGCCAGGTGCGCTAGAGTCCGCAGGGCAACTTGGCACTCTCCCTATGAGAGTGCCAAACCACGTCTCTGCACCCGACTTTGGAGGTCAGCACAACATGAAGCTCAAGCCCCTGGGCGACCGGCTCATCGTGCGGGCGATCGAGGAGGAGGAGACCACCGCGAGTGGCCTCGTGCTCCCCGACACCGCGAAGGAGAAGCCGCAGAAGGGTCTTGTCATCGCCGTCGGCGACGGCAAGTTCGACGAGGACGGCGACAAGCGGATCCCGCTGGACGTCGCCGAGGGCGACGAGGTCCTCTACTCGAAGTACGGCGGCACCGAGATCAAGGTCGATGGCGAGGAGCTGCTCGTGCTCCGCGAGTCCGACGTTCTCGCCAAGATCATCTAGGAACAGGAGACTTCATGCACAAGGAAATTCTGTACGACGTCGAGGCACGCAACGCCCTGCAGTACGGCGTCGACGCGGTCGCCAACGCCGTCAAGGTCACGCTCGGTCCGAAGGGCCGCTACGTCGTCCTCGACAAGAAGTTCGGCGCCCCGACGATCACCAACGACGGTGTCACGATCGCTCGTGAGATCGAGGTCGAGGACGTCTTCCAGAACCAGGGCGCGCAGCTCGTCCGCGAGGTCGCCACGGCGACCAACGACGTCGCCGGCGACGGCACGACGACGGCCACGGTGCTCGCGCAGCAGATCGTGCGCAGCGGCCTGAAGAACGTCACGGCCGGCGCCAACCCGCTCGCGCTCAAGCGCGGCATCGAGCGCGCGGTCGACGAGGTCGTCGCCCACATCGCCAAGCAGGCCAAGGACGTCGCGGGCAAGGATCAGATCGCTCGCGTCGCCACCATCTCGGCCGGCGACGACGAGATCGGCGACGTCATCGCCGACGCGATCGAGAAGGTCGGCAAGGACGGCGTCGTGAACGTCGAGGAGGGCCAGACGTTCGGCATGGACCTCGAGTTCACCGAGGGCATGTTGTTCGACAAGGGCTACATCTCGCCCTACATGGTCACCGACCAGGAGCGCATGGAGGCCGTCCTCGACGACCCCTACCTGCTG
>DASXCR010000119.1:0-3328 GCA_036491075.1 Solirubrobacteraceae bacterium
CCGGCGGGCGTGGTCGGGCAGCCAGCGGTCGGCGTCGACGAGCTGCTGCGCGAGGTCCTCGACCGCCGCGAGCTCGTCGTAGGCGTCGCCGTCGAAGAGGAGGGCGTCCGCGGCCGTGCGGATGATCTGCATCTC
This sequence comes from Solirubrobacteraceae bacterium, assembly GCA_036491075.1. Taxonomy (GTDB): domain Bacteria; phylum Actinomycetota; class Thermoleophilia; order Solirubrobacterales; family Solirubrobacteraceae; genus CADCVQ01. Next base: position 136 of record DASXCR010000119.1, read on the forward strand.
TGCGGGAAAGAGCTTCGCCGGGCCCTCGTCCGCGAGCATCTTCATGACCCGGCCGTAGGCCTGGGAGCGATCACTGTTCATGTTGCAAGGCTAGCGATCCCGCCGGGCGCCATCGCGCCTCACGCGCCGGCGGGCAGCGTGAGCTGACCGCCCGCTGGCACGCCCTCGATTCCGAGCAGCAGCCGCTTGCGGGCGAGGCCGCCGGTGTAGCCGCCGAGCTTGCCGCCGCTGGCGAGCACGCGATGGCACGGCACGACGATCGGGATCGGGTTGGAGCCGAGCGCGTTGCCGGCGGCACGGAAGGCCTTCGGCGAGCCGGCGGCGCCGGCGACCCCGGCGTAGGTGCTCGTCGCGCCGAACGGGATCCGCGCCGTCGCCTCGAGCACGCGCCGCGCGAATCCGGCGCCCACGAGCCGCCAGTCCAGCGCGAGCCCGAAGTCGCGCCGCCGGCCGTCGAAGTACTCGTCGAGCTCGCGCCGCACGCCGTCCAGCCGGGCCGGCGCCTCGACGATCCGCGGCGACAGCCGCGCGGCGATCTGGTCGAGGATCGTGTCCAGGCCCGCGTCGTCGAGCTCATAGGCGATCCGCAGCAGGCCGCGCGGGGTTGCGGCGGCGACGAGCCGCCCGGCCGGACCGTCGAGGACGGCGTAGGCGACCTCGGCCGCGCCCTCGTCGGCGGCGCGGGCAGCGGTGCGCGCGGCGAGCGCGGCCGCCTCGCCGGGCTGAAGGTCAGGTGGGTGCAGCGACATCGGAGAGCTCCTCTCGCAGGGTCTTGAGTCCGTCGGATGCCGCCCGGCGCGCCGCGTCCTCGCTGCAGCCAAGCGCCGTGGCGATCTCGCCGTGCGTGAGATCGCCGGCGTAGCGCAGCGTGAGCACGGCGCGCTGGCGCGGCGGCAGCGCGCGGACGCGCGCCCAGTGGTCCGCGCCGTCGCCGCTGCCGGGCTCGGGCGCCGGCGTGCCGCCGCCGATCGGCAGCGCGCGATCATCGACGTCTGCGACCGGCAGCGCCCGTCGTGCCCGCGCGCGATGCAGGTCGAGCGCCTTGCGATGCGCGATCGTCAGCACCCACGCGCGCAGGTTGGAGTCCGGGCGCAGCCGCTCGTAGGCCCGCAGCGCGGAGATGAAGGTCTCCTGGAACGCGTCGTCGGCGTCGTGGCGCCCCACGGAGGCGATCAGGAAGCGCAGGACGTCCTCGCGGTGCGCGTCGAGGAAGCGCTGGAAGGGAGGCAGGTTGCGCACTGGAGTCAGAACGCGCGGGCGGCGCGGTTCGTGAGGTTCAGCCGCGCGGGACCATCGCGTCGATCCCCGTCAGCGCGCGCCCGATGATGAGCTGCTGGATCTGGGATGTGCCCTCGTAGAGCGTCGTCACGCGCGCGTCGCGAAACCAGCGCTCGACGGGGTGGTCGTCGACGTAGCCGGCGCCGCCGTGGACCTGGATCGCCTCGTTCGCGCACCACACGGCGGCCTCGGTCGCGTGCAGCTTGGCGATCGAGATCTCCGTCGAGCAGGGGCGGCCCTGGTCGCGCAGGAAGCCGGCGCGCCAGACGAGCATCCGCGCGGCGTCGGTGCGGACCTTCATCTCGGCGAGCATCGCCTGTACGAGCTGGAAGCTCGCGATCGGGCGGCCGAACTGCTCGCGCTGGCGCGCGTACGCGACGGACGCGTCGAGGCAGCCCTGGCACACGCCGACGCAGCCCGCGGCGACCGAGAAGCGCCCGCCGTCGAGCGCGCTCATCGCGACCTTGAAGCCCTGCCCGACCTCCCCGAGCACGTCCTCCTCGGGCACGAAGACGTCGTCGAGGGAGATCGAGGCCGTGTCGGAGCCGTGCAGGCCCATCTTGTGGTGGATCTCCCGGGTCTCGAAGCCGGCCTGCGCCGTGTCGACGAGGAAGCACGCGAGGCCGCGATGGCCCAGCGACGCGTCGGTCTGGGCGAAGATCAGCGCGACCTTGGCGTGGTTGCCGAGGGAGATCCACATCTTCGCGCCGTCGATCCGCCAGCCGCCGTCGACGCGCCGCGCGCGGGTGCGCTGGCTCGCGGCGTCCGAGCCGGCCTCGGGCTCGGTCAGGCCGAAGCAGCCCAGCCATTCGCCGCTGCACAGCCGCGGCAGGTACTCGCGCTTCTGGCGATCGTCGCCCCAGCGCAGGATCGAGCCGCAGACGAGCGACGTCTGCACGCTGACGACGGTCCGCATCGCACCGTCGGCGCGGCCGATCTCCTCGACGAGGACGGCGTAGGTGAGGTTGTCGAGGCCGGCGCCGCCGTGGTCGCGCGGGACGATCGCGCCGAGGTAGCCCTGGCGCGCGAGCAGCGCGACGAGCTCGAGGTCGAAGTGGGCGTTGCGTGCGTTCTCGCGTGCGCGGGGAACGATCTCGCGGTCGCCGAAGGCACGCGCCGTCTCGCGGACAAGCTGCTGCTCGGCGGTGAGGTCGAAGTCCACGGTGGTTAGCGTAGGCGCATGCGCGGACCGCTTGCGACCATCTTCGGCGAGACCTGATCGCCGGTGCGGATCCTGCTGGTGGGCGGCGGTTGTCGCGGCCTCGAGCTGACGCGTTCGCTCGTCGCCGACGGGCACGCGGTGCGCGCGGTGACGCGCAGCGAGGTGCGCCGCGCGGAGATCGAGGACACGGGAGCCGAGTGCTGGATCGGCGATCCGGACGTCGTCGGGACGCTGCGCTATGCGCTCGAGAACGTGACGATCCTCGTGTGGGCGCTCGGCAGCGCGGCCGGTGATCCGGCGGCCGTCGCCGCGTTGCACGGGTCGCGGCTGGAGATGATGCTGGGCCGCGCGATCGACTCGACGGTTCGCGGCGTCGTCTACGAGGCCGCGGGGTCCGTCTCGCCCGAGGTGCTCGCGACCGGCGTGGCGGAGCTTGGGCGGACGGCCGCGCGCAACGAGATCCCGTACGCGATCGTGGATGCGGACCCCGGCGACCGGGCAGGGTGGGCAGCGGCCGCACGCCAGGCGATCGACGGTCTCGTCGGCGTAGGATAGGATCAATCTCAGTAAACCGGATCGGAATTACAAAAGCCCAGTTCTTCAGGAGGCGACCATGGCGTTGACGATCGGCGATACCGCACCAGATTTCCAGGCTGATACGAGTGAGGGCCCGGTCTCCTTTCACGAGTGGTTGGGTGATTCGTGGGGCGTGTTGTTCTCGCATCCGCGGGATTTCACGCCGGTCTGCACGAC
>DASXCR010000120.1:0-9191 GCA_036491075.1 Solirubrobacteraceae bacterium
CGGGCGCGGAGCGGCGGCGGGCGGGGGCGCGGCGCCCTTCGCCGACAGGACGTCGGCCTTCGTGATCCGGCCCGCGGGGCCGCTGCCGTGGACCGCCGCGAGGTCGATCCCCTCGGCCGCCGCGATCCGGCGCGCGACGGGCGAGATCGGCGCGGGGTGCTCGGGCGGCGTGCCCGAGCCGTTCGCGGCCACCGGCGGCATCACCGCGTCGGGCGCGGGCGGCGCCGCCGTGTCGTGCGCCGGAGACGCCGATGCGCGGTCGAATCCGGGTGCTCCCGCGCGCATGCGCCCGATGACCTCGCCGACCGAGACCGTCTCGCCCGCCGGCGCGACGATCTCCGCGATGGTGCCATCGGCCGGGGCGCCGAGCTCCATGTCGACCTTGTCCGTCGAGATCTCGACGACGGTGTCGCCCTCGCGCACCCGGTCGCCGACCGCCACCGACCATTGAAGGATCGTGCCCTCGGTCACCGACTCGCCTCCGCGCGGGGCGACGATGTCGACGACCTCGCCGGCCTCGTCCGGGGCGCCGTCGTCGTCGGCGTCGCGTGCCGGCGGCGCGTCCCCGTTGGCGATCTCGGCGAGCACGTCGCCGACGGCGGCCGTCTCACCCGCCGCGACACGGATCCGCGCGAGCGTGCCGGACGCCGGCGCCGGCACCTCGGCGTCCACCTTGTCCGTCGAGATCTCGACGAGCGTCTCGCCCTCCCGCACGGCGTCGCCCTCGCGCTTGTGCCACTCGAGCACCGTGCCCTCGCGAACGGACTCCCCCAGCGCCGGAAGGGTCACCTGCGTGATCGTGTTCACTGCCATGCCGGCGATCCACTCTAGACCACCTTTTCGGCCACGTGCAGCCGTTTGGGCCCGCGGTGCGCGATCGTCCGACCTCGCATCCGATCGCGGCCGAACTCGGCGCGAACGCAGTCGTTCAGAAGACGATGCTCAGGCCGGCGGAACCCGCCGTCGCGGGCCGGCCGGGGGGACGGCCGAGCTGCGGCGCACGCGCGCCGGCCCGCGTGCGGCGCGATCCGGCGACGGCGGACGGCCGTCGCGACCGCCCCGCTCCCGGCCCTGGCGCACGAACTCGTAGGACCCGATGAACGGCCCGACCCCCCCGAGCACGGCGACGGCCACCGCGAGGCGCAGGTTGATGACCCCGAGGCGCACGGCGGCGATGCAGGCGATCGACATCGCGATCCACCCCACGCCGTGGGCCAGCCCGAAGATCGCCTCCTCCGGATGCAGCCCTGGGACGAGCCAGACGACGAGCAGCGTCGTGTAGATCGCCGAGTGGGTGAACGACGCGATCTTCAGCCGGCGAAAGGTCAGCAGGCGGCTCATGACGTGCCGGCGGCGAGCAGCGTAGCCATCCGCCGCAGCGGCTCGTCGGCCTCGTCGGGCCACGCGGCTACGTCGGCCGGCCACCAGGCGTGCGCGTCGTGCTCGTCGTCCATCTCGATCTCGGCCCCGTCGGGCAGCCACGCGAGGCCGACGATCATCACGAGCTGGTGCGGCAGGCACACGAGCGCCTCGACGCTGAGGCTCGCCGGTGCCACCGACCACTCCTCGTCGAGCTCGCGCGTCAGCGTCTCGGCCGGGCTCTCGCCGACGTCGACGGCGCCGCCGGCGCCGAGCGCCCAGCGCCCGGGCCACGACGACAGCCACGCCGAGCGTCGCCCGGCGAGCCAGCGCCCGTCGGCCGCGCGCGTCACGGTCAGCGCCGCCATCGAGTGCGACGCGTCGCCGTCGACGAGTCGCAGCGCCCAGCGCACGGGCTGCAGCTCGAGCTGCAGCTCGTCGCCGCGCTCGGCGTGCGCGACCAGCCGCGCCGACAGGCCGTCGTGGCTCGGCGACCCCCGCTCGCGCAGGGCGGCGATCGCCGCATCGGCCGCCTCGGCGTGGCGCGCGGGGGGCTCGTAGTGCTCCTCGCGCCAGCGCGCGCGCACCCGCTCGGCGGGCCAGTGACCGCGTGCCAGGATCGCGTGCGACGTCATGTCGGCAACGATAGTTAGGCTGCACCGTGCGCGGGCCGATCTGCGGTCGCGTGACGAGTCCCAGACGCAACGTGCCGCACGTCTACCCTGCACATGCACGAACCACGCCCCTTGCCCCTCCTCGCAAGCGATTCAGGAGACCGGAACATGCTTACCCGCGCCGCGACAACGACCCGTAGCCCCCGTTGAAAGTCCTCGTCACAGGCGGTTCGGGCTTCATCGGCTCCCACGTCGTCGACAAGCTGCTGGACGCAGGCCATGAGGCACGCGTCTTCGACGTCCTAGACACGACGCCCGACGAGCGCCACGGATGCGAGACGATCGTCGGCGACCTGCTCGATCCCGCGAGCATCACGGCCGCGGCCGAGGGCTGCGACGCGATCATGCACCTCGCGGCGGCCGCCGACGTCGGTCTCGTCGCGAAGGATCCCGCCGGCTCCGAGGAGCTGAACTCGCGCGGCACGCTGAACGTGCTCGAGGCCGCCCGCGCGACGGGCGCCCGCGTCGTCTACGCCTCGACGATCTGGGTCTACTCCGACGTCGTGGGGCTGGCCGAGGTCGACGAGGACACGCCGCTCGCGCTGCCGTCGCACCTCTACACGGCGACGAAGCTCGCCGGTGAGATGTACTGCCACTCCTACGGCAAGCTCTACGACGTCGACGCGACGATCCTGCGCTTCGGCATCCCCTACGGCCCGCGCGCGCGGCCGGCGGCGGTGCTGCCGATCTTCGTCAACAAGGCGCTCGCGGGCGATCCGCTGACGATCGCCGGCGACGGCAAGCAGACGCGCCGCTTCGTCTACGTCGAGGACCTCGCCGACGGCTGCGTGCGCGCGCTCGCCCCCGCGGCGATCGGACGCATCTACAACCTCGTCGGCGAGGAGGACACGACGATCAGCGCCATCGCCGAGGCCGTCCGCGACGCGATCGGCGACGTCGAGATCACGTACACCGAGGGTCGGCCGGGCGACTTCGCCGGCGCCCAGCCGCGCTGCGAGCGCGCCGCCGACGAGCTCGGATGGCGCGCGACGACGCCGTACGCGGAGGGCGTGCGGCGCTACGTCGCATGGCATCGCGAGAACGCGGCGCGCGTTGCCGCGCTGCCGGCACCGGCCGTCGCCGCGGCGCCGGCCGCGCCCGTCGCGGTCACCGCCGCGGTGGCCGTCGCCATGCCCGCCGAGGCGCCGCAAGCGCCGACCCCGGCTTCGAAGCCGGCACGTCGCCGCGTCCCGCACCTCGCGCTGCAGCGCGTCACGGCGGTCGCGAGCGGCCTGCTCGCGCTCGTCGTGTACGTCCTGGTCCTGCACCGTGCCGGCCTGTCGAGCGACAGCTGGCACACGGTGATGGTCGTCTCGATCCTCGGGTTGACCGCCAGCGTGTCGACGAAGTCGACGACGGCCCGCGTGGTCGTGTGGCTTGCCGCCCTCGCCGGGGCCGCGGTCCTGATCCCGGCCGGGACGAGCGGGGCGCTCGACTTCGCGCGACTGAACCTGCCGCTGCTGACGCTCGGCATCGCGGGCGCGGGCATCGGCCTGCTCGGCGTCGCCGGCGGGCGCCGCACGGTGCTCGAGCCGTCGTTCGCCAACCGGGCCGACCGCTGACCCCCGTGTCGACACCCGCGTTCGATCGCTTCGCGATCGGCTTCGACGATCGCGATCGCGCACGCCTGCATGAGCTGTGGGACGGCGTCATCGACTCCAACCGCTGGAGCGAGGGCGAGCTGACGGCGCAGTTCGAGGCCGCCTGGGAGGCGCACAACGCGCTGCCGTCCGTCGCGCTCTCGAGCTGGTCTGGCGGTGCGCTCGCCGCGCTCGAATGGGCGAAGGTGCGCGGGCGCAACGTCGTCGTGCCGTCGAACACGTTCATGGCGACGCCGCTCGCCGTTCTAGGTGCCGGCGGCACCCCCGTGTTCGGCGACTGTCGCCGCGACGATCTCTGCCTGTCGCTGTCGGAGACCGAGCGGCTGATCGACGAGCACGACCCGGCGGCCGTCTTCCTCGTGCACATCGGCGGCCACATCGCCTTCGACTCCGAGGCGATCGCCGAGCTCTGCCGCTCGCGCGGCGTGGCGCTGCTCGAGGACTGCGCGCACGCCCACGGCGCGGTCTACGGCGACCGCCGTCCCGGCTCGTTCGGCGACGCGGGCATCTACTCGATGTACGCGACGAAGACGATCTCGACCGGTGAGGGCGGGGTGCTCGTCTCCCGCCACCCCGAGCTGATCGAGTTCACACGCTCGTTTCGCAACTACGCGAAGCCCGACTACGGTCAGCAGGGCCTGAACTTCCGCATGAACGAGTTCACCGCCGCGATCGGGCTCGTGCAGACCGAGCGCCTGGCGGAGATCGTCGCGTGGAAGAACGAGATCGCCCGCACGCACCTCGACCCGATCCACCCGGCACGCCTGGAGCTGCCCGACGGGATGGTGTCGGGCCTCTACAAGTACATCGTCTTCGACTGGCTCGAGCGCTCGACCGGGCGGGTCTACGACGAGCCGTGCCACCGCATCATGGGCACGGGCGACGACCTGCCGAACACCGACTGGGTCGCCAAGAACCACTCGTGCGTGCCGCTGTACTACCGCCCCTAGACGGCGGCCGCGTGCAGGCCGCGCGCCGCGAGCTCGTCGAGGATCCGGGGCAGCGCGGCGACCGTGCGCTGCCAGCTCCCCGGCGCCGAGTAGTGATCGGCGTCGTGGAGCAGCAGGACGTCGCCCTCGCCGAGGGCGACGCTCGCACGCCGGGCGATCGAATCCGGCGTCGCGCTCGCCGTCCAGTCGCGTCCCCAGGCCGACCACAACAGCGCCGTCCACCCGCGCCGGCGGGCCTCGGCGAGCGCGAGCGGCGAGAAGATCCCCAACGGCGGGCGGTAGTGCGTCGTCGCGACGCCGCCGTGCTCCTCGACGAGGGCGGCGCAGCGGTCGAGGTCGCCGCGCAGGCCCCGCGGCGTGCGCAGGCTCGTGCAGACGTGGCGGTCGCCGTGCACCGCGAGACGATGGCCGGCCGCGACGATCTCGTCCGCGATCGCGGGATGCGCGCGCAGCTGCTCGCCGACGGCGAAGAACGTAGCGCGCGCGCCGGCCGCGGCGAGCACCTCGAGGACGGCGGGCGTCCCCTGCGGGTGCGGCCCGTCGTCGAAGGTCAGCCCCACGGCGCCTGAGCCGAGGTCCGCGCGCCGCGCGATGCCGAGCACGTCGCACAGCGCCGGGACGTGGGCCGCGGGCGCAGGCAGCGCCCATGCCGCGAGCGCCCCCGCCCCGCTCGCGACGAGCGCCGTCCTCATCGCGCGCCCACGCCCGCGGCGGCGCGACCGTGCCGGCCGTCCGCCGCCCGGCGAGCCGCCGCCGGTCCCGGACCGCGGCGCGCATGTGCCGGACCGCGACGGCGCCGGGTGTCCGCCGGCGCGCGCGGACGCAGGCGCGGCCCACCCGAGCGCGGGCCGCCGATGCTGACCGGGATCCTGCTTACGCTCGCGGCGGCGACCTGCTTCGAGTGCTCGTACGTCCTGCAGACGCTCGAGGTGCGCGCGGTGCCGTCGATGGCGCGGGCGAGCGTCGGCGCCCTGCGCGGGCTGGCGATGCGCCCGCTGTGGCTGCTCTCGATCGTGCTCGGGCTCGCTGGGTTCGGGCTACAGGTGCTGGCGTTGCGCCACATCCCTCTCACCCTCGTGCAACCGCTGCTCGCCACCGGCCTCTTGGGCCTGCTCGTGTTCAGCGCGACGGTGCTCCGCGAGCCGGTCGGGTGGCGCGAGGTCGGCTCGGTAGCGGCGATCGGGGCCGGCGTCGCGGCGATGGCCCTCGCCGACCCGCAGCGCGGACACGACGCCGCGCCCGGCATCGCGTTCGTGCTCGTCGCCGTCGCGCTGGGCGGCGCCGCGCTGAGCGCGTTCGTGCTGCGGGCGCCGACCGCCGGCCTGCTGCTGGGGGCGGCGATCGCCGCCGACACGCTCGGCTCGCTCGGCGCCGCCGAGGCTGCGCGCACGATCCCGGCGGCCCTGCTCACCGCCGGCTGGTGCGTGCTGGCGGGAGGCGCCGGCATCGCCGCGGTCGCGGCCGAGAGCGCCGTGCTGCAGCGTCGCGGCGCCGCGCGCGTGGCGCCCGTCGTGCTCGCGGGGCAGGTCGCGCTGCCGGTCGCGCTCGCGCCGCTCGTCATCGGCGACCGCTGGGGCAGCGCCGGTCTGCTCGTCTGCGGCCTCGCGCTCGTCATCGCGGGCAGCGCGCTGCTGGCCGCGTCAGCGGGCGTGAGCCGGCTGGCCCTCGGCGAGAGCGAGCACGAGGTCGGCGGCGGCGGGTAGGTCCGGGACCTGCGGCCCGACGCGCGGCGCCGCGAGCGCATGGACGAGCGCGTGCGCGAGCTGCGGCCGCGTCTTCGCGACCGCGACCATCCCGAGCTCCGCGTAGGCGCGGTTGTTGACGCGGATGTGGCCGCGTGCCCAGCCGTAGGAGATCACGCGGCAGTCGCACATCAGCGCCTCGAGGACGGTCAGCCCCGCGGTGGAGTGGATCAGCACGTCGGCGGCGGCCAGCAGCGTGACCATCCTGTCGGTGAAGCCCCAGACCTGCACGCGCTCGTCGCCGGGATAGGCGTCGCTCATGCGCTGCGCGGCGCGCTCGTTGTGGCCGGTGAGGACGATCACGCGCGCGGCGCCGTAGTGCAGCGCGGTGTCGGTCGCTCCGAGCAGGTCGCCGACGCCCCAACCGCCGCCGGAGACGACGACGACCGCGCCGCGCGCCGGCAGCTCGAGCGCCTCGCGCGCCGCCTCGCGCTCCGGCGGGTCGGTGAAGCGCAGGTCGGTGAGGCCGTGGACCGCCTCGACGCGCGCGTTCGGCCCGGCGATCCGCAGCACCTCGGCCTTGGACTCGGGGTGGGTGACGAGGTGCAGGTCGATCCCGGGATGCGCCCAGTAGTCCAGCGCAGCGAGGTCGGTGATCGCGCTGACGACCGGTGTCGAGACGGCGCCCGACGCGCGCATGCGACCGAGCAGCTCGGTCGTGATCGGATACGTCGAGACGATGACGTCGGCCGGGTGCGATGCGAGGAACGCCTCGAAGCGCCGGCGCATGATCACGTCGATCACGCGCGAGCCGGCCCGCCGCATCGGGGCGAACGCCGTGCCCGCGAGGTACCCGGCCTCGAAGGCGATGTTGCCCGCGGTCGTCTCCAGCGACGACGCGCCGCCGACGATCGCGCGCGCCACCGGGCCGCCGACCTGTAGGCCGTCCACGACCTCGGCGACGGCCCCGCGCTCGCGCAGCGAGGTCGCGATCACCTCGGCGGGCAGGTCGTGGCCGGCCCCGATCGAGGCCGTGAAGATGAGCGCGCGCGTCGGCATGTGCGGACTATGGTCGCAGGAGATGCGCCGACGCAAGCACTGGGGCTGGGGCTACGAGGACGACGCCTGGTCGGATGCGCAGCTGCACGCGGCCGCGCCGGGCCTCGCCGAGCATCTGCGGATCGCCGGCGACGGCGAGGTCCGCGCCGCGGTCGCGCTCGAGAACGTGGTGCTGCCGGCGCCGCGCGTGCGCGCCTCCCCGGGGCTCCGGGGGATCTGCGCGTCCGACGTGCACGCCCGCGTCACGCACGCCTGGGGGAAGTCCTACGCCGACGTGGTGCGCGGCTTCCACGGCCGCTTCGACTTCCCGCCCGACGTCGTCGCACGCCCGCGTGGGGAGCGCGACGTCGAGGCCGTGCTCGAGTGGGCGGCGGACGCGAACGTCGCGATCGTCCCCTACGGCGGCGGCACGAGCGTCAGCGGTGGCGTGCAGTGCGAGGTCCCCGACCGCTTCGACGGCGTCGTGTCGCTCGACCTCTCGGCGATGGACCGCGTGCTGCAGATCGACGACGTCTCGCACGCCGCCTGCATCCAGGCCGGCGCGAGCGGCCCCGCGCTCGAGCGCCAGCTGCGCGCGCTCGACCTGACGCTGCGCTTCTACCCGCAGTCCTTCGAGCTGTCGACTCTCGGCGGCTGGATCGCGACGCGCGCCGGCGGGCACTTCGCGACCGTCGAGACGCACGTCGACGACCTCGTCGAGTCGGTGCGGGCCGTCACGCCGGCCGGTGCCTGGGAGTCGCGGCGCGTGCCCGGATCGGGGGCGGGCCCGTCGCCCGATCGGATGCTGCTCGGCTCGGAGGGCATCCTCGGCGTCATCACCGAGGCATGGGTGCGGGTGCGCCCGCGGCCGCAGGCGCAGGCTCTCGCGGCGGTGCGCCTTCCCGCGCTCGAGCGCGGGATCGATGCGCTGCGCGCGATCTCGCAGTCCGGGCTGCGACCGTCCAACTGCCGCCTGATCGATGCCGAGGAGGCGCGCATGACCGGCGCCGGCGACGGGACACGGGCCCTGCTCGTGCTCGGCTTCGAGGCGGCGCGCAGCACGCTGCTGCCGGTCGACGAGCTGCTCGACCGCGCGCTCGTGCTGTGCGCGCAGGAGGGCGGCGAGTGGGACGAGGGCGCGCTGCGGCGGGCGTCGCCGCGCGCGGGGGCGGCCGGGGGCGCGGGCGACGCCGTCGGCGCCTGGCGCAAGGCGTTCTTCCGCGCGCCCTACCTGCGCGACGCGTTCGTCGCGATGGGGATCCTCTCCGAGACGTTCGAGACCGCGGTCACCTGGGAGCGCTTCGGCGCGCTGCATGCCGCGGTGATGGCAGCGACCGGCGAGGCGATCGGGCCGCTCGGGCGCGTCACGTGCCGGATCTCGCACGTCTATCCCGACGGCCCGGCCCCGTACTTCACGGTGCTCGCCCCCGCCGCACGCGGCGAGGAGCTCGAGCAGTGGGCGGCGGTCAAGCAGGCCGCCTCGGACGCGATCCTCGCCGCGGGCGGGACGATCACGCACCACCACGCGATCGGCCGCGACCATCGGCGTTGGTATGACCGCCAGCGCCCCGAGCCCTTCGCGGCCGGGCTGCGCGCGGCCAAGCAGGCGGTCGATCCGCGCGGGATGCTCAATCCCGGCGTCTTGATCGATCCCGCGGCGCCGCGCTAGTCTCACAAGCGCACATGGGAGTCGACCCGTCGATCATCGGCAAGAACCTCCAGGCGTTCCAGATCGGCGTCAACGCCCACGATCGCGAGAACCCGACGCACACGGCGTTCGGCATCGGGCTGGCGCCGTTTGACCTGGAGCGGATGGGCTTCGACGAGGGCGAGGAGGTCCTTCCGGGGATCACGATCCATGCCGACGACGGCGTGACGGGCAACTTC
>DASXCR010000121.1:0-4701 GCA_036491075.1 Solirubrobacteraceae bacterium
CAGCCGTCCCTCCAGCAGCGCGACGTCGACGCGCTGCAGCAGCAGGTAGCCGCGAAACGCGTACTGGCGCCACAGCCACGGCACGTCCTCGGGCCGCGCGGTCGCCTCGAGCGTGCGGTTCATCCAGCCGAACCAGTTCGCGAGCAGCTCCTCGCCGCGCACCTGCACGTCGGCGAATCCCGCGTCGCGCGCCCAGATGCCGAGGTCGGCGGGCGTGAACGCGTGCACGTCGACAAACGGCTCCAGCGACTCGCCCTCGAGCTCGGCGTGGGACTGCGAGCGGTCGCCGCGATCGGCCGGCGCGTCGTGGCCGTCGGCCGGCCGCGCGCCCATCGCGGCGCGCCAGATCGGCGCGAGCCGCAGGCCGGCGCCCTTCGGATAGGCGGCGATCCGATCGCCGGTGCGCGAGGGCTCGCCGGCGAACAGGAAGCGCCCGCCGGGCCTCAGCACGCGCTTGAACTCCTCGAACGCGCGGTCGAGGTGGGGGAGGTGGTGCAGGACGGCGTGACCCAGCACGAGGTCGAACGACGCGTCGGGGAACGGCAGGTCCTCGGCGTCGCACGCGACGGTGCGCACGTCGACGCCGATCCGTGCCGCGTTGGCCTGCGTGACGTCGAGCATCCCCGGCGAGATGTCCGTCGCCGTCGCCGCGCGCACGACCCCGTCCTGGAGCATGTTCAGCGAGAAGTAGCCGGTCCCGCAGCCGATCTCCAGCGAGCGCTCGAACGTCGGCAGCGGCTTGCCGAGCAGCTTGTGCAGCTTGCCGCGCACCTGGTTGCAACCGACCTCGCCGAAGTCGACGCCCCACTTCGTGTCGTAGTGCTCGGCGGCGGCATCGTGATAGCGCGTGTTGACGTCGCGGATCGCGTCCGCGCTGGCCGGTGCTGCCATCGAACGAGTCTATGTCGGCCGCGGCCCGCGAGCCCGTCCGGCCGCGTCGCGCGGGCGCCGTCAGCGCAGCCGGCCCGACTCCTCGGTCGCCGCGCGCAACCGGCGAGCGTGCTCGGCGGTCAGCGCGCCCGGCGCCATCCGCCAGCGCCACGAGCCCGTCGCGCGCCCGGGAACGTTCATCCGCGCCTCGCTGCCGAGCCCGAGGACGTCCTGCGCCTGCACCATCGCCAGCCGCGCCGGCGAGCTGAACGTCAACCGGATCAGCGACCACCACGGCTCGTCCTCGTCGAAGCCGCCCGCCGCGATCTGTGCCTGAGCGGCCGAGCGCGTCGGCGCCGCGACCGACTCCCACCAGCCGCGCAGCGTGTCCTGATCGTGCGTGCCCGTGTAGGCGACCTTGTCCGCCGTGTGGTGCTCCAACCGGTGCGGGCCGTCCGGGTCGTCGGGATCGAAGCCGAACTGCATGACGACCATCCCCGGGAAGCCGAGCTCGCGACGCAGCCGCTGCACCGGCTCGGTGATGACGCCGAGATCCTCGGCGATCACCGGCAGCTCGCCGAGCGCCGCCGCCGCGGCCGCGAACACCGCCCGCCCGGGACCGCGCCGCCAGCGTCCGCCGCGCGCGTCCGCCGCGCCGTCCGGCACCGCCCAGTACGCGACGAAGCCGCGGAAGTGATCGATCCGCGTCACGTCGAAGAGGTCGAACGTGCGCCGCAGCCGCTCGGTCCACCAGCGGTAGCCGCGCCGCTGCATCGCCGGCCAGTCGTACAGCGGGTTGCCCCACAGCTGCCCCTTGTCGGAGTAGACGTCGGGCGGCGCGCCCGAGACCTCCCCGCCGAAAAACAGCGACGGATGGGCGAGATGGTCCGCACCGCCCGGTGCGACGTAGATCGGCACGTCCCCGATCAGGCCGACGCCGCGCTCGGATGCGTAGGCGCGAAGGGCGCCCCACTCGCGCGCGAAGCGCACCTGGTCGGCGACGGCGCGGCGACCGCCGGCGACGCGCTCCCAGTCGCCGATCCAGAACGACTCGCGCGCGCGGAGCTCCTCGATCTCGTCGTCGCTAACCTCAGCTGCAGGGTTCGCGAGCAGGCCACGCCAGGCGGCGAACGCGGAGTCGGACTTGTACGGGGAGCGCGCGCGGTCGGGCGGGCCGAGTGGCAGCATCTGCCACCACGACTGCCCGGCGTCGTGGAGCCAGTCGACGAAACGGAAGGCGTCGGTGCCGAGCGTCCCTCCGGCCAGGCTCGTCGGATGCAGCTGGACTCCCGAGGTGCGTCGTTGCAGAGCTTTCACGTTTCCAACCGCCATGAACGGAGAGAGTGAGGAGGAGTGCCCGCGCCGAAGAGCCCGAAACAAGCTTCATCGCCCTCGGCCGTCAAGCCCGCTCCGCCGCGTATCCAGATCGTCGCGCCCGCGCCGATCGTCGACTGCGGGCGCTTCGCCGGCAAGCGCACGCTCGGCGAGACCGTGCAGATCGGCGCCGACATCTTCGCCGACGGCCACGACGTGCTGCGCGCCGTCGCGCGGGTCCTCGCCCCCGGCGCCGAGCGCCACGAGGAGCACCCGCTGCGGCGCATCGACGCGCACGTCGACGGCGACCGCTGGGCTGGCGAGTTCGAGGTCACCTCCCTGGGACGCTACTCCTGGACGATCGAGGCATGGGTCGACGCGTTCGCCGGCTGGCGCGACGAGCTGCGGCGCAAGATCGACGCCGGCGAGGACGACCTCTCCGGCGAGCTGTCCGAGGGCGCCGTCCTGCTCGACGCGGCGCGCAAGCGCGCGAAGGGCGAGGACAAGCGGACGATCGCCGCCGCGCACGAGATCGTGGGCGATCGAGCGGCGACCGCCGCGCAGCGCCATGGCGCGGCGCTCGACGCAGCGCTGCTGGAGGCGATTCGGCGCCACCCCGACCGCAGCCGCGCCACGACCTCCACGACCGAGCTGCACATCGACGTCGACCCGGTGCGCGCGCGCTTCGGCGCCTGGTACGAGCTGTTCCCGCGCTCGTGGGGCGGCCTGCAGGGCGTCGCGAAGAGCGTTCCCGAGCTCGCCGACCTCGGCTTCGACGTCCTCTACCTGCCGCCGATCCACCCGATCGGCATGACGAACCGCAAGGGCCCGAACAACGCGCTGACCGCCGGACCCGGCGACCCCGGCTCGCCGTGGGCGATCGGCGACCGCGAGAACGGCGGGCACACGGCGCTGCACCCCGACCTCGGGACGATGGACGACTTCGACGCGCTGATCGCGACCGCACGCGAGCACGGCATCGACGTCGCGCTGGACTTCGCGATCCAGTGCTCGGCCGACCATCCCTGGCTGACCGAGCACCCGGAGTGGTTTCACCGCCGCCCCGACGGCATGCTGAAATACGCCGAGAACCCGCCGAAGAAGTACCAGGACATCTACAACGTCAACTTCGACTGCGAGGACTGGGAGGGCCTGTGGGACGCGCTGCGCGACGTCGTGCGCTTCTGGGCGGACCGCGGCGTGCGCGTCTTCCGCGTCGACAACCCGCACACCAAGCCCGTCGCCTTCTGGGAGTGGCTGATCGCGCAGATGCGCGTCGAGTACCCGGAGATCGTCTTTCTCGCCGAGGCGTTCACCCGCGCGGCGATGATGAAGATGCTCGCCAAGGTCGGCTTCAACCAGTCCTACACGTACTTCACCTGGAAGAGCTCGAAGTGGGAGCTCGCCGAGTACGTCACCGAGCTCGCCTCGAGCGGCATGCAGGAGTACTACCGGCCGAACTTCTTCGTCAACACCCCGGACATCCTCACCGAGGAGCTGCAGGCCGGCGGGCCCCCACGGTTCGCCAGCCGGCTCGTCCTCGCCGCCACGCTGAGCCCGTCCTATGGCGTCTACTCCGGCTTCGAGAGCTTCGAGCGGGTTCCCGTCAAGGCGGGCAGCGAGGAGTACGACCACTCCGAGAAGTACGAGGTCAAGTCGCGCACGCTGGACGGTCCACTGCTCACGCTGATCTCGCGCATCAACGCGATCCGTCGCGACAACGCGGCGCTGCAGCACCTCGACAACATCGATTTCCTCACGACGGAGAACGACGCGCTGATCGCCTACGCCAAGCGCACCGGCGACAACGCCGTGATCTGCGTCGTGACGCTCGATCCCGTCACCGCCCAGGAGGGCGTCGTCGTCGTGCCCTACGACCTCGGCCTGCCGCCCGTCTTCACCGTCACCGACCTGCTGTCGGGCGAGAGCTTCGACTGGCGCATGGGCCGCAACTTCGTGCGCCTGGACCCCTACCGCGTCGCGCACCTGCTGAAGGTCTCGTGACGACCACCGCGACATCCCGGGCCGGCCACTGGTTCGAGTCCGACCCGCTGTGGTTCAAGACGGCGATCTTCTACGAGATCCACCTGCGCGGGTTCTTCGACGGCACCGGCGACGGCCACGGCGACTTCCGCGGGCTGACCGAGAAACTCGACTACCTGCAGTGGCTCGGCGTCACCTGCATCTGGCTGCTGCCGATGTACGAGTCGCCCGGTCGCGACGGCGGCTACGACATCGCCGACTTCTACAAGGTGCATGCCGACTACGGGACGATGGACGACGTCCGCACGTTCATCGACGCCGCGCACGAGCGCGGGATCCGCGTCATCGCGGACCTCGTCATGAACCACACGTCGTCGGACTGCGCGTGGTTTCAGGAGGCGCGCTCGAGCACGGACTCGCCCAAGCGCGACTGGTACGTCTGGTCGGACGACAACACCCGCTACGACGGGGCGCGGATCATCTTCGTCGACACCGAGACCTCGAACTGGACGTGGGACGAGAAGGCCGGCGCCT
>DASXCR010000122.1:0-23648 GCA_036491075.1 Solirubrobacteraceae bacterium
TCCCGTTTCGCGGCGCGCGCGTGGACATGCGGGCGGCGTGGATGCCGCCGGCGGCACCGTGACGACGGGCCGCTCGCCTATCCGCCGACCGCGCCCGGCGCCGGCGCGAAGGCGTCGGCCAGCGCGTTCCGCGGATCGCGCAGGCGGGCGGGATCGACCGTCGCGCCTGAGCCGATCAGCGCGTGGATGTCCTGCGCGGCGTCCCAGACGTTGACGTTCATCCCCGCGAGCACGCGCCCGTCGCGCAGCCACAGCGCGACGAGCTCGCCTGCGGCGACGTCGCCACGCACGACGACCTCGTCCCAGCTCGTCGCGTGGCCGGCGTGCTCCATGCCGGCGTCGTACTGATCGGAGAAGAACGTCGGGATGCGGTCGTAGGCGATCCCCGCGCCGAGCATGTTGCGCGCGGCGGCGGGACCCTGGTGCAGCGCGTTGGCCCAGTGCTCGCAGCGGATCGCGCGGCCGTAGCGCGGGTGCTGCGCGCGCGCGACGTCGCCCGCGGCGAAGACGCCCGGCGCGCTGGACTGCAGGTACGCGTCGACGACGATCCCGTTGGCGACGTCCATCCCGGCCCGGCGGGCGAGCGCGGTGCGCGGCACGGCGCCCGCGCCGACCACGACGGCGTCGCACACGACCCGTTCGCCGTCGGCGGTGCAGACCGCCTCGACACGACCGTCGCCCTCGAACGCGGCGACGCGGCGGCCGAGGAGCATGCGCACGCCGTTGGCGGCGTGCAGGTCGCGGTAGACGGCGCCGATCTCGCGCCCCAGCGCGCGCTCGAGCGGGACGGAGGTCGCTTCGATCATCGTCACCTCGACGCCCAGCTGCCGCGCGCAGGCCGCGACCTCGCACCCGATCCAGCCGCCGCCGACGACGACGAGCCGCTGCACGGCACGCAGCTCTCCGCGCAGGACCGCGCAGTCGCCGAGCGTGCGCAGCTCGTGGACGGCGTCGAGCTCGGCCCCCGGGACCGCGAGCCGGCGGGGAGCCGCGCCGGTCGCGAGCAGCAGCCGGTCGTAGCGGATGCGCTGGCCCCCGTCGAGCACGACGGCGCGCTCGTGCAGGTCGAGCGACACGACCATCGTGCCGGTCCGAAGCTCGATCGCGTGATCGTCGTAGAAGCCCTCGGCGTGGACGAACGCGCTCTCGCGCTCGCTCTCGCCGCGCAGCAGGTCCTTCGACAGCCGCGGGCGCTCGTAGGGGCGCTGCACCTCGGCGCCGAGCAGCACGATCCGGCCGTCGAAGCCCTCCTCGCGCAGCGTCTGCGCGGCCTTCGCGCCGGCCAGCCCGGCGCCGACGACGACGAACGTGCTCCGCGAGGTCATGCCGCTCCTTGTTCCGGGGCCCATGCCCCGTTCGCGCCGGCGTCCGGCGCCGTCTTACCCGCCTACGACGACGGGGGCGGCGTGGGGCCGGCGCCGCGCGCGTACTCGAGCAGGCTGTCGTGGTCCTCGCGGCAGGCGGGGCAGCCCACGAGATGCGCGCGCATGCCGGGGACGGCGCGATCGGGATCGCGATCGGCGAGCGCGACGTCGACATAGCGATCGAGCTGCTCGAAGCACTCCTCGCACGTCAGCTCCGGCTCGTCCGGTCCGATCAGCTCGTCGCACACCTGCCCGCGCTCGTCGGTCATGGCGACACCCTCGCGTCGTCGCCAGGGACGTCGAGGCCCTGCGCGTGCAGCTCCGCGCGCAGCTTCTTGCGGGCGTCGTGCAGCGTCTTGTAGAGCGCGCCGCGGGTCGTGTTGAGCCGCTCGGAGAGGACGTCGATCGGCACGCCGTTGAGCGTGATCGCGACGAGCACCTCGCGCTGGTGCGCGCTGAGCGCGCCGTCGATCGCGACGCGCAGCGCACCGAGCAGCTCGCTCTCCGCCAGGTGCTCGTGCGGCGACAGCGCGCGCGAGGCGATGTTCGGCCAGCTCTCGGGCTCCAGCGGCAGCTCGCGGTCCTGCCACGCACGGCGGCGCAGCTTCACCGCGGCCTCGTACAGCGCGAACTTGTAGGCCCACGTCGTGAAGCGGCTGTCGCCGCGGAAGGTCCGCAGCTTGCCGAGCACCGCCACGAGCGCGTCGCCGGCCGCCTGGTGGGCGAGGTCGTCGAAGTCGCCGCCGCGCAGGTGCGACAGCGCGTGGCGCCGGCGCGAGACCTCGAAGCGGGCGGCGCGCAGCAGCAGCTCGTGCAGCCGGGCGATCGCCGCCTCGTGGGCGCTGCCGCTGGCGCCGAGCGCGTCGACCCACTGCCGGGACTCCGCGTCCAGCGCGTCCGGTGCGGGGGCGACTGGCGAGGCGGACTCGGCGGCCACGCCCGTCAACGTATCAGCGGCCGGCGGCCTCACGACGTCGTCGCGGCGAGCTCGAGCGGCGCGAGGATGCGTGCGGCGAGCTCCGGCGGACAGCCGAGATCGACGAGCACGAGCAGCTCGTGCAGGTCGATCTCGTCGTCCTGGGAGAGCCGGCATGCGAGCGTCGGGGTGAATCCCGCGGCCATCAGGCGGCGGCGGCGCCAGTCGCCGTACGCGCTTGCAAGCGCGGGCTGCTCGGACTCGGGGCGTGTGCTGCGCATGTATCTGTTGAGCGTCCACGCCAGCCGGGTTCTTACCCGTCAGGACGTCACGAGCGAGAGGAACTCCTGACGCGTGCGTGCGTCGTCGCGCAGCAGTCCGAGCAGCGCCGACGTCGTCGTGCAGGCACCGGCCTTCTGCACCCCGCGCAGCGACATGCAGAGGTGCTCGGCCTCGATCACGACCCCGACGCCCTTCGGTCGCAGGTGCTGCTCGAGGCAGTCCGCGACCTGCATCGTGAGGCGCTCCTGCACCTGCAGGTCGCGCGCGAAGAGCTCGACGACACGCGCGAGCTTCGACAGCCCGACGATGCTGTCGCCCGGCAGGTACGCGACGTGCGCGACGCCGTGAAACGGCAGCATGTGATGCATGCACAGCGAGTGAAACGGGATGTCGCGGACGACGACGAGCTCGTCGTAGCCCTCCTCGTTGGGGAACGTGGTCAGGGCGAAGGACGCGGGCGTCAGCAGCTCCGCGTAGGCGGCGGCGACGCGGCGCGGGGTGTCGCGCAGGCCGGGGTCGGCGACGTCGCGGCCGAGCGCGACGAGCAGGTCATGCACTGCCTGCTCGGCGCCGGGAAGGTCGATCGTGGCGACGGCCTTCAGCCGCACGACGTCGCCGGCGTGCAGCTCGGCGACGCTGGCCAGCTTGGAGTTCTGGATGCCCATGGGGGCGTGAGTGTCACCGCGAGCGGGCGTTCTTACGTCCCCGCGCTCGCCCGTACGGCGTGGCACGCGGACACTCGTCAGATCCGCGGGTAAGAACGCCGGCGCGCCCGACACCCACAGGATCAGGCGATTGCGGCGCCGCACTCCCACGGGGCGCCGCAATCGCCGCTCATCGTCCACCTGGGAGGTACCACCACAGATGCTCGGCGACTCTGGCAATCGCAGCCTTGCGCAGAACCTCATGCCGCTGTTCGGGGCCGGCTACGTGATCATCGGCGTGATCGGCTGGTGCATCACCGGCTTCAGCAACTTCGTCCAGAACACGGGCGACACGCTGATCGGATTTCACATCAACCCGATGCACAACCTCGTCCACTTCACGATCGGCGGCTTCCTGATCATCATGTCGCGACAGTCCGCGACCACGGCGGAGGGCGCGGCGCTGGGCGTCGGCCTGTTCTACATCGTGGCGTTCGTCATCGGCACCGTCGGCACGAGCAACCTGACGATCATCTCGATGACCGGGCACGGCGACCTCGAGAACTACAACCACCTCGTCAACGGGATCGCCCTCCTCGCGATCGGGCTGGTGTCCTCGGCCGCGACGGAAGCGGCAGCGAAGCGCTCCGGGATCCCCGCCTGAACGGGGCCGCGCGCGCGGAGCGCCGGTGCGGCCCGGCCGGCGATCCCTGCGCCGGCCGGGCGACCGGCTCAGGCCCGGCCCAGGCCCGGCCCAGGCCCGGCTCAGGCTCGGCTCAGGCCGTCAGGCCGGCTCAGCCCCCTACCCGGGCGCGAGCCCGTGGCGACTCAGCCAGCGACCTGGGCGCGCAGCTCGCGCAGCTCGCTCGGCGGGTCGCCGTGCAGCAGCAGGCGGCGGCCCTCGCCGCGCGTGACCAGGCCGCGCGAAGCGAGCTCCTGTAGGGCCGTCGTGACCGTCGGTCGCCGCGCCCCGACGATGTGCGCGAGCAGCTCGTGCGTGAGCGGCAGGCCGAGCGCGATGCCGTCCGGCGTGACGCGTCCCCAGCGGTCGGCGAAGTGCCACAGCACCACGAGCAGGCGCTGATCGACGCGCGTCAGGTGGCAGACGGCGAGGTGGAAGGCGAGCGTGCGGCTGCGCTCCATCATGCGCTTGGCGAGCGCGGCGATGACCGGCGGCCATGCGCACATGCGCCCGACGAAGTGCTCGTCGACGAGCGCGACCGTGATCGGGGTGAAGACCGTCCACGAGGTGACGGCGTGGACCGATGCGAGGTCGTCGGGCACGTCCCACGGCCGGATCAGGTCGCCGCCGCCGAGCAGCTCCGTGCAGGCCTGCGGGCCGACCCGGACGCGGCGGCCGAGAAAACCGTCGACGACCAGCAGGCCGAGATCGCCGGGGCAGTCGCCGAGGTCCGCGCGGCCGTCCCAGACGCCGGGCCGCACCACCAACGTCGCGACCGACGCCGCCTCGCGGGCCGCCCGCGCCGCATCCGGTGCGAGGCCCGCACAGAACGCGGGCTCGAGCTCGAGGATGTTGGCCGAGCCTCGCCGCTCGCCGCTGCGCGCCGTCGCGATCACCCGGCCATGTATAGCGGCGCGCGCTACAGGGCGAAGCGCCCGTCCTGCGCGACGACCTCGCCGTCGGCCGTCAGCCGGCCGCCGGGACGCAGGTCGCAGATGAGATCCCAGTGCAGCGCGGACTCGTTGCGCCCCCCGGTCTCGGGGTACGAGCGGCCGAGCGCGAGGTGTACGGTGCCGCCGATCTTCTCGTCGAACAGCGTCGCGCCGATCGCGCGGTCGATCCCGAAGTTCGTGCCGATGCCGATCTCGCCGAGGCGGCGCGCGCCGTCGTCGGTCTGCAGCGCGCGCTGCAGGTACTCCTCGCCGCGGTCGGCGCGGGCGGCGACGACGAGGCCGGCCTCGAACTGCAGCTCGACGCCCGCGACGTCGACGCCGGCGGGCGAGGACGGCACGTCGAAGCGCACGAGCCCGCTCGCGCTCGCCTCGTGCGGGCCCGTGAAGACCTCGCCCGAGGGCATGTTGCGCTTGCCGTCGGAGTTCACCCACTCGCGCCCCTTGACGTTCAGCGTCACGTCGGTGCCGGCCGCGGTCTCGATGCGCAGCTCGCGCGCGCCGCGCAGGCGCTCGATCAGCGTCGCCTGGAAGGCGCGCAGCTCGCCCCACGAGTGCTCGGGGTCGGGCTGGTCGAGAAACAGCGCCCGCGCGACGAACGCCTCGAAGTCGGCGAGGTGCATGCCCGCCTGCTGCGCGCCCGCCTGCGTCGGCCACAGCGTCGAGCACCAGCGCTTCTTCATCGTCTGCTCGCGGATCGGCTTGCGCGCGTAGGCCGAGCGGGCGAGGCGCGCCGGATCGATCCCGACGAGCGCACGCGTGTTCTCCGGCGCCTGGACGGCGAGCTGCGCGTGCGCGCGCTTCGCCTCGGCGAACGCGACCTCGGGAAACGTGTCGAGCTGGCGATCGTGGGCATCGCGGTAGAAGGCCGCGGTCGCGCCGGGCAACTCGACGCGCAGCAGCGGCCATGCGTCGCGCTCGAGGATCGCGCGCTGGCACTGCGCCAGCAGCGGCGCGGCAAGCGTCGTCGAGCGCACGAGCACCTCCTGGCCGGGCTGCACGTCGAGGCAGTAGCCGGTCAGCAGGTCGGCGAAGCGCCCCGCGTCGAGGCTCATGCGCCGGGCACTACGCGCGCCAGCCCGCGTCGAGCGCGGCGAGCGGCTCGGCCGAGTCGGCGCCCAGCAGCTCGCAGAGCGCCGTCACGAGCCGCGCCTGCGGCTCGCGGCGCGCGCCGGCGCCCATCACGCCGATCCGCCACAGCCTGCCGGCGAGCGGGCCGAGGCCGCCGGAGATCTCGATGCCGTGGTCGAGCAGCAGTGCCGTCCGCACCTGCGCCTCGTCGATGCCCTCGGGCGGGGACACCGCGAGCAGCGGGTGCAGTTGCTCGCCGTCGGGCGCGAGGCGCTCGCAGCCGAGCACCGAGAGCGCGTCCTTGAGCGCGTGGTGCGCCTTGCGGTGGCGCTCCCAGGCGTTCGGCAGCCACTCGTCGCCGACCGCGATCGTCAGCGCCTCGCGCAGCGCGTAGACGAGGTTGATCGGCGCGGTGTGGTGGTAGGCGCGCGCCGTGGCGCCGGCCTGATCGGGGCTCCAGTAGGCGAGCACGAGCGAGAGGTCGAAGTACCACGAGCGGCCCGGCTTCTCGCGCGCGGCGAGCTTGGCTAGCGCGCGCTCGCCGGCGGTGAAGGGCGCGAGGCCGGGCGGGCAGTTCAGGCACTTCTGCGTGCCGGCGAAGGCGGCGTCGACGCCGGACTCGTCGATGCGCAGCTCGTGGCCGCCGATCGAGGTGACGCAGTCGATCAGCAGCAGCGCGTCGCGCTCGTGGCAGGCGTCGGCGAGGCCGTCCAGCGGCTGCGCGACGCCGGTCGACGTCTCGCCGTGGACGACGACCATCGCGTCGACGCCGTCCTTGGTCGCGGCGATCAGCGCCTCCCGATCCAGCGCGCGTCCCCACTCGGCCTCGACCTTGATGACCTCGGCGCCTGCGCGGGCGAGCTCGTCGGCCATCCGCAGGCCGAACAGCCCGTGCACCCCGCAGACGACGCGGTCGCCGGGATCGACGAAGTTCGCGACGAGCGCCTCCATGCCGGCGCTGCCCGTGCCCGAGATCGGCAGCGTCGCCATGTTCTCGGTCTGGAAGGCCTCGCGCAGCAGCGCGATCGTCTCGCTCATGATCGCCGCGAAGGCGGGATCCATGTGGCCGATGGTCGGCTGGGCGAGCGCGTGGAGCACGCGCTCGGGCACGATGCTCGGGCCGGATCCGAGCAGCAGGCGGGTCGGGACGGCGGTCTCCGTGCGGGTCGTGCTCATGGTGCCTCGATCTCTGGGAAGTTGGCGGCCAGGTGCTGGCGCAGCACGTCGCGGATCCAGAGGCGCTCCTCGGACGTCGCGATGCGGTAGCGCATGAGCAGCTCCTTCTGGCCCTCGGTCGGGACGTCGTAGATCGTCCAGCGCTCGACGAGCCGCTCGAACAGGAACTCGACCGCGCGGTGCCAGGAGTCGTCGGTGCTGACGCGCTGGTCGTGCAGGATCGAGGCGTACTTGCGTCGCGTCAGCGGCGACATCGACCCGCGCAGCGTCAGGATGTTGCCGTCGGCGTCGCGATAGTCGTTGGTGGGGGCCGAGATGCGACCCGCTCCGCGGTTGCGCTTGCCCATCGTCATGGTCAATTTAGTGGGTCGCCGCGGGCACGCAGCACATGAGCCTGCGCCGTCCTATCGTCCGCGACGTGCCCGAGTCCAACCGCCGTCGTGAGCTCGGCCGCGGCGAGCGCGTGCTGCCCGGCGTCTGGCGCCTGCGCCTGCCGCTGCCGTGGCCGGGCGTGCCGCACTGCAACGCGTGGGCGCTGGCGGCCGGCGACGGGGTCGTGCTGTTCGACTGCGGGCTGCACGACGAGGGGTCGCTGGATCAGCTCGAGCTCGCCATGTCACAGGTCGGGCTGCGCCTGGAGGACGTGCGCCTGCTCGTCTGCACGCACGCGCACTCCGACCACTACGGCCAGGCGGCCGACGTGATCGACGCGAGCGGCTGCGAGCTGTGGATGCATCCGAACCACGCGCACATGACCGCCGCCGCCGAGGACCCCGACGAGGCGCTCGCCCGCCGTCTGGAGATCGCGCGGATGAGCGGCGTGCCGGTCGCCCCGCTGGCCGAGTTCGCGCGCTTCGCCAAGGCCCGCGGCTACGGCGTCAAGCGCATCGCGCAACCCGACCGCGACCTCGTCGCGGGCGTCGTCGTGAACACCGACCTCGGCGATTGGACGGTCCACGAGACGCCGGGCCACGCGCCCTCGCACGTCTGCCTGCACCAGGCGCAGCGTCGGATCCTGATCTCCGGCGACCACCTGCTCGGCCGCGTCTCGCTGTACTTCGACTACGGCTGGACGCCCGACCCGGTCGGCGAGTTCCTGGCGTCGCTCGATCGCGTGCAGGCGCTCGACGCGCGGCTGTGCCTGGCCGGCCACGCGCGGACGTTCACCGACGTCGACGCGCACATCGAGGCCAACCGCGCGCTCGTGCGCTCGCGTCTCGTGCGCGTGCGGGAGATCGTCGGCGAGCGGGGGCCGGTCACCGCGTACGAGATCGTGCCGCTGCTCTACGGCGAGCCGATCACCGCGCTGAACGCCGGCTGGTGGCTGCCCGAGACGCTCTGTCACCTACGTCACCTCGAGGTCACCGGCGTGCTCGAGCGCGACGGCGGCGAGCCGGAGCGCTGGGCGCTGACGTAGGCGCTGGGGCTCGGCTCAGGCCAGCTGGACGTGATCGGCCTCGGCCGGCCCGGGAAACGGGCGCGTCAGGCCGAACTGCTCCAGGGTCCCCTCGGGCACGCCCTCGACGCCCGGCGTGTCGGACGCCTCGCCGCGCGTGTGCGGGTCGTTGGCGAAGCCGCCGACCTCGACGGAGTGCTGCGGCGAGCGGTAGCCCGAGATGCCGATGAGATGCAGGTGCAGCGCCTTGCCGAGGCGATCCAGGCGCGCCGCGATGGCGGGCTCGTTGCCGACGCTGTAGTTCGTGCCCGGCGCCTGGAAGAAGCCCCAGGTACCACCGTGGCCGGTGAACGAGCCGATCGGACCGGGCGGCGGAGATGCGAGCGGGCCGCCGAGCGAGTTCGACAGCGCCGCGGCGGTGCGCGCCTGCTCGCGGGCGAGCGCGTTCTCCAGGGAGACCCGCTGCGTGTGCAGCGAGCTCAGCTGCGAGCTGTGCGCCGAGTGCGCGCGGACGTAGACCGTCTGACGCGCGACGAGCCCGATCCGCAGCTCGCTGACCTGGTCGCGCTCGCTGAGCACCGACGCGGTGACCTGCTTCTGGCGCTGCTCGTCGGAGGCGAGCTGCTTGGCCTCCGTGGCGACGGCGTTGCGGGTCTTCTTCACGCGCGTCGTGACCTGCGCGTTGTGGCGGCCGATCGTCTTGATCTGGTCGACGAGCTCGAGCAGGTCCGCGAAGCCGTGGGCGTCGAGCACGACGGTGACGATGTCCGGCGCCGGCGTCTCGTAGGACGCGCGCAGCTGCTGCGCGAGCACCTTCTGGTCGTGGCGCAGCGACACGCGCAGGCGCACGAGCCGCGCGCGCTCGGAGCGCAGCTTGGCCTGCAGCGTGTTCAGGATCCCCTGCTGGATGTTCACGCTCGACTGCAGGGCGTTCTCCTTGGCCTGCAGGTCGGCGATCGGCACGCGCAGGTGCGCGATCTCGCGCGCGTCGTGCGACGACGCGGCCGCGGCCGCGGCCTCCTTCGCCCGCGCGGCGGCGACACGACTGGAGAGGTCGCCCGAGGCTGAGGAAGGCACGAGAACCGACGCCGCCGACAGCGCCGTGAGGGCGATGACGATGGCGGCGGCAATCGCGGTGAGGCGAGGCGATCGGCGCATGGACCCGGTCAAACGCTACGAGAGATCGACGCTACGGTGCGCAAGACCGCCTGCACAACCCCCGATCAGGGGGTTCGTGTGGCGGTGCGCAGCGCGCCGGCGCCGATCCAGGCGACGGTCGGCTCGCCGGTCTGCGGGTCGAACGCGCCGGTGACGGCCGTGACCTGCTCGCCCGCGCGGACGAGCTCGTCGGACTCGACGTCGCTCACCGTCGTGGCGGCGTAGACGTCGGATGCGACGAGCCCGGTCGTCGCATCCGGGGCCGCTTGGGGGGCGCGCCAGACGACGAGCCGCGAGCCGCTTGGCTGCACGACGACGTCTCCGAGGTACCCCGCTCCGTTCGGCGAGAGCGCGGCGAAGCGCCCGGAGGGGCTCGCCTGCGTCGTGATGACCGTCGGGGAGGCGATGCCACTCGTCCAGCCGAGCGTGGTGCTGCCGTCCGCGGCCATGCCGAGACGGACCGCGTCCGCGGTCGGCGACGGCGTCGCGTCGAGCGCCTGCGGCTTGGCGAAGTGCGCCGCCCCGGGCGCACGCAGCGCGCCGTGGACGCTGGCCGCGGCCACCCGTCCGTCGTGGACGGTGCGCGTCGAGCGCCGGAACGCGACGACCGCGCGGCCGTTCGCGGCGACGCCCGCGACGAGCGAGACGAGGTTCTTCGCCGAGCCGAGGTCGTCGGCCGGGCCGAACGCGCCCGTGCCCTTGCGCGAGCGGACGTCGACCTCGCCGGCACGGGAGTACGCGATCAGCAGGCCGTCGTGCGGGCCGTAGGCGATCGCGATCCGGCGGATCGACGGCCCCGCCGCGACCGAGATGCGTCGCGCGAACTTGGCGCCGGGCGCGCGGCGCTCGGATAGCAGCAGCGTGTCGTGACCGCGGCGCTGCTCGACGTAGGCGACGGCGAGCCGGCCGCCCGCGGTGCCGGCCATCGCCGCCGCGCCGCTGTCGACGTCCTGCAGCGCGGCCGCGCGGTAGCTCGGGAGCACGGCGACCGACCCGCCGCCGAGGCTGGTCGTCGTCGTGACGACCGACAGCGTGACCGGCCGCCCGGGCCCGCCGCGACGGCACACGACCGCGTCGGCCTGCGCGCAACCGGGCGTGCGCTGCAGCGCGGCGACGCCGTCGGCGCCGAACTGCACGGGCCTGCCGACCGCCGGGCTGTCGAGCTCGCCGACGCGCAGGCCCTCGAGCGTGTCGCCCGGGGCGATGCTGCGCAGTCCCGAGCGGCTGGTGCGCAGCGTCGCCCCGTGAGGATCGTTCGAGAAGTTCCACGAGACGAGCCCGCGCCCCTGGGCATCGAAGCCGATGCCGAGATCGCCGAAGATCGTGTCGCCGGCGGCGACGACGTCGACCGGAGTCGACCAGGTGGCGTCTGCGTGAGCGGCGGCGACCGGCAGCAGGGCGGCGGCGGTCGCGGCGGCGGCGAGGGTGAGGCGGCGTGCGGTCATGGAGCAACGCTAACGCGCCGGTCCAGGCTCTGCAGCACGCGCCTGGCGACGACTCGCGCTCTGGGGGCAGCGCCAGGAGCCCGCGGGGACTGCGCTCGCGGATGCCCCGCAGCCCCACGAGCCCGCCGGGACTGCGCTCGCGGCGCGGTGGAGCAGCCGTGCGCGCAGCGCGGACGACGATCGCGGCGCCCTGCCTCTCGTCGGGTGGCGTATGCAACGGTTCCATTTTTTCGCGGGTAGCGTGCGCTACTCCCGGAGGAGTAGCGGGTGCTATCCGTCGCCCCGGGGCAGGTACGTGCACGGACGGCGCGCGCACACGGGGCCTCGGTCACGACCCGGATCGATGGCACGACGCTCGCGGGCGCCGCCGTCGAACACGGCGAGTGCCAGCAGCTGCGTCCGCTGCACCTTCGGACGTGCCCGTGCGGCGCAGGGATCGGCCACCGCCGCCGGCCAGCGAGAGCTTCGCGAACGCGGCGCCCGACCGCGAGCGCCGGCAGCGCGTCGGCGACGCGACCCCGCGGCCTACCTCCGTGCTCGGGCATCGTGGCGCGGCGTCCCCGGCCCCGCCCCGCGCTCACCGTCGGCGCACGCGCCCGCACCAGGCGCCCCGCGCTCACCGCGACGCCGCGCCAGCGGCCCGGCGTCATCTTCAGGGCGCCGGCTGCTGCGCGATGTCGAGCCCCTCGACCAGCGCCGGCCGCCCGTCGCGCTGGTAGCTCACGTCGACGGAGTCGTTCTGGCGATAGGTGCCCACGCCCCAGGCGCCGGCGAACCAGCGCCAGAAGCCGAGCTTGCCCTCCTTCTTCAGCTCGCGCCCGAAGACCAGCGTGCGCCCGTCGACGTCGTAGTCCACGCCCAGCTGCTGGTGCACGCCGTTGACGTACACCGCGAAGGGCGAGCGTACGTCTGGGGGGAGTGAGACGATCGACGGCACGGGTGCGATCGCCATTATGGCTGCGACCCGGTCCGCGCTGCGGGCGAGCCCCGCTACTCGCAGATGCCAGACGACCTCACCTACACCGTCCGCCGCTCCGACCGCGCCCGTCGCGTGCGCGTGCTCGTCGACCCGCACGGCGGCGTCGAGGTCGTGCTCCCGCGGCGCAGCGCGGCGCGCGCGGCGCCCGACGCGATCGCCGAGCTGCGGCCGTGGATCGACGCCCGCCTCGCCGCCGGGCAGGCCGTTCGCGACGCGGTCGCGGCGCGCGGCGACGCCGTGCCCTACCTCGGCCGCGAGCTCGCGCTGCGCCCGCAGCCGGGGCGCACGCGCGTGCACCGTCGCGGCGACGAGCTGCTCGTCCCGGCCGACGCGCTCGCGTCGGCGGCCGCCCTCGAGCGCTGGTATCGCCGCGCCGCGCGCGAGGAGATCGCCCCGCGCCTGGACGCGGCGGTCGGCGCGCTGCGCTGCAGCTACTCGTCGCTGACGATCCGCAACCAGCGCACGCGCTGGGGATCGTGCTCGTCGACGGGCGCGATGAGCTTCAACTGGCGGCTGCTGCTCGCCCCCGAGCCCGTGCTGGACTACGTCGTCTGGCACGAGGCGTGCCACCTGCGCGTCATGGACCACTCGACCCGATTCTGGGATCTCGTGGGCCGCCATTGCCCCGACTATCCGGAACATCGACGCTGGCTTCGGCGCGAGGGGTCGACATTGGTGCTGTAGTGCGGTTCATGGCAAGGAGAGGGATCCTGGGAGGGGTCGCCGTCGCCGCCGCGCTCGTCGTGCTCGTTCTGGTCGTGGTGCTGTCGGGTGGGAGCGACTACACGGTCCACGCGCGCTTCGTCTCCGCGAGCCAGATCGTCAAGGGCAACCAGGTGAAGGTCTCGGGCGTCGCGGTCGGGTCGGTCGACGACGTCGAGCTGACGCCGGACGGCAAGGCCGACATCACGCTGTCGATCAGCGCCGACGGCTACCACCCGTTGCGTCGCGGCACGCGGGCGATCATCCGCCAGGCGTCGCTGTCGGGCGTCGCCAACCGCTACGTCGACCTGCAGCTCGGCGGAGCGAACGAGCCGAACATCCCCGACGGGGGCCGCCTCGGCACCGACAGCACGGAGTCCGCGGTCGACCTCGACCAGATCTTCGACACGTTCGACCCCGCGACACGCAAGGCCGTCTCGAACTCGATCGGCTTCCTGCGCGACTTCCAGGCGGGCTCCGAGGACGAGGCGAACGCCGCGCTGCACGAGCTCAACCCGGCGCTCGCCTCGTCCAGCGCCCTCTTTCAGGAGCTCAACCGCGACACGCCCGACTTCCAGCGCTTCATCACGCAGACCTCGAAGCTCGTCACCGACGTGTCCGCGCGCGACGAGGCGCTGTCGGGGCTCGTCCGCCACCTCGCGAGCACGACGTCGGCGCTGAGCTCGCATGGCGACAGCCTCGGCGAGGCCGTCGGGCTGCTGCCGGACGTGCTGCGCAAGGCCAACTCGACGTTCGTCGACCTGCGCGCCTCGCTGGACGACCTCACGCCGCTCGTCGACGACGCCAAGCCCGTCGTCAGGGACAAGCTGCGGCCGCTGCTCAACCAGCTGCGCCCGTTCGCACGCGACGCCAAGCCGGCGGTGCGCGACCTCTCGAGCACGGTTCGCAGCCCGGGCGCCGACAACGACCTCGTCGAGCTGCTGCGCCGCCAGCCCGCGATCGACGCGATCGCCAACCAGACCGCCGAGCGCAACGGCAAGGATCGCCCGGGCGCCCTGCCGGCGACGATCCAGGCGCTGTCGGGCCTGACGCCGCAGGTCGGCTTCATGCGCCCGTACGCGCCCGAGCTCGTCGGCTGGTTCGACGACTTCGCGACGACCGGCGCCTACGACGCGCTCGGCAACTACTCGCGCGCCGGGCTCGCGCTGAACGGCTTCGCGGTCGACCCGCTGCTCGGCGCGATCCCCGTCCCGGCGGCGCTGCGCCAGGCGCTGCTGAGCGCCGGCACGAAGACCGGCATGAACGACCGCTGCCCGGGGTCGCTGGAGCGCGCCGCACCCGACGGCTCGAACCCCTACCGCCCGACGCCGGACTTCAACTGCGACCCGACCCAGGTCCCGATCGGGCCATGACGATGCGCGCGATCCTCATCGCAGGGGGTGCGGGCCGCCGGCGCGCGTGGCTCGCGATCCTGGCGCTCGCCCTGGTCGCGGCGGTCGTTGCGGCGACGATCGCCGCGAGCAGCGCGGGGGCCGGCGACGACCAGCACTACGTGGTCGTCCTCGACAACGCGTTCGGGCTCACGGTCGGCTCGGACGTGCGCTCGTCGGGCGTCCCGGTCGGCCGCGTGAAGAGCCTCGACGTGCAGCGCAGGACCGCCCGCGCGCTCGTGACGATCGCGATCTCGCGGCCGGAGTTCGCCGGCTTCCACAAGGACGTCTTCTGCAAGGTGCAGCCGCAGTCGCTGATCGGCGAGTACTACATGGACTGCGATCCGGGCACGTCGCCGCTGCCCGCGCCGGCGACGATCCCCGTCACGCAGACGTCCGACACGATCCCGCCCGACGTCGTGCTCGACATCCTGCGCCGCCCCGCGCGCGAGCGCTTCGGGCTGATCCTGACCGAGCTCGGCATGGGCGTCGCGGGGCGCGGCGAGGACCTCAACGCGGCGATCCGCCGCGCGATCCCCGCGCTCGGCGAGACCGATCGCGTGCTGAAGATCCTCGGCGACAACCGCGAGACGCTGCGCCAGCTCACGCGCGACGCCGACCGCGTGCTCGCCGGCCTCGCGCGCAACCGCAGCGACGTCGCGCGCTTCGTCAGGACGGCGGGCGACACCACGGCGGCGACGTCCGCGCGCGACACGCAGCTCGCTGCGGCGATCCAGCGCCTGCCAGCGTTCCTGCGCGAGCTGCGCCCGACGCTCGCCGACCTCGGCACGGCTGCCGCCAGGCAGACCCCCGCCCTCGCCGACCTGCGCGCCGCCGCGCCCGACCTGACCACGCTGCTGAAGCGCCTCGGCCCGTTCGCGGACTCCGCGCGGCCGGCCGTGCGCGGCCTCGGCAGGGCATCGGACACGGGCATCGTCGCCGTCCGCGAGGCCGCCTCGACCGTCAAGCGCCTGCGCGGCCTCGGCTCGGTCAGCACCGAGCCGATGCGCAACCTGCGCTTCGTGCTCGAGAACGTCAACGACCGCGACAACGCCGTCGAGCGCAATCCGCTGAGCCCGTCCGGCAAGGGCTTCACCGGACTCGAGGCGCTGCTGCAGTACTTCTTCACGCAGTCGCAGGCGATCAACATCTTCGACTCCAAGAGCTACATCCTCAAGCTCGGGCTGCTCGTCAACCAGTGCACGCAGTACACGAACGCGCAGACCGCGCGCGACGACCCGGCGCGCACGAAGGCCTGCAACCAGTGGCTCGGCCCGAACCAGCCGGGCGTCACGACCGCGATCCAGGACGCGACGAGCCGCGGGACGGCGAGCACCGGCACGGCGCCCACCGCGCCCTCGCAGGACGAGGGCGACGGCGCGCCGCCGGCGAGGACCACCACGCCCGCCTCCCCCGGCGCGACCGCGCCGGCGCCCGCCGCGACGGCGCCCCCACAGCCCCCGCAGCTGCTGCCCGAGGCCGGCAAGCTGCTGAACGACGTCATCCCGGGCATCACCGACAAGCTGCCTCCGCTGCGGCCGAGCCCGCGTGACGCCGAGCGCTCGCGCGCCGACCAGCAGGGACTGCTCGACTACCTCCTCGGGCCATGAGGCGCCGCCGCGACTCCCAAGCGATAGCCGCGCAGCCGCTGTTCGTCGGCGCCGTCACCGTGTTCGTCGTCGTCGTCGCGGTGCTGCTCGCCTACCGCGCCAACCACGGGCTGCCGTTCGTGCCCGTCAAGCAGCTCGAGGTCGACGTGCCGAACGCGGCGCGCCTCGTCGTCGGCAACGAGGTCCGCGAGGGCGGCTTCCGGATCGGTCAGGTCTCGAAGATCGCGCCCGTCCCGGGCAGCCGCAGCGGCGGGGCGCAGCTCACGCTGCACCTCGACACGTCGGCGACGCCGATCCCCGCCGACTCGACGATCAAGATCCGCCCGCGCTCGGCGCTCGGCCTGAAGTACGTCGAGCTCGTCAAGGGGTCGTCGTCGAAGGAGCTGCCCGACGGCGCGACGATCAGCGTCGACTCGAGCGCGATCGGCCCCGAGCTCGACGACTTCTTCTCGACGTTCGACCAGCCGACGCGCGAGAACGTGGACCGCAACCTCGACTACCTCGGGACCGGTCTCGCCGGTCGCGGCGACGAGCTCAACCGCACGCTCGCATCGTTGCCCGGGCTGTTCGGCGCCCTGCCGCCGGTCATGCGCGCGCTGGCCGATCCCGACACGCGCCTGCAGCGCCTGATCGCGGCCGCGGGCACGACGACACGCATCCTCGCGCCGCTCTCGGACACCCTCGCGCGCGGCGTGACGTCGATGGCCGACACGTTCGCGGCGCTGTCCAGCGACCCGCAGGCGCTGAAGGACACGATCGCGCGCTCACCGGACACGCTCGACGAGGGCATCGCCTCACTGCCCGCGACGCAGCCGTTCCTGCGCCACCTCGCCGGCCTGTCCGACGAGGTCCGGGGCACGGCGCACGAGCTGCGCGTGAGCCTGCCGGCGTTCAACCGCGCGCTCGCCGCCGGTATCGGAGTGCTGAAGCACACGCCGAAGTTCACCGACAAGCTCCAGGGCACGCTGCGCGCCGTCACGGACCTCGCGCGCTCGAAGACGACCGACCCCGGGATCGCCGGCCTCACGACGACGATGGACACGCTGAACCCGACGCTGAAGTACGTCGGGCCGCACATCACCGTCTGCAACTACTTCACGTACTTCTGGACCTTCATCGCCGACCACTTCTCCGAGGAGGACACGACCGGCACCGCGCAGCGCATCCAGGTCAAGCTCGCGCCGCTCACGCAGAAGAACTCGATCGACGCGTTCGGCGCCGTGCGACCCGCGCAGGGCTCCGACACCGTCGATCCCGTCCAGAAGGCGCTGACCGGCGACGCGGCGGGCCTGCACGAGTCCGACTACGGCCGCGCGATCGACGACGAGGGCAACGCCGACTGCGAGTCCGGCCAGCGCGGCTACATCGGCGACACGTACACCCAGCACCGCACGCCGGGCGACCAGGGCCCCACCTACAAGGGCCAGCCGCACGTTCCCGCCGGCGAGACGTTCTCCGCCGAGCCGGACGGGATCGCCCCGTCGGTGCTGCCATGAGGCGCCGGCGCGAACGCGGGCCGACCCCGTTCGTCGTCGGCGCGGCGCTGCTCGTGCTCGCCGCGATCGTCGTCTACCTGTCGTTCGCCAAGGACATCCCGTTCGTCAACGAGCCCTACGAGATCAAGGCCGCGTTCCGCGACAGCGCCGGCATCAACACGCACTCGCCGGTGCGGATCGCGGGCGTCGCGGTCGGCGAGGTGACGAAGATCGAGCACACGAGCCCGGGCTCGCAGTCGGCGACGGTGACGATGGCGATCAGCAACCGCGACCAGGTCATCCACGCCGACGCGAGCGCGAAGATCCGCCCCCGGATCTTCCTCGAGGGCAACTTCTTCGTCGACCTCTCGCCGGGCTCGCGCGAAGCACCCAAGCTCGGCGACGACGCCACGATCCCGGCGTCGCGCACGACGACCCCGGTCCAGTTCGACCAGGTCCTCGGCGCGCTGAAGAGCGACACGCGCAACGACCTGCGCGATGTCTTCTCGGAGGTCTCAAAGGCGCGCGACGCCGGCGGCGCGGCGGCGTTCAACGCGTCGCTGCGCTACCAGCCCGCCGCCTACAAGTTCACCGCGATCGTCGCCAAGGCGCTACTCGGCAAGAGCCCGGGCGACCTCGGCGACTGGGTCCGCGACCAGGGCATCGTGTCCGCCGCGATCGACGCCGACCCGGCGAAGCTGCGCGCGCTGGTCGCGGACTTCGATGCCACCGCCGGCGCGATCGCCGGTCGCGAGAGCGCGCTCTCGGCGGCCGTCGGAGAGCTGCCGCGGACGCTGCGCGCGGCGAGCCCGGCACTCGACGCGCTCGAAGCGGCGTTCCCCGACGTACGCGCGTTCGCGCGCGGCGCGCGGCCCGGCATCCGCTCGCTCGGCCCGACGGTCGACGCGACGCTGCCGCTCGTCAAGCAGCTGCGCGGCCTCGTCCAGGAGAGCGAGCTGCGCGGCCTCGCGCGCAACCTGCGCAGCGCCACGCGCCCGCTCGCCCAGGTCGCGAAGACCGCGCCGGGCGTGCTGTCGCAGCTGCGGTCGCTGTCGAGCTGCGTCAACCAGGTGCTCGTGCCGCTCGGCAACGACAAGATCCAGGACAAGGCGTTCCCATCGCACGGGCCGGTCTATGAGGACTACGCGAAGTTCCTGCCGGGCCTGGCGGGCGAGAGCCGCTCGTTCGACGCCAACGGCCCGTGGTTCAAGGTCCAGGCGTCGGGCGGCGCCGAGACGCTGAACCTCGGCAACGGGATCTTCGGCTCGGCCGTCGCGCCGATCGTCGGCGTCAATCCGCCGCCGGTGCGCACGCGGCCGCCGCTGCGACCCGACGTGCCCTGCGAGACGCAGGACCCGCCGGACCTGCGCTCGACCCCGCTCGGCGCCCCGAAGGCGATCCCGAACGCAGCGGGGTCCCAGGCGCGCGAGGCCAAGGCCGAGAGCTCGGCGGCCGCTGTCCTGCGCCATCAGCTCGCGCGGGCGGGCTCGAAGACGAAGATCTCCGATCGCTTCGCGACGCTCGCCGACATCCGCCGGATCGCGAGCCGCAACGGGCTGAGCGCGCAGCTCGAGAAGTCGCTGCAGGTCGACGGCCAGGTCGCAAAGACGCTGCACCTGAGCGGGCAGCCATGAGGCGCGTGATCCGCAAGAACCTCGGCCCGTTCGCCGCGATCGGCGTGCTGATCGTGCTCGCGGCGATCGTCGGCGCGTACATCCTCGACCAGCAGCGCTTCCGCTTCCCATTCGTCGACCCGGCGCCGTTTCGCGTCAACGTCCAGCTCGCGACGGCGCAGGCCGTGACGCCGGGGCAGGGCCAGACCGCGCAGGTCGCGGGCGTGCGGATCGGCGACATCGCCGGCGTCAAGCTGCAGGACGGCCACGCGCTCGTCGCGCTCGACCTGCAGCCGCGCTACGCCGACCTCATCCACCGCGACGCGCGCGCGCTGCTGCGCCCGCGCACGGGCCTGAAGGACATGTACATCCAGATCCTCCCCGGCCGCGATGGACCGCCGGTCAAGGAGGGCTTCACGATCCCCGAGTCCGCGTCGCTGTCGGACGTCGACCTCGACGAGATCCTGTCCGAGCTCGATGCGCGCACGCGCGACTACGTCACGCTGCTGGCCAACGGCGGCGGCGAGGGCCTGCACGAGCGCGGCAACGACCTCGCCGAGGTCTTCAAGCGCTTCGGACCGACGATCCACGACCTCTCGCGGGTCAACCACGCGGTCGGCAAGGAGCGCGTCGCCCTGCGGCGGCTGGTCACCTCGCTCGCGCAGATCAACGGCGAGCTGGCGCGCAAGCCCGAACAGCTCACGCGGCTCGTGAGCACCGCGTCGAAGACCCTGCACGCGACCGCCTCGCAGGACGCGAACCTCGGCGACGCCGTCGGCGAGCTCGCTCCGACGCTCCAGCAGGCGACGACGACCCTCCGCGCCGTGACGCCGTTCGCCCAACAGCTCGGGCCGACGACGCGCGCGCTGCTGCCGGCCGTGCGCGAGCTGCAGACCGTGAACACGGCCGTCAGCCCGTTCGCGCGCGAGGCGACGCCGATCGTCCGCGACAAGATCCGGCCGTTCGTGCGCAAGGCGCAGCCCGTCGCGCGCGACCTGGCGCCCGCCGCGCGCGGCCTCGCGCGGACCTTCCCCGAGCTGCAGCGCAACGCGGTCGTGGCCAACGACTTCGTGAACATGCTCGGCTACAACCCGAAGGGGCGCGAGGGTCCCGACGTCCCCGGCCGCGACGAGGGCTACGGCTTCTGGCTGGCATGGGTCACCCACCAGGGCACCAACCTGCAGTCGATCGAAGACGCGAACGGGCCGATGCGCCCGGTCTTCGTGACCGCCACCTGCAAGACGTTCACGAGCCTCGTCGACGACGAGCCGGCGCTCGAGTTCGCGCTCGGGCTGTCGCCGCTGCTGCAGACGGTCTGCAAGAACCCGGACACCACCTCGCTGAGCGTCACGAAGTCGCTGAAGACGCTCGGCGTGAAGGTCGCCGCGAGCGCCAGGAAGAAGGCCGGGTCCGGGTGAACACGAACGCTCCCACCCGCGGGCGCCTGCTCGTCATCGCCGCGTTCGCGCTTTCCTGCTTCGGCCTGCTGCTGTACTTCTGGCTGGCGTTCGGCGGGCCGATCCCGCTGAAGCCGCAGGGCTACCGCGTCCAGGTCGCCTTCACCGACGCCGCGACGCTCGCCGACCAGGCCGACGTGCGGATCGCGGGCGTATCGGTCGGCAAGGTCGTCAAGAAGCAGCTCGCGCCCGGCGGCAACCGCACGCTCACGACGATCGAGCTGAAGGGCAAGTACGCGCCGCTGCATGCCGACGCGCGCGCGATCCTGCGCCAGAAGACGCTGCTCGGCGAGACGTACGTCGAGCTGACGCGCGGCAGCCCGAGCGCGCCGGCGCTGCGGGAGGGCGCGCGCCTGCCAGACGCCCAGGTCAAGCCGGCGGTCGAGTTCGACGAGCTGCTGCGGATCTTCGACAAGCCGACGCGAACGGCGTTTCGCGAGTGGCAGGCCAGCCTGGCGCAGGCGGGCGCGGGCCGCGGGCAGGACCTCAACGACGCGCTCGGCAACCTGCCGGGGTTCACGGAGAACGCGGAGGACGTCGTCGACGTGCTGAACACGCGACGGGCGGCGCTGCGCGACCTCGTGCGCAACGCGGGCGCCACGCTGCAGGACATCTCCAGCGACGAGGGCGCGCTGTCGACGCTCGTGCAGCGCAACACCGCGCTGTTCGACGAGCTCGCGGCGCGGCGCGACCAGCTCGCCGACTCGATCCGCATCCTGCCGACGTTCCTGCAGGAGTCCAGGGCGACGCTCGCGCGGCTGAAGACGTTCTCGGTCGACGCCGACCCGCTGCTCGTCGACCTCGGTCCCGTGCTCGACGACCTGCAGCCGACGCTCGCCTCGCTGCACAGCCTGTCGCCCGATCTCGAGAATCTCTTCCACAACATCGATCCGCTCATCTCCGCGGGCGACAACGGCCTGCCCGCGCTGTCGCGCACGCTGCGCGGCCTGGACCCGACGCTCGCCGCGAGCGGGCCGTTCCTGCAGCAGCTCAACCCGCTGCTGAAGTTCCTCGAGCTCAACCAGGTCAAGCTCGCGGACTTCCTCGGCGTGCCGCCGTCCGTGCTCGCCGGCAAGCGCGCGACCGTGCCGGGCAGCAAGAGCGTCGGGCACGTGCTGCCGCAGGTGATCATGACCGGGCTGCAGTCGCTGCCGGCGCTGAAGCGCACGGCCGACAACCGCGGCAACGCGTACCCGGCGCCGAACGCGCGGATCGATCCCAGCTCGCAGACGCTGCCGAGCTTCGACTGCAAGACGACCGGCGAGAAGGGCCCGACGGACACGCCGGGCTGCAAGGTCGCCGGGCCGCAGCCCTTCGGCAACCTCGACCAGTACTACCCGCAGGTGCACGAGGGCGGCCCGGGCGGCACGCTGCCGTGAGCGCCCGCGTCGGGGTCGTGGGCCACGTCGAGTGGGTCGAGTTCGCGCGCGTCCCACGCGTGCCGCTGGCCGGCGAGATCGTGCACGCGCACGAGCTGTTCTGCGAGCCCGCCGGCGGCGGCGCCGTGGCGGCGGTGGCACTGCGCCGGCTCGCGGGCTCGGCGCTGTTTCTGACCGCGCTCGGGACGGGCACCGACGCCGAGCTCGCCGGCAGCGTGCTGCGCGAGCGCCACGGCGTCACGGTGCACGCCGGCTCGCGACCGGCGCCGCAGCGGCGCACGTTCACGTTCCTCGACGACGGCGCGGAGCGCACGATCACCGTCCTCGGCGAGCGGATCGTCCCGCTGCGCGACGACCCGCTTCCGTGGGACTCGCTGGGCGAGCTCGACGCGATCTACCTCACGGGAGGCGACGCCGGTGCCGTGCGTGCGGCGCGTGCGGCCCGCGTGCTCGTCGCGACGCCGCGCGCGATGGCGGCGCTGGCCGCGTCGGGCGTGCGCCTGGACGTGCTCGTCGGCAGCGCGAACGACCCCGGCGAGATCTACGAGCCCGGCATGCTGGCGCCCGCGCCGCGCGTCGTCGTGCGCACGAACGGCGCGCAGGGCGGGGCGTGGGAGCTCGGCGACGCCGCGGGGAACGAGCCGCCGGTGCGGTGGCTGCCCGCCGGTGAGACGCGCGGAAGCTGGCGCGCGGCGGCGCTCCCGGGGCCGCCTGTCGACGCCTACGGCTGCGGGGACACGTTCGCCGCCGCCCTCGCCTTCGGCCTCGGCAGCGGCCTGATGCTCGACGCGGCGATCGAGCTCGCGGCCCGCTGCGGCGCGACGTGCCTGACCGGCCGCGGCCCCTACGGAGCGGTGCTGGAGCCCGCTTCGTAGCGTGCGCCGCGGTCAACCGGCAGCGGCGGCGCGAGCGTGGGCCGCCGCCGAGCGGCGCGCGCTCCTGCCCCTGCCCGGCTCAGCCGACCGGGAAGGAGACGACCGCCGCCTCGCCGGCGCCCAGCGACAGGCGCATCCGGCCGCCGACGAGCAAGCCGGTCGCCGGCGCGAAGCCCGGCCAGCGGCCGTCGGCGCCGACCGCGCGGCCGTCGATGCGCACCTGCGGCGCGTCGAGCCTGCGACCGGCCCCCGTCGGATCGAACGGCGTCATCCGGTCGACCGCGAAGCGGCGGGCGGGCGCGCCGACCGAGATGCTCAGCGAGCGCGCCGACCGGTTGACGACGAACAGCCGGCGCCCGCCCAGGCCGGCGTCCAGTTGCCATCCGTCGAGCTGGCTCGCGACGTCCGGCGGCGCCGCGACCGCGACCGGCCGCAGCCCGCGCGTCTGCTGGGCGAAGTGGGCGAACAGCAGCAGCGCGTAGTAACCCGGCGCGGCTGACGGCGCGCCCACCGCGGGCGACGGGTCGTAGTCGATGAGCAGCGCCGCCGGCGAGCAGGGCCGAGATCGCCGCCGCGGCGGCGACGCCGCAGCGCCGCGCGGCTCGTCGCGCGCCGACCCTCGACGACTGCGTCGCCATCAGCGCCTGCGCCGGCCGCGCGCGCTCGCGGGACGCAGCGGGCGCCTGACCACCGGTCGGGCATCCCGATCGGCCGGCCGCTCGCGATCCGGCGCGGCCTGCTCGGCGGCACGCGCCGCATCGGACCGATCGCGGTCCTCGCCGCGCCCGACGGCGTAGAAGACCGCCGAGATCACGAGCACCGCCGCGATCCCGACGGCCGCGAGGCCGGCGGCCACGAGCGCGGCCGAGCCGATCATCTCGGCGCCGTCCCGCAGGTCGCCCACGCGGTCATGTCCGGGTGCATGGGCTCAGTCTCCCCCGTATCGCCGCCCGCCACCCGGTCCGGACGGACCGGCACGCAGCTGCGCCGCCCGCCCCACGGGAGCGGATCGTGCCGCCCGGGCGCTCGACGGCGCCGAGCTCAGCCCGCGCCGAGCTCGCGGCGCAGCGCGTCGAAGGCCGT
>DASXCR010000123.1:0-18881 GCA_036491075.1 Solirubrobacteraceae bacterium
ACGGCCTGTCGCTGATGGCGCACGTCTCGGAGTCGATGGAGATCGTCGGCAGCCCGGCGGGCACCGACGTGCTGATGACGTTCCCGCTCGCGACGCGGTCCGGCGCCGACGACGCGGAGCTCGGCGACCTCGATGCGACGCGGTGATCGGCACGGCGGAGCGCGAGCTGACGGTCCAGGTGACCGCCGGCCGCGGCCGCGCTCGCCGGTCCCTCGTGCGCCGCGCCGTCGCCGGCGCCTGCTCCAAGGCGGGCCTGCCGATCGACCGCATCGACGATGCGGTGCTGATCGTCGAGGCGCTGCTCGCAGACCGTCCGACCGCCCGTGCCGACGAGGTCCACCTGCTGCTCACCGCGCGCCCCGGCAGCGTCGAGCTGCTGCT
Source organism: Solirubrobacteraceae bacterium (assembly GCA_036491075.1). Classification (GTDB taxonomy): domain Bacteria; phylum Actinomycetota; class Thermoleophilia; order Solirubrobacterales; family Solirubrobacteraceae; genus CADCVQ01. The sequence goes on from DASXCR010000123.1 coordinate 382, forward strand.
CGGCCCGCTACCCGACGACGAGGCCCAGCGGCTGCTCGGCGACGTGTCGCTGCCGATCGTGGGCCCCGTGATCGCTCAGCTCGCGACGAGCGCGTGCGCGGTCGAGGACGGCAGCCACCTGCTCGTCGTCGTCGCCGTGCGTCAGTGGCCGACCGACTTGTAGCTGATGTGCGGGCAGCCGTGCAGCTTGTAGTGCGGCCGCGATCTGTGGCTGAGGAAGACGGTCGCCTTGGGTGAGGCGCACGTGATCGAGCCGCGACCGTAGTGGGCGTGGATCTGGTCGGCGCCGCCGCCGGTGGTGATGACGTTCGTGCCGTGGCTGGCGTAGATGTAGTCCTTGCCTGCGCCGCCCTTGATCGTGTCCTTCTGCGTCGTCGGCTGGCCGGACGGCTTGTAGTCGCCCCACAGCACGTCGCCGATGTTCGCGGCGACGATCGTGTCGTTGCCGTGGCCGCCGAGCAACTCGTTGTGGATCCCCTTGATGCCGATCAGGGGCGTGGACTCGTCGTTGCGGTTGCTCTGAAGCTTCAGCGGCGACGGCCAGCCGGCGTGGCTCGTGTTGGCCGCCGCGACGCTGGCCCCTGCCGCTGCGGCGATGGCGACCGCGACGGCGGCGAGCACCTTCGTCCGGCGATGCGTGGGAGAGGTCATCCGTGTCCTTTGCATTTCGGGCATCCGTACCCGACGGACGATAGCGACCGCTTGCGGCGTTCGTTGCAAGCTCGTGGACCCGCGCCCGCGCGACCGGCGCGGCCGCGCGCGGCGGGGTGCGGCGTCAGGCCGCGAGCCGCGCCTGCGTGACGCCCTGCGCCGGATCCAGCGCCAGCCGGTATCCGTCGGCGAGTCGCTGCAGCGAGCGCTCCCAGGTGCGCCCGCGCACGGCGTCCAGGGCGGTGCGCGCGAGGCGCTCGCGCTGCAGCGGCTGGGCGGCGAGCTCGCACACGACGTCCGCCAGGGCGCCCGCGTCTGCCGGGCACAGGCGACCGGTCGCGCCCTCGGCGACGATGCTCGTCGGTCCGCCTTCGCCGACGGCCACGACCGCCAACCCGCTCGCCTGCGCCTCGAGCAGGACCTGGCCGAACGTGTCCGTGCGGCTGGCGAAGAGGAAGAGGTCGGCGCTGGCGTACGCGCGGGCGAGCTCGTCGCCCTGCAGCCAGCCGAGGAAGGTCGCGTGCTCGCCGAGGCGCTCGGAGAGCGCGTGCTCCTCGGGCCCGCCTCCGGCGAGCGCGAGATGCAGTCGGGGGTCGCGCTCGCGTGCTGCGAGGAACGCGTCGGCGAGCAGGTCGGCGCCCTTCTCGCGGGTCAGGCGGCCCGCGTAGAGGACGGTGATCTCGCCCGGCAGCAGCCCTGCGACACGGCGCTTCGGCGAGAAGCGGGCGAGGTCGACGCCGCGGTCCCAGCGCCCGATGCGCTGCGCCTCGACCCCCATCCCGCGCAGCACCTCGTCGGAGGCGGGGCTCGGTGAGAGGACGCGGCGGCACTGGCCGTAGAAGGCGGCGATCGCCATCCGCGCGGCGATCTCGAGGCCGGGATCCTGCGAGCGCAGGCCCGCGTAGGCGGCGAGCTCGGTGTGGTAGCTGCCGAGCACCGGCACGCCCATGACGCGCGCGATGATCCCCGCGGCGGCACCCGACGGGCCAGGCGAGCAGAGGTGGACGAGGTCGTAGCGGCCCTCGGCGAGCGTCTCGACGATCGCGGGCAGGCTCGGCACGCCGACCTGCAGGCCCGCGTAGAACGGGATGTCGATCTCCGCGACCGCGCTGAGGCGGCGGTCGACGTTCGCATCGGTGCCGACGACCTCGACGTCGAAGCCGGGGACGCCCCGCTCGCGCAGCTCGTCGAGCGTGTGCGTGACACCGTGCATCCCGCCGACGGCGTCGGCGACGAGCGCGACGCGCAGCGGCTCGCCGTCGCGGTTGGCAAGCTTGCCCTTCTCGCGCCCGAGGAAGGCGGCCGCGGGCGCGTACGGGATCGCCGCGAGGCAGGCGTCGAACAGCGTCGCCGCCGCGGCCGCGACGTCCGCGCCACCCGGCGTCACCGTCGCGATCTGCCGGACCGCGTGCGCGAGCTTGCGCTCGTGGCAGCGCCGGGCGCGGCGGAAGAGGTCGGCGTGGCTGAAGTCCTCGCGCTGCAGGTAGGCGAGCAGCTCGGCCTCGGTGAGGCCCAGCTCGACCGAGTCCATCCAGGCGTGCAGCAGCGCGCGGGCGTCGTCGGGGCACAGGCCCGTCCCGAGCGCGCCGCTGCGCGCGTCGCCCTCGGTCATCAGGCGCTGAACCATCTCGAAGACGCGGCCGGGATTGGGCCCCGCGGGGCGTGCCGCCGCCGCGCCGTCGCCGGCCTCGTCGCTGCCGGTCGCCGCGCGGCCGAGCGCGCGCGACGCGATGGCCATAGCCGCGTGCGTCCACTTCGCGGCGCTGCCCTGCTCGCCGCGGGCGCGCGCCTGCCCGAGCACGACGTGGTCGAGGAAGGTCCGCCAGTCGCCGGCCTGCGGCGTCTGCGTGAACGTGCGGCCGACGTCGACGCCGGCGTGGTCGTCCGAGCCGCCGACGCCGGTCCCGCCGTGCGTCTCGATGTAGACGACCGCGGGCGCGTTGAGCTCCCGCGCGCGGGACCCGTTGCGCGTCTCCCAGATCGAGAACAGCTGCGCGAGGCGGCGGCGGTGGCGCGGCAGCAGCGGCGCCTCCACCGCGTAGAGCGGGTGGGCGAGCGCGCACGCGATCGAGCGCTCGCGCAGCTCGTTGGCGACGGCCTCGACGTCGCCGGACAGCGCCTGCAGGCGCTCGTGGTCGCCGGGCGTGATGCCCCAGCAGAGGATGTGGACGGCCTGCGGCTCGCCCCGAAACCAGGCGGTGAGCTCTTCGGAGACGAACGCGTCGTCGTAGCGTGCGGCGATCTCGAGCGCGCCGTCGATCGTGTCGTGATCGGTGATCGTCACGAAGTCCATGCCGCGGCGCTTGGCGAGCTCGTAGACCTCCTGCGGCGGGGTCGCGCACTCGGGCAGGCCCAGCGCCCGCTGAACGCCGAGCTTGGAGATCGCCGAGGCGGTCGAGTGGCAGTGCAGGTCGACCCGGCTGGTCGATGCGCCGTCCGCCGGCGTCGTCCGCGTCGCAGGCCTCGCCGCCGCAGCGGCACGTTGTTCGGGGGTCATCGTTGCTCCCTTGCTGTCAGTGCAATCGCTTGGTCGCGACGCACTTTGCGCTGCAATCGGTCCTGTTTCGTGAACAGATGGGTGCCGGCCTGTGATGTTCGTGTGAATCGTCGGCGTGGCATGTGAGCATCGTGTGAAGCGCTGGCGAGAAGGCGCTCGAGCGGCGAATCTCCCGGCATGTCGGTCACCACCGCGACGGTCGCCGGCGCCATCGTGCTCCAGCGCGGGCGCCTGCGCGTGGAGATCGCCCAGCATCCGTTCTGCGTCCATGTCCGCCGCGACGGGCGGCGGTTGATACGCGGGCTCGGGGTGTGGGCCGCGGACGGCGCGATCGAGGATGAGTTCATCCAGCTCACCGAGGGGGTGATGGCGAAGGAGGACCTCGGACTGCCCGAGCGCGTCGTGACCGCGAGCATCGCCGAGCGGCTCGCCGACGGCGTGCAGCTCGCGGTGCGCTGCGACGGCGGCGGGCGCAGCGGGCGCCTGCGCATCACACTGCCCACGATCGACGTGGTGCTGCTCGAGCTGTCGCTCGAAGGGGAGCCACTGCGGCTCGCCGCGGACTGGGACGCGCGTCCCGAGGAGCACTTCGCCGGGCTCGGCGCCCGCCACGCGCTGCGCGTCGACCACGCCGGCCGCGAGATCCAGCTCGGCGCCGACCGCGCGTACACGGGTCCCAACTGCCCGCCGGACCTGCTCGCGATCGGCGGGATCCCGCAGGGCGACTACGCGCCGGCGCCGTGGCTGCAGTCCTCGCGCGGCTACGCCGTGCACGCCGAGGGCCACGGCAACGGCATGCGCTTCGAGCTCGGCGACGACAAGACGGTCGTCTCCGCGCGCGCGCAGGCCGGGGCGCTGCGGCTGCGCGTCTTCGCCGACCCCTCGCCCGCCGCCCGACTGCGCCACTACCTGCGGCTCGTCGGCCTGCCGGCGCTACTGCCCGAGTGGGGCTACGGCTTCTGGAAGTCGCGTGACTTCCACACCTACCAGGAGGACGTCTACGACGACTTCCACGGCTGCGCGCGCCACGCCATCCCGCTCGACGCGATCGTCATCGACTCGCCGTGGGAGACGCAGTACAACACGTGGGAGGTCAACCCCCACCAGTTCCCGGATTTCACGGAGATGGTGCGCGAGCTGCGCGCGGACGGCGTGCGGACGGTGCTGTGGACGACGCCGTGGGTCAACACGGAGTCCTCCGACGGCCAGATGCCCCCGGACGCCGCCTCGCGCGCGCTGCACGCCGCGCCCGCGTCGAACTACGCGGACGGCGCCGCCGGCGGGCACTACGTCCGCGCGGCGGATCGCGACGAGCCGTACCTCGGGCGCTGGTGGATGGGCACCGGGTCGATCGTCGACTTCACGTCGCCGGCCGCCGAGGCGTGGTGGCGGGCGCAGGCCCGCAGCGTGCTCGAGCTCGGCGTCGAGGGCATCAAGGCCGACGACGGCGAGGGCTACTACTTCCCCGACGACGTGCGCTTCGCCGACGCCAGCACCGGCGCGCAGGCCGCGTGGGCGCACGGCGGGCGCTACCGCGCGTCGATGCAGCGCGCGCTGGACGAGGTGCACCCAGGTCGCGGCGTGCTCTTCGGACGCTGCGCCTGGAGCGGCCAGCAGTCGCAGGGGATGCTGTGGGGCGGCGACCAGGCATCCGACCACTGGTCGCTGCGCGTGCTCGTCGCGGCGACGCTGTCGGCGGCGGCGAGCGGCTTCTCGAACTGGTCGCACGACGTCGGCGGCTACCTCGGCCACCGCCTCGTCGAGCGCTGCGCGCCGGAGCTGCTCGTGCGCTGGGCGCAGTTCGGCTGCTTCACACCGCTCATGCAGGCCCACGGCCAGCAGGTCCAGGAGCCGTGGACCTACGACGACCGCACGCTGAGCATCTACCGCTCGTACGTCCTGCTGCACGAACGGCTGGTCCCGTATGTGCGCGCCGCCGCCGCGACGGCCGCGCGCTGCGGTCTGCCGATCGTCCGCCCGCTGCACCTGCTCGACCCCTCCGACGAGCGCGGCTGGACGATCGCCGACGCCTACGGCTACGGGCCGGCACTATGGGTCGCGCCGGTGCTCGACGAGGGCGCGCGCTCGCGCGAGGTCGCGCTGCCGCGCGGCGACTGGATCTCGACCTGGTCGGGCGAGCGCGTGCGCGGCGGCGGCGAGGTCGTCGCGCCGGCGCCGCGCGAGGCGATCCCGGTGTGGGTGCGATCGGGCTCGATCGTCGTGACGTATCCGGCGGCGCACGTCGCGGCGGGGTTGGGCGACGTGGTGGAGAGCGAGCGGCCGCTGGAGGCGACGCTTTGGGGCGAGCCACGGTCGGGCCATGCCGCCGTGCGACTGGCCGACGGGACGAAGATCGCCTGGCGGCACCGGCGCTGGTCGGTCGATCGCGAGCGCGACGTGTCGTTCGCGGAGCGCTGAGAGTCGATCGGCACCGATCGTGTTCGATGACGCGCCATGAGCGGCTGCGCTCGGTCGCGCGCCGCTCCCACGCCGTTTACGCATCGAGAATACGAAGCCAACCAAGCCCGATTGCTGTCATTGCACGAATCCTGGGTGGACCCGAGCGCGGCTCGCGGACTCCCGCCGCGCCGTAGACTCGCCGCCGAATGCGCCGCCTCGTCGCCCTGCTCGCGGTCATCACGGCGGCGCTGACGGCGCTCGCGGGGCCGGCGCCCGCCGGGGCGCGCGACCAGATCGCCATGGCGAGCACCGCCCCCACCGCGCACGACGATCCCGCCGAGGGCGGGACCCGGCTCGACCTGCTCGGCGTGCGCTTCGGACAGACCCTGAGCTCCGACATGGACCTCGTCATCCGCACGTACGGACCATGGCGGCCCGGCGACGTCGGACCGGCCGACGGCCATCTGCTCTGCATCTGGCTGCGAACCGACGGCGCCCCCGCCCCCGACGGGCGGCTGTGCGTGCTCGCCGACGCGCAGGCGAAGTCGGGGCTGGCACTGCACTTCACCACGCTCGATCCCGCAGGCGACGCGATCGGGGTGCGTGACGTGCCGGCGACGATCGGCCGGCCGCGCCCGACGACCGTCGACGCGACCTTCGATCCCGCCGTCCTGCGCCTGACCCCCGGCCTGTATCACTGGCAGGCGCGCAGCCTCGACGGAGGCGTCGAGGACTACCTGCCCAACAGCGGCGAGGTTCCCCTGCGCATCGTCGCCGCGAGCGCGCCGGGCACGCAACACCGCTGCTTCGGCGCGGCCTCGCGCGATCCGCGCCACCCGTGCGTCAACGCGCTGCTGCGCCGGCTCGTCGTGCCGACGCCGGACGACGCCGTCATCGCCGTGAACTCCCCGTGCTCGCCGATCGAGATCACCGGGCTCCTGCGGCCGTGCGAGTTCGGTGTCCCCGCGCCGCAGGCCACGCGCACGGTCGCGCTCGTCGGCGACAGCCATGCAGCGCACTGGCGCGCCGCGCTCGAGGTCGCGGCCCAGACGAGGCATTGGCGCGGCATCTCGATCACCCGCTCGGGCTGCCCGCTGTCGCGTGCGCCGGCGCGGATCGTGCCGGCCAGCAGGCAGGCGGGTTGCGCGCTGTGGAACGAGCAGGTGCCCCGGTGGTTCGCGCAGCACCCCGAGGTGCACACGGCGATCGTCGTCGCGCACTTCGCGGCGCAGGTGCAGGTCGCGCCCGGCGCGGACCCCTACGAGACGAAGATCGCGGGCTTCCTCGCCGCGTGGAAGGCGCTGCCGCGGAGCGTCACGCGGATCGTCGTGATCCGCGACACGCCGCTGATCGGCTTCGCCGCGCAGGACTGCATCCGCACGGCGCTCGCCCACCACGACGACGTGGGCCGGACCTGCGCGCTGCCGCGCGACGCGGTCCTCGGCCGCGACGCCGCGGTAGCGGCGGCGAGGCGGCTGAACTCGGCGCGCGTGCGGATCGTCGACCTGACGCACTTCCTCTGCAGCGCCAAGCAGTGCTTCCCGGTCGTCGGCGGCGCGCTCGTCTACAAGGACGACCAGCACCTCACCGACGTCTTCGCGACGACGCTCGGACCCTACCTGCTGCGAGCGCTCGACGCCGTGTCGTAGCGCTGCGGCGGCGCCTGCGCGTTCAGCGCTTGCCGAAGTCGATTGACAGCGTCGAGCCGCTGCCCGCGCCGCCGAGCGGGTCCCCGATCGCCAGGCCGACGCCGGCGTCGCGGAAGCGGCGGTCGAGCATCACCGCGCGATGCGCGGGGTCGTCCATCAGCATCTGGACGAGCGCCGCGGGCGTGGCGTCCGTGTCGCTGCCGAAGGCGAGCACCTCGCCGAGCGTCGCGGGACCGCCGATGCCCCGGTAGCCGACCTTCGCGGCGCGCTTCTTCAGGTTCATGCCCGTCGGGCTCACGTGCGCGAAGTAGTTCAAGCGCACCATGTCGCCACTGGCGCTGGTCGCCGTGCGTGCGAGCAGCCCCGAGTTGCGGACGGCCTTCAGGCCGCGCGAGACGCGCTGGACGTTGACGAGGCACAGCACGGCCGCCGACGACTGCGCCACGTTCGCGGCCGTCGGGTTCGCCGTCGCCCCCGCACATCCACCCGCGCTCGGCGCGGCCGTGACGCCCTGTGCCGATGCGCCGATCGGCAGCGCCAACAGCATGAGCTGGACGGCCCCCGCCGCCAGGAATGTCTTCAAACCCATCATCCTTGAACCCCCGGTCGATATGACCCGTGGAACGTAAGCGAGGAATCGAGATCCCTGGGGTCCCAGGCCCAAGCCCGCAGCTCTTCGCTCCGAACCCGTGCGAAAGGTGCACAAGAGCGCCGTCGGGACACTAGCTCGAGGGCGCCGGCGTGGCGGTGGCGCTACGTCGCGTCGGCGCCCGCCGCGATGCGGAACGACATCCGCAGGCGCGTGCCGCCGCCGTCGCCGTGCTCGATGTCGAGCGTGTCGGTCGCGTGCGCGATGAACGGCAGCCCCACGCCGAGCCCGGGGCTGTCCAGGCGCGGAACCATCCCGCAGCCGTCGTCGCAGACCGTGACGTGCATGTGATCGCCCTCGAGGCTCGCGACGAGCCGCACCTCGCCGGGCTGCTCGGCGTCGACGTACGCGTGCACGACGGCGTTCGTGACGGCCTCGGAGACGGCCAGCTTGACGCCGGTCAGCACCGGATCGCCGATGCCGGCCTGCATGACGAACGCGGCGACCTCGGCGCGCAGCGCGGTCACCGTCGACGGCACCGCCGGCAGCGACCGGCGCAGAGAGGACGATACGGCCATCAGCTCATCGCACCCGCTTTCGGGACATCGCTGATCCATACCCGATGCGATCGAGAGCAACCACGGTCAGCGCGGAGCCCGGGCCAGCAGGCGGCTGAGGACGATCGTCGTCTTCGTCCGTGCGATCTCCGGGTTCGCCCGGATCCGCTCGACGGTCGCCTCGAGGTGCGCGACGTCCGTCGCCCGCACGTGCACGAGCGCGTCGGCATCGCCGCTGACCGTGTACGCGGCGACGATCTCCGGCTCGGGCGCGAGCACCTCGCGCAGCACGCTCGGGCTCGTGCTCGCCGCGCAGTGGATCTCGACGAACGCCTCCGTGTGCTGGCCCAGCGCGCCGGGATCGACGATCGCCGTGAACCCGGTGATGACGCCGCTCGAGCGCAGCCGGTCGACCCGGCGCTTGACGGCGGGCGACGACAGGCTCACGCGCTCGCCGAGCTCGGCGAAGCTGAGGCGTCCGTCCTCGAGCAGCTGGGCCACGATGTGGCGGTCGATCTCGTCTATGCGGCAAAGGATGCCGGGCGGGGCGGCGGCGCGGCGGCGGTTGCCGGGCGCCGCGGCGGACGGAGAGCGCCGAGGAGCTCGAGCGGGCGCTGCGCGATGGCGGCAGCGTCGCCGAGGCGCACGTCGAGCGCGAGCGTCAGGCAGCGCGGGCCGCCGCCCGCCTTGAGGAACTCCGACACGTCGATGACGACGGGCTCGAAGCCTCGCCGCTGGAGCTCGCCGCGCAGCCGAGCCGAGCATGCCGGCATGACGACCGTGCGGCCGACGACGACGGCGTTCGCGGAGAACGTGGCCGCCTCGTCCGGCGTCAGCGCGATCGGGTCGGGGACGAGCCCGACGACGAGCCGCGCACCGTCCGGATCGAGGGCGCTCGTCGCGACGATCGCGCTGTCGGCATCAAGCGGGCAGAACGTGATGTCGACGTGGTAGAAGCGCGGATCGGCGAGCTCGAGCGCGACGATCTCGCGATCGACGAGCCGCGCGAGCTCGACGTAGGCGCCGGCCGAGGAACGCGCGCCGTGACCAACGACGAGGGCGTCGGCGAAGGGCAGCGCATCGCCGGCGCCCTCCTGGAGGACGTCCGCGCTCAGCATGCGGATCGCGAACCCGTGCGCGCGAAACCAGTCGATCGCGTGCGGGGTCTCGGGACGGCGCTCGGCGTAGCACATCTTCGCCGGGACGAACGTCGCCCCGTCGACGATCCCGAGGTTCGCGGTGAAGACGAGGTCCGGCAGTCCCGGCTGCGGTGCGAGCAGCTCGACCTCGGCCCCGGCGGCGCGCAGCCTCGCGACGAGCGCCTCCCACTGCCGCTGCGCCAGCTCGCGATCGACCGCCACGCCGGCCGTCATCCACGGGTTGATCGCGTACGTCACGTCGAAGTACGCGGGTGGGCACATCAGGTAGCGCCGGCCCCAGCGAAGCTCTGAGCTCATGCTCTACACGGTGGCAGCGGCGGCGCCCTTCGGCAAGACCGAAGGCTTGCCCGCGCGTGCAAGATCGTGGCGGTCCGCAGCAGGAATATGGCGATTGCTTGCGCGAGAGCGCCGAGGGACCGTCGGGTTCAGTGCACTACGGTGAGGCTGCCTCCCAGCGCGCGAACGCTTCCTCGACCGCGCGCCGGGCGACCGCGTGGCGCTCCGTGCTCTGTGCGGTGGCATCGGCCGTCGCCCATGCGCCCGGCAGCGTGAGCTCGGCCTCGAGCGCCGCGAGGTTCGCCTCCGCCTGCTCGATCTCGCGCTCGAGCTCGCGAATGCGCCGGCGGGCGTTCTTCGAGAGCACGCCCGCGCCGCCGTTGCCGCCGCCCTTCGCGGCGGGCTCCGAGAGGGTGGCGATCGTCGCCGCAGCGAGCTTCTCGCTCGCGCACTCGGGCGTGACGGCCTTCGGGACCTTGCCGTTGGTCGCCTTCGCGCCCGCGACCTTGGCGACGTTGCCGTCGACCTGCGCCGGCGGCGGCGCGCCCTTGTCCGGCGCAGGCCGCGCGCCCCCGGATCGCATGGCAGCAGCGGCCTTGCCGCCCTTCTCGGCGCGCCCGGCCAGGCGACGTTCCTCGCGCACGCGCAGGTACTCCTGCCAGCCGCCCTCGTAGGAGCGCAGCTTGAGGTCGTCGACGGCCACGGTCCGCGTCCCGACCGCCTCGAGCAGCGCGCGATCGTGGGAGACGAGCAGCAGCGAGCCCTCGAAGGACTGCAGCGCGTCCTCCAGCGCCTCGCGACTCTCGATGTCGAGGTGGTTCGTCGGCTCGTCGAGGATCAGTACGTTGGCACCCGACGCGACGAGGATCGCCAGTGACAGCCGCCGGCGCTCGCCTCCGGACAGGCCATCGAGCGGCTTCTCGGCGTCCGCGCCGCTGAACAGGAAGCGCCCGAGCAGCGCCCGCGCCTTGTTCGGCGCCAGCCCGGTGTGCACGGCGCAGGCCTCGATGACCTTGTTCGCCCGGGACCCGTCCCCACCCACCCCGCGACCGAGCTCGTCGGCGTGCTGGGAGAGGTGGCCGATCTTCACGTTGTGTCCCGTGCGCAGCTTGCCCGCGGCGAGCGGTCGCACGCCCGCGAGCGTGTCGATGAGCGTCGTCTTGCCGGCCCCGTTGGGACCGACGAGCGTGACGTGCTCACCGCGCTCGAGGTGGATCTCGGCGTCGTCGAGCAGCACTCGCACCGGATCAGAGCCGACCTCGACCCTCCCCCCGAGCAGCTCGAAGACGACGCGCCCCGAGCGCTCCGGCGCCTTGAAGTCGAACTTCAGCCCGGCCCGGTCGCGCGGGTCGCGTTCGATCCGCTCGATCTTGTCGAGGCGCTTGACGCGCGACTGCGCCTGCTTGGCCTTCGTCGCCTTGGCGCGGAAGCGCTCGACGAACGCCTCTAGGCGCGCGATCTCGGCCTGCTGCTTGTCGATCGAGCGGCCGAGCGCGATCTCGCGTGCGGCCTGCTCCTTGCGCCACTGCGTCCAGGTGCCGGGGAAGTAGCGCGAGCGGCCGGCCTCGAGCTCGAGCACGCCCGTGCCGACGGCCTCGAGGAACCAGCGATCGTGCGCGACGAGCACGATGGCGGCGTCGAGCTTGACGAGCGTCTTCTCAAGCCACTCGAGCGACTCGATGTCGAGGTGGTTGGTCGGCTCGTCGAGCAGCAGCAGGTCGGGGTCGCCGGCGAGCGCGCGTGCCAGCGATGCGCGCGTCAGCTCGCCACCGGAGAACGTCTTGAGCTGGCGATCCAGGTCGGCCTCGTCTTCGAAGCCGAGACCGCGCACCATCGACGTCGCGCGGTCGCGCCAGGTCCAGCCGCCGGCGTGCTCGAGGCGTGCCTCGGCGCGCGCATAGCGGTCGAACGCGGCCTCGTCCCCGTCGGCCATCTGCTGCGCGAGGGTCGACAGGCTCTGCTCGATCGCGACGAGCTCGGCGCACCCGCTGAGGACGTAGTCGCGCAGCGTCAACTCGCGATCACGCGGCGGGCGCTGGTCGTGCAGCGAGGTCTTGATGGCCTTCTGGAAGCTGAGCTCGCCGCCGTCGACCGACGTCTCCCCCGCGAGCATCCGCAGGAGCGTCGTCTTGCCCGCGCCGTTGCGCCCGGCGATCGTCAGGCGGTCACGGCGCTCGAGCTTGAACGACACACCGCGCAGCAACGGGTTGCCGACCATGTCCTTGCTGAGGTCGGAGGCGATGAGGACGGCCATGAGCCGCTCATGGTAGGAGCCATCCGCTCGCGAGCCGCCGCGGCGCCGGCGGCCATGCCGCGCGACGGGCGGGCGCGGAGCCCCGGGGCAATCGCCTCGCCGGCGCGGCCCGGCCGGCTACGAAGCCGGCGCCACGAGCTCGACGCGGCAGGCCGGCCCGCGCGCCGAGGCCAGCCGCCGGTCGGTCGTCAGCAGCGTCGCGTCGAGGATCTCCGCGAGCGCGACGTACATCGCGTCCCAGCCGCGGACCGTGTCGCGCAGCTGCCACGCGCGCGGGAGCAAAAGCCGGTGGCCGAAGCGCTCACCGGGCCAGGCGGCGAGATCCTCGACGGCGCGCGTGGCCGCCGAGCCGTCGAGCAGCCCGCGCATGCGGTCGCGCCGGATGATGCCGAACACCTCGACGTCGAGGATGTGCGGGGCGGCATGCTCGGAGTCGGCCGCCAGGCGCTTGCCGACCGCCTCGGCGGTGCGGCCACCCGTCAGCGCGTCGAACACGCAGGACGCGTCAACCACCAGCATCCGGCCACGGCCCGCGCCACTCGTCGAGGGTCGCGATGACGTCCTCCGTGCTGATGGACGAAGTCCCGCCGCGCGGTAGGCGATCAAGCCAGGCCTGCATGGTCGGCCGCGACGCCAGCCGCGTCGCTTCGATGCGCAGCAGCTCCGGCACGCTGATGCCCGTCTCCGCCGCGCGCCGCACGAGCGCGGCATAGACGTCGTCGTCGAGGTTGCGGATCTGCACGGTCTTGGGCATGCCCCGACCGTAGCATGCAGTTATGCATCGCCACATGCGATGTTGCATGTCCGACCGTTGTGACAGGAGTTGCGTCGCGGCACAAGACCGGGCGCTCGCATTGCCTGAATATCATTGTTAAGGTCGGTTTACTCGAGTCCCGGGCCAGTGTGAGCCGGCGTCCGCAGCGACCGACAGGAGACGACATGAGCTGTGACCCGTTCGACGACCGCGCGTCCTGCGCACGCGAGTCCGGCGTCGAGCTGCTGCTCGCGATCGCCGGCGAGTTCGGCGCCGCCGACGCCGCCGCGACCCAGCGACTGCTCGACGACTTCGCCCTGGCGCTGTTCGGCTTCGCCGACGAGGACGCGGGCGAGCAGGCCGCGGCATTGCTGCGGCTCATGACCGCAGATCTGCGCTTCGCGGCGTGCGACGGCGACGAGCCTGAGCAGCTGCTGCTGCCTGCCGTGGTCCAATCCCGCCGCGGTCATCCCCTCATGCTCGCCGTCGTCGGGCGCGAGATCGCGCGACGCGCGGGCGTCGGGGCCGCCGTGTTCTCGTCGCCGCGGCGCTGGTTCGTCGGGCTGCAGGCCGACGACCATCTGCTGCTGCTCGACGCGAGCCTGCGCGACGCCGCCCAGGCGCCGATCCAGGTGCGCCCGCACTGCCGCCACGAGCTCGCCTGCTGCGCGCTGACGGGCCTGAGCCGCAGCTTCGCGAGACGCGGGCGGCTCGACGAGGCACGCCGGGCGGCGACTCGCAAGCTGACGCTTCCGATCGCCGACGGCCTGCGCTCCCAGGTACGGCGCGAGCTCCAAGCGCTCGACCGTGCGCAGGCCCGGTCATGAGCGCGCGCATCGTCGGCGCGCAATGCGCGCGCCACGCCTGCCACCGCCCCGCCCGCCAGCACGGCATCTGCATGCTCTGCTGGCTCGGCGCGTCGCAGTTGGAGCGCCGCGCCGTCGCCTGGGACGCGCACGTCGGCCGCTCGATCGTCGAGGAGGCCGAGCTCGTCGCGGCGTCGGTCGTCCCGACGCCCGTGGCCGTGCGGCGCTACGAGACGTAGCCCGCCGGGCGGCCCTCAGGCGGGCCGGACGATGAGGCCGCGCGCAGCCTTCTCGGCGATCAGGCGCTCCTGCCCACCGTTCTCGTCGCCGAGCGAGACCTTCATGTGACCGGCGGCGGGCTGGACGTCGAGCACCGAGAGCTTCGCGCCCGGTACGAAGCCCTCGTCGTAGTACCAGTGCAGCAGGTCGCCGTCGTGCTCGACGAGCCTGATGACCTCGCAGCCGGCGCCGAGCTCGAGCTCCGACAACGAGAGCAGGTCGGAGTTCTCGGCGCGCTCGGCGTCGGGCGAGATCGGCCAGCCGTGCGGGCAGCGGTCCGGGAAGCCGAGCCGCTCGTTCATCCGCTGCACCATGTCGGGCGTGAAGGCCGCGCCGAGCTTGTCGGCGTGCTCGTGTGCGCCGGCCGCGCTGTAGCCGAGGAAGTCGGTGAGGAAGCGCTCGATGATGCGGTGGTTGCGAACGACCTCCTCGGCGCGCCGCGCGCCCTCCTTCGTGAAGATCAGCTCGCGGCCGCCGTCGCGCTTGAGCAGGCCCTCGTTGCCGAGGCGCTTGAGCATCTCGCCGACCGCGGCGCGCGACACGCCGAGCATGTCGGCCACGCGCGCGGCGTTGGCCGGAGATCCCTCCGCGGGCTGGTACTCGCCGATCGGCGAGACGAGGAAGTAGATCGCCTCCAGGTAGTCCTCGGGGGAGTGCCCATGCGCGTGCGCCACGGCGCGATCATAGACCGCGCCCGCGTGGCGCAGCGCCGGTCGGACGGGTGCGCTTGACCGGCGGCGACGCCTCAGGTCACGCTGCCCTGCGGCAGGCCCAGGCCCTTGCGCTGGAAGACCTCCAGCAGCTCGTTCTCGTGCGCGACGCGCCCTTGCGCGCCGTCCAGTTCGCGGAAGGCGGCCTTGAGGATCGCGACGCCCTCCGGCGCGTGCGCGGCGACGTGCGCCGCGAGCTTCATGGCCGCCCGCTCGGCGTCGGCGGCGGGGACCGTGTCGTGGACGAGGCCGATGCGGGCGGCCTCCTCCGCGCCGACCGTGCGCCCCGTGAAGATCAGCTCCTTCGCGCGCGCGACGCCGACGAGCGGCGTCAGCCGCGCCGGGCCGACGGGTACTCCGAGCCGCGCCCCCGCCCACGCGAGCTTGAGGTTGTCGCCGGCGATGCGCAGATCGCAGCCCGCGACGAGCTCGGCGCCACCTCCGACGCAGTTGCCGACGCAGACGGCGATCGTCGGCACCGGGAATGCCTCGAGCGCCGCCAGGAAGCGCGAGAAGAACTTCATGCGTGCCACGCCGCCGGCATGGTCCAGCGGCTCGGTCACGTCGATCCCGGAGCACAGCGCCCGCTCGGAGGTCGTCGAGAAGACCAGCACGCGCAGGCTGTCGTCGACCGACAGGCGCTCGAGCCACTCGACCAGCTCGGCCAGCAGAGCCGTGTCGAGCGCGTTGCGCTTCTCGGGCCGATCGAGGCGCAGGATGGCGATGCCGGGCGGGGCGGCTGCGTGCTGAAGCGAGGACATTCGCGCCATGCAACCCGAAATCGCCGGCGCCTGCCATCGCCATGGCGCCAGCGTTCGCCTCCATGCACCCTCCGCGTGGCGGTCGCGACCGCGCGCAGGGCTCGATCGGAGACGATGCGTCACACGCGCGCGGCGCACGAGAGCAGCGCCGCGAACGGCCGGCCTACGTGTCGCGCAGCTCGGCCTCGTCGGACTCGCCGTACTCGACCGACGCGCGGTCGGACTCGCGCTCGGGCGTGAAGCCGTCGCGCTCGGGGTAGCCGGCGCCGTCGTCGTGCGACGCGTTGCGGACGAGGTCGCGCTCGGCGAGCTCGAAGCCGTCCTGCTCGCCGCCACCGGCCTCGTAGACCGGTCGCAGCGACTCGTCCAGCCGCTCGTCGTCGTCGACGCCGCCGCCGACCTCGGGGACGCGTCCGCCGATCGCAGCGGCCTCCGCGCCGGCCGCTGCCTCCTCGCGGGTGGCGAAGTCGGGCTCGTCGTCACCGTCGTCGATGCTCTGCATCAGGGCTCCAGTCTCGGGTGTGCTCCACGGCTACCCGATGGGCAGGCGATCCAGCGGCCCGGACCATTAGACTTGCGCACGTGGTTCGCCGCCTCCCCGCCACCGCCGTCCTCACGCTCACGACGCTGCTCGTCCTCGCGGCGCCGGCGCTCGCGCACGACGGCGGCGAGGGGCTGTACGGAGAGACGAACGACAAGGTCGTGACGAACGCCGGCTTCATCCTGATCGCGTTCTTCCCGCTCTTCATCTTCGCGATGTCGATGCTGCAGTGGCGCCTCGAGAAGCGCAAGGAACGCCGCAAGGCAGCGGCGAAGGCCGCCGCCTCCTCGCCCGGCGGCTGGTAGCGCCCGCCCCCGCGAGCCCCGAAGGTGGCCGCCCGACGCGGCTGGTGCACCGACGCTGACGTAGGCTTGCCCTCTCAGCCGCACCACCGAAGAGGAGAGCGATGACGTACTTCGTGACGGGCGCGACCGGCTTCATCGGCCGCCATCTCGTGCAGCGGCTGCTCGAGCGCGACGGCGACATCCACGTGCTCGTCCGCGACGGGTCGCAGGAGCGCCTGCGGCGGCTCGTCACCCGCTGGGGTCCCGCTGCCGCCGACCGCGTCAAGCCCGTCGTCGGCGACCTGCGTGAGCCGAGGCTCGGGCTCGCCGACGAGCAGGTCACGGCGCTGCGCGGCAGCGTCGAGCACTTCTTCCATCTCGCCGCGATCTACGACATGACCGCCGACGACGCGAGCAACGAGCGCCTCAACGTCGACGGCACGCGCCACGCCGTCGCGCTCGCGAACGCGATCGGCGCCGGGCGCCTGCACCACGTCTCCTCCGTCGCGGTCGCCGGCGAGCGCAAGGGCCTGTTTCGCGAGGATCACTTCGACGAGGGCCAGAAGCTGCCGTCGGCCTATCACCGCACGAAGTTCGAGTCCGAGAAGCTCGTGCGCACCCAGGCGAAGGTGCCGTGGCGCGTGTACCGGCCGGCGATCGTCGTCGGCCACTCGCAGACCGGCGAAATGGACAAGATCGACGGCCCGTACTACTTCTTCAAGGCGATCCAGAAGGTCCGCCACGCGCTGCCCGAGTGGCTGCCGCTGATCGGCCCGGAGCTCGGCTACACGAACATCGTGCCGGTCGACTTCGTCGCCGCGGCGTTGGACCACATCGCCCACGAGCCGGGGCTCGACGGCCAGGCATTCCATCTCACGAACCCCGAGCCGATGCGCGTCGGCGAGTCGCTGAACGCGTTCGCGAAGGCGGCCCACGCGCCGCGGCTCGCGCTGCGCATCGACAAGCGCCTGACCGACGCGCTGCCGAAGGGCACGCTGTCGATGCTGATGAAGCTGCCGCAACTGCGCGACATCCGGCGCACGATGCTGGCGGACTTCGGCATCCCCGAGGTCGTGCTCGAGCACATGGCGCTGAAGCCGCAGTTCGACACGCGCGACACCGAGCGCGCGCTCGCCGGCTCGGGCATCGAGGTCCCGCAGCTGCACACCTACGCCGACAGGCTGTGGGACTTCTGGGAGCGCAAGCTCGATCCCGACCTGCACACAGATCGCTCGTTCGGGCACTTCATGAACGGGCGCACGGTCGTCATCACGGGAGCCTCGAGCGGCATCGGCCGGGCGACGGCGCTGAAGGTCGCGGCCGCCGGCGGGATCCCGCTGCTCGTCGCGCGCGGGGTCGAGAAGCTCGAAGCGCTGCGCGAGGAGATCGAGGCGGCGGGCGGCACGGCCCACGTCTACAGCGCCGACCTGTCGGACATGGACGCGATCGACGAGGTCGTCGCGAAGATGCTCGCCGACCACCCGGCGATCGACTTCCTCGTCAACAACGCCGGCCGCTCGATCCGCCGCGGGATCAAGCTCTCCGGGGATCGCTTCCACGACTTCGAGCGCACGATGCAGCTGAACTACTTCGGCGCGATCAAGATGATCATGGCGCTGCTGCCGCACATGCGCGAGCGCGGCTTCGGACACATCGTCAACGTCAGCTCGATCGGCGTGCAGACCGCGCCGCCGCGCTTCAGCGCCTACGTCGCGTCGAAGTCGGCGCTGGACTCGTGGACGCGCGTCGTGTCGAGCGAGGTGATCGGCGACGGCGTCAGCTTCACCACGATCCACATGCCGCTCGTGCGCACCCCGATGATCGCGCCGACCAAGATGTACGACCACTTCCCGACGATCAGCCCCGAGGAGGCCGCCGACCTCATCTGCGAGGGCCTGCGCGCGCGGCCGAAGTCGATCAACACGCGCCTGGGCACGGCCGGCGAGGTGCTCTACGCGGTCGCGCCGAAGGCCGTCGACCAGATCCTGCACATGGCCTACAAGATCTTCCCGGACTCGGCGGCCTCCAAGGGCGACAAGGACCCCGCCTCGGCCGAGAAGGCGAACGTCGAGCAGATCGCGATGGCGAACATCATGAAGGGCGTGCACTGGTAGCCGCCCACTCGGGGGCCGCCGGTCAGCCCCGATGCTGCGGCGCGCAGACGTCCGCCACCGCGCTCCCGGGGCGCGCGGCGCGGCCGCGCACGGCGCGGGCGAAGGACGCGAGCGCGGGCTTCGCGCTGCCGTCGGCGAACAGCAGCCCGGCGTGGTTGGGCCAGGGGCTCGGCGTGCCGGCGCGATCCTGCCACTGCAGCTGCACGATCGAGCGCAGG
>DASXCR010000124.1:0-8493 GCA_036491075.1 Solirubrobacteraceae bacterium
CAGGGGTCGGTGGTCGTAGTGGCCGGCGCCGACCTCGAGCACCTCTGCCTGCGGCGGGTGCGATCCGGCCCACGCCTCGAGCTGCGGCTGCAGGATGCGCCGCGCGGCGCCGTGGTTCATGTCGTAGCGGACGGTGCGCAGGCCCATGGCGGGCAGCTTATTCGCGCGGCGCTCAGCGAGGCCGGCGGCCGCTGCCGAGCACCTGGTAGCCGAGCAGCCCGGGAGCGCGCCGTCCGAGCCGCTGCCAGACGGGCTCGACGCGGCGCTCGATCCGGCCCGGGAGCCGCGTGACGTGGTTGCGCAGCGCGGGCACGATCGCGTCGAGCTCGACGTCGCGCAGGTCGGCGCCGGCGAGCAGGGTCGCGACGGAGTCGCGCGTGAACCAGCGCAGGTGGCTCGCGTCGAACGTGCCGCTGTCGTGCGCCGGCCAGCGACCGCGGGCGAGGGTCAGCCGCGCCTGCCAGTGCGCGACGTTCGGCACGCTCAGCAGGATCGCGCCGCCCGGCCGGCACCAGCCGCGGGCGCGGCGCAGCGCCGCCACCGGATCGGCGAGGTGCTCGAGCACGTCGGCGAGCACGACGAGATCGAACGCGCCGGCTTCGAACGGCAGCTCGGGATCCTCGAGCGCGCCCTGGACGACGAGGTCGGCGACCTTCGCGGCGGCGGCAGCGGCCGTCTCGGAGAGCTCGAGCCCGGCGGTGAGTCCGGCGCGCGGGCGCAGCAGCGCGAGCAGCCCGCCGGAGGCGCAGCCGAGGTCGAGCACGCTGCCGCCGGCCGGCAGCAGCCGCTGCGCGCGCTCCGCGATCGCGCCGTTGCCGAACGAGGCGTAGGTCTCGGCGCGGGCCTCGTAGAGCTCCGCGAGCACGCGATCGGCAGGCATGCTCGCCAGCGTACCGGCGCCTAGACTGGCCGCGATGCCGTCGAGCCCGGCCCGCCGCGCGATCGGACTGCTGCGCCGCACCGCGCTCCAGACGCGGCGGCTGCTGGCGCGGGCCGACGCGATCGAGCATGCCCGGCGCTCGCTCGAGCTGCCGGAGGACGGCAGCAGCCCGGCGGCTGTGCAGGAGACCCGCGGATACCTCGCCGACGGAACGCTCGTCATGGGCCGCGGCAGCGCGCACGCGCCGATCGTGCGCAAGTTCAAGGGCGACACGGGGCGGATCGTGATCGGCGACTTCGTCTCGATCGCGCGCGGCGTCGAGTTCTACTCGGGCGGGCTGCACCGCACCGAGTGGGTCTCGCAGTACGGGCTGCGCGCGATGCTCGACCTCCCAGGCGCCTACGAGGACGGCTTCCCGTTCGGCAACGGCGACATCCACGTCGGGCCGGACGTGTCGATCGCGCAGGGCGCGGTCGTGATGTCGGGCGTGACGATCGGCGCGGGCGCGGTCGTGCTGACGCGCGCCGTCGTGACGCGCGACGTGCCGGCGTACGCGATCGTCGGCGGGGTCCCGGCGAAAGAGACCGGGACGCGCTTCGGCGAGGACCAGGTCGCGGCGCTGCTGCGGATCGCGTGGTGGGACTGGCCCCTGGATACGATCGAGGAGCGCGTCGGCGAGCTGTCGCAGCCGGATCTCGACGCGTTCATCGCGCGCTACGACCCCGGGCCGGGGGGCGGGTCGCATTAGCCCCGCAGGGCGGCGAACACCCGCCGCCGGCGACGTCGCCGTCGTCATCGTCAACTTCGACGGCGAGCGGCTGCTGCCGGAGTGCCTCGCCGCGCTGCGCGCGCAGACCCTCGCGCCGGCCGAGGTGCTCGTGGCCGACAACGGCTCGCGTGACGGATCGCTCGCGCTGCTGCGCGCGCACCACCCGGCCGTCGGCGTGCTCGAGCTCGGCCACAACTTCGGCTTCGCCGGGGGGGCCAACCGTGGCGTCGCAGCCACGCGCGCGCCCTGGGTCTGCGTCCTGAACTCCGACGCCACCCCCGCGCCGGACTGGCTCGAGCGCCTCGCCGCCGCCCCGCGCGACGCGTGCCGCACCTGGGCGCTCGGGAGCGTGCTCGTGAGCGCGCGGACGGGTCTGATCGAGAGCGCAGGCGACCAGTACGACGCGTGCGGCTTCGCCTACAAGCTGCTGCGCGACCGCCCGCTGTCGGCGTTGCCGGCGCAGCCCTACCCCGTCTTCGCGGCGCCCGGCGCGGCGCCGGTGTTTCGCCGTGACGTCTTCGAGCGCCTCGGCGGCTACGAGGAGCGCTTCTTCCTGTACTACGAGGACGTCGACCTCGCCTTTCGCGCGGTGCTCGCGGGCTATCACGCGCTGCTCGTGCCGGACGCACGCGTCGTGCACCGCCTCGGAGCGACGACGAAGTCGCTCGCGCGTGCGCGCTTCTACGTCGCCCGCAACAGCGTCTGGTGCGCCGTGCGCTGCCTGCCGGAGGCGAGCGTGCCGCGGCTCGGCCGGCGCTGGCTGTCGGAGCTGCGCACGAACCGCCCGCGGCGCCTGATCGCGGTCGAGCTGGCGGGGCGCGCGGCCGCGCTGGCCGGTCTGCCGCGCGCGCTGCGCGAGCGGCGTGAGATCCAGGACGCTCGCGTCCCGGGGCTCGACGAGCTCGGCGTCTTCCTGCGCCCGCCGGCGGCGCTCGCCGGGCGGGACTGACTCTCGCGGCTCAGGAGGGCGGCGGCGCGGCCGGGAACTGCTCGAGGATCCACTCCGGCCCGAGCTGCGGCCGCCGGTAGGAGCGGCCGTTGACGCGCACGTAGTCGCCCGTGCGCGGGTTGAACGGCAGGTCGCGCTCGATCGGATACCACTCGTTGTGCTGGTCGATGAGCTCGATCAGCTCGGTTGGAAACGGCCAGTCGCTCGCGAGCGTGCGCCAGCGCTCGGCGAACGAGCCGCCGTCGCGCGCGCAGGTCTGAAGCAGCCGGGCGCGGGCGTCGGCGAGCAGGCGCCGCTCGTGTGCGACGCCGCCGTCGATGTCGCCGACACGCTCCATCCAGCGCGGGCGCACGCCGCCCTTGAGGTACGCCTCCACGGAGCGCACCGACTGGCGGGCACGGTCGGAGAGCGGGCGGCCCTTGCCCGAGTCCTCGTCGAGGTCACGCGTGATCAGGCGCTCGACGCCCGTGCGCTGTCCGGCTTCGAACTGAGACCCGTCGTCTCGCAAGGCCGATCAGTTTGGCAAGTCGGGGCGCCCGGCCGTCGTGCTTGGCGCGTCAGAACGCCGCGCCGGCACGGCGGCCGAGCCAGACCGCGACCAGCCCCAGCAACAGGCTGACTGCGATGTTCAGCGCTCCGAGCCGGGGCCTGCCCTCCTCGCCGAGGCGGTGGCTGTCGAAGACCCAGGTGCTGAACGTCGTGTACGTGCCGATCAGGCCGCCGGCCACGAGCCGGTAGGCGTCGCCCTGCAGCGCGACCCCCGCGACGACGCCGAGCGCGAGCGCGCCGCTGAGGTTGACGGCGAGGATGCCGAACGGGAACGCGCGTCCTGCTCGGCGGCCGATCGCCTCGTCGAACAGGAAGCGGGCAACCGCGGCAAGCCCGCCGACGATCCCGACGCCGACCACGACGAGCGCGCTCACGCCGTGACCGCCCGCGCGCGGACGCGTCGCACCACGGCCGTCCCGAGCGCGACGACGGCGAGGCCGGCCACGATGCTGGCGAGCGCGTAGCTCGCGGCCAGCGCGTCATCGCCCGCGTCGAGCATCCGCAGCAGCTCGAGCTGCATCGTCGAGAACGTCGTCAGCGCGCCGCAGAACCCGGTCCCGAGGAAGCGCAGCCGGTACGACGGGACCGGCGTGCGGTCGTGCAGCGCCGCGGCGAAGCAGCCGAGCGCGAGCGCCCCGGCGATGTTCGCGACGAACGTCGCCCACGGCCAGTGCGCGGCGCGTGCCGGCCACGCGTCGGCGAGCGCCACCCGGGCGATCGCCCCGATGAAGCCGCCCGCGAAGATCGCCGCGAGCTCGCGGCCATCGACTCGCGCCCGCGCCAAGTCAGCCCACCGCGGCGCCGACCCCGGGCCGGCGCTTGAGGTACGCGACGATCTCCCCGAGCAGCTTTCGCTCCAGCAGCGCCGTCGCCGCCATCGTCACGAGCACGTACAGCGCGACCATCGCCAGCGCCGCGAGCAGTGAGGACTCGACACCGAGCGTCAGCCGGATTGCGATCACGACCCCCGCCGCCGGCACGCTCGGAAGCAGCGCGCGCGCGGTGTGCCAGATCAGCCGGAAGGCCGGGAACAGCCGGCGCAGGTACGCCATCCGCACGGCGAAGTTCACGGCCTCGACGAGCAGCGTCGCGAGCGCGAGCCCGCGCAGGCCGTCGGTCGCCAGCAGCGGCAGCCCGATCGCCAGGAAGGCCACGATCGCGATCGCCGCCGCCACGCCGACCGGCTTGGTCCGGCCCAGCGCCCGGTAGAACGCGTCCCAGTTGAAGCCGACCTGGTGGATCGCGACCGCCACGCCGATCGCCTGCATGAGCCCGACGCCCGGCCGCCAGCGCTCGCCGATCGCGAACTGCACGAGGTCCTGGGCGAACAGCGCGAGCCCGAAGCCGAACGGCGCACCCCACATCAGCGCCAGCCGGTTGGACTTGATGAACGCCTCGAAGAGCAGGTCGGCGCGGTCCTTGACGGCGCAGATCGTCGGGTAGATCGTCTGCGTGATCGCCTGGTCGGCGCGATCGGAGTACTGCGAGATCACCGACGCGAGGGCGATGATCCCGACGCCGGCGAGCCCGAGCTTCGCCTGCCCGACGACGAGCAGCCCCTGTCCGACGACGACCGCCGCGCCGCCGGCCAGCACCAGCGGCCAGCTGAACGACGCATACACCCGCAGCGTCTCGCGATCGAACGCGAGGCCGAGCTCGTAGGGGCATGCGCGCAGCGACACCCACGCTCCGGCCCACGCGCCGATCACGATCCCGACGATCAGCGCCCAGTAGCCGCCGCCGGCGATCAGCAGCACGACCGCGATCACGAAGCCGAGCACCGGATCCACCGCCTGCAGCTTGCGCTGGCGGACGAAGTCCATCTCGCGGTAGAAGATCCACAGCGGCGCCTGCAGGGCGTACGCGGGGATCACGAGCAGCGACGCGAGCGCCGGGAGGATGATCTTCGGCGTCCCGAAGATCGCCGCCAGCGCCGGGACGAGCGCGAGGCCCGCGACGAGCCCGATCCCGGCGAGCCCGAGCTCGAACGTCATCGCCTTGCGAAACGCGAGCGCCTGGTCGGCCTCGTCCTGCTGGATGTACTTGTCGCCGATCCCGATCTGGCGCAGGAACTGCAGCGTCGCGAGGATCACGAGCACCGTTCCCCAGACGCCGTACTCGGCGGTCGTGAGGAACGCCGCGACGAGGAACCCGCGCACGAGCGCGAGCGTGTTGACGCTCGTCAGGAAGATCGCGTTGACGATCGTGCCGCGAGCGGCCTTGATGCGCAGGCCCGAGCCGGCGGTCGGGCGCACCGTGATCGCCGGCTCCCCATCGCCGGGCTCGACGGTGGCACCCTGATCGACCGCGCTCAAGCGGGTCGCCTCCCCCAGCGTCGCACCGGCGTCAGCAGCGGCGGCGGGCCGCCGGGCAGGCCGAGCCCGCCGAGCGTGCCACGGACCTCGCGCGGGTCCTCGCGGTGCATGACGCACAGCGCGGCCGCGACCGCCGCGTCCGCGAGCAGCAGCGCCGGCAGGACGGCGCGCGCCGGGCGCCCCCACCAGCGCGCCGCGTAGCACCGCAGCGACGCGACCCACTCGGCGCGCATCCGCGCCGGGTCCGACCGCTGCGCGCGCCCCACGCTCGTCCCGTAGCCGTGCGCCGCGCGCGCCGCCGGGACGACCTCGGCTCGCCGGCCGCCGGCGCGCGACAGCCGCGCGCAGAGGTCGCCGTCGTTGAAGAACAGCGGGAAGCGCTCGTCGAAGGGCGCTGGGAGGAGGTCCGTGCGCGCCGCCATGACGCACGCGGCGGCGGGGCAGAACACGGCGACTGGATCGCGTGGCGCGCCGTCGGCCCACAGCTCCTCGTAGCGGCGCGTGGCGCGCGCCCGCCCGCCGCGAACGCCTGCGTCGAGACGCCGGCCGAGCGTCGTGAACGCCCACAGCGCGCCGCGCAGGTCGAGGTCGCGGCGGGCGAACAGCTGCGGCGTCCCGTCCGGGTCGTGCAACAGGGCGGCCGCGAGCGCGACCTGCGGCCGGCTTCGCAGATGCTCGAGCAGCGCGGCGGCGCAGCCGGGCTCCATCACGCAGTCGGGGTTGAGGATCAGCACGTGCTCGCCCTCGCACGCCGCAAAAGCGACGTTCATGCCGGACGCGAAGCCGCGGTTGGAGCCGAGCTCCACGAGCCGCACGCGGTCGCGCACGCGCACCCGCTCGACGGTGTCGTCGTGGGAGGCGTTGTCGACGACGACGATGTCCACGTCGAGCTGCGGACCGGCCTGCGCGAGCGCGCCGTCGAGGCAGGCGTCGATCTCGTCGCCGTGGTCGTAGGTCACGACGAGGACCGAGAGCTGTGGGCGAGCGGGCACGTGGCGCCACGATACGGCCCGCGCCCGCCCGGATGCCCCGGAGGGTTGGGCCGAAAACCTGACGTGACGTGGGCAGATGGGCCCAACCGTCCGTCGCGGTGGCCTGACGCCCGCGAGCCGTGGCCCGGGATCGGGCGCACGGCGTCCCGAGCGTCGCTTAGCCTGCGCGCGACATGCCTCTCGTCGACTTCCTCACCGGCACGGTGGTGTTCGGGCTCGTACTGCTCGCGGTGCTCGCCGCGACGGGGCTCGTCGTGCGGCGCCGGCTCGCGCACCTCGACCGCCTCGAACGCACCCTGGCGGCGACCGTCGTCGGGACCGGGGTCCTGATCGGCGTGCACGAGGTCCCGCTTCTGCTCGGGATCCTCACCCGCGGCACGGTCCTGGCCGCCTGCGTCCTCGCGGTCGCCGTCGCGACCCGCGTCCGAAGCCCCGCCGCCGCGGCCGAGCCGGGCGCGACCGAGGCGCGCGCGACCGAGGCGAGCGCGACCGAGGATCGCCGCGCGGCGCCGCGCGCGAGCAGCCGCTTCGAATGGGCCCTGGCCGCCGGCGCGTCGGCCGTCGCGCTCGTCGCCGCCGTCTCGGACCTGCGCCACTGGGCATCCAACGAGATCGTCGGCGTCGACCCGCTCACCTTCCACCTGCCGGACATCGGCCGCTGGATCCAGACGCACACGCTGTGGCAGATCGATCAGTTCGTGCCGCTGCTCGCCCACGGCAACTACCCCAACAACGGCGACGTCGTGATGCTCAGCACCGTCCTGCCGTGGCACAACGACTTCGCCGTGCGCCTGCCGATCTGCTTCTTCCTCG
The DNA here is from genome assembly GCA_036491075.1 of Solirubrobacteraceae bacterium. Taxonomy (GTDB): domain Bacteria; phylum Actinomycetota; class Thermoleophilia; order Solirubrobacterales; family Solirubrobacteraceae; genus CADCVQ01. Next base: position 7,268 of record DASXCR010000124.1, read on the forward strand.
TGATCACGGCGGTCGCCACGGCGGCCGTGGCGCGCGAGCTGCGCGCGCCCGCCGCCGCCTGCGTGCTCGCGGGTGCGGCGCTCGTCTCGGTCCCGATCGTCGGCCTCGCGGCGGTCCCGCGCGCGCTGCCCGACCCGCTGCTGTGGGCGACCTTCGCCTGCGGCGCGCTGTTTCTGCTGCGCCACGCGCGCACCGACCGGCGCTCGGATCTCGTGCTCGCGGCAACCGCGCTGGCGATCGCGTTCGGGACGAAGTGGTACGGCCTCAGCTCCGTCGGCGTGCTCGTCGCCGTGTGGGCCGTGGCGCGGCTCGCGCAGCGCGACGTCGTCAAGCGCGTCGCGATTCGCGACGCCGTGCTCGTCGGGACGATCGTGGCCGTCGGCGACCTCGCGTGGGCAGCACGCAACCTCGTCGAGTCGTCGAACCCGTTCTTCCCGGCGAAGATCGGCGCGTTCGGCGTGACGCTGTTCCCCGCGCCGCGCGATGTCATCGTCGAGCAGGTCGGCTGGACGATCACCGACTACCTCGGCGACGCAACCGTCATGCGCCAGCTCGCCGGCGAGCTCTTCGACGGGCTCGGGGTGCTCGGGATCGTGTGGGCCGTCGGGCTCGTCGCCGCGTTCGTCGCGGGGCGCCGCGACCCCGACCGCCGGCGCGTCGCGGTTCTCGCCGTGGCGGCGATCGCGCTCGTGCCCGTCTACGCGGCGCTGCCCGGCACCGCGCTCGGCAACCACGGCGATCCGTCGCTGGCAAGCGTCAACACGCGCTATGCGATCCCGATCCTGCTGCTCGCCGTCCCGGTCGTCGCGTGGGCGATCGGGCGGCTGCCGCGCCTGCCGGCGCTGGCACTGCAGGTGGCGCTCGCGGCCGGCGCGGCGGCCGGCGCCTACAGCGGCTACGAGGTCCACGGCGCGCGCGGCGTCGTGCTCGCCGCTATCGGCCTGGGCATCGTCGCGGCGGCGGCGTGGGGGTTGTGGCGCATGCGTCGCAACGCGATGGTGCTCGTGGCGGCGGCGGTGCTCGTCGCGCTCGTCACGCTCGTCGGCGCGCGCCACATCGAGCAGCGGATCAACGTCGGTCGCTATCTCGGCACCGACTCCGCGATCGACTACCTGCTGAAGACCGAGCCGACGGGCCGCAAGATCGGCCTCGCGGCGGACTGGTCGGTGAGCGGCCTGCAACCGATCTGGCCCGCGTTCGGCACGCGGATCGGCAACGACGTCGAG
>DASXCR010000125.1:0-14823 GCA_036491075.1 Solirubrobacteraceae bacterium
AGATGTCCGAGGACCTCACCGACTATCTGCTCGAGATGGGGTTCCGGGTCCGGTATCTGCACTCCGAGATCGACACCCTGGAGCGGATCCAGATCATCCGCGAGCTTCGGCTCGGCGAGTACGACGTGCTCGTCGGCGTGAACCTGCTGCGCGAGGGCCTCGACCTGCCCGAGGTGTCGCTCGTCGCGATCCTCGACGCCGACAAGGAGGGATTCCTGCGCGGGGAGACCTCGCTGATCCAGACGATCGGCCGCGCCGCGCGCAACATCGAGGGCAAGGTCCTCATGTACGCCGACAAGGAGACCGACGCGATGCGCGCCGCGCTCGGCGAGACCGACCGCCGCCGCGCGATCCAGCTCGCCTACAACGAGGAGCACGGCATCACGGCCGCGACGATCGTCAAGGGCATCTCCGACATCGCCGAGTTCCTGCAGTCGGAGTCCAAGCTGCCCGGCAAGGGCAAGCGCAAGCGCAAGCGGGCCGCGACGGAGGCGATGTCGCTGTCCGAGCTCGAGCAGGCGATCGTCGAGCTCGAGGAGGAGATGCTCGTCGCCGCGGAGGAGCTGCGCTTCGAGTACGCCGCACGCGTCCGCGACGAGATCCGCGACCTGCGCCGCGAGCTCGCGATGGCCCAGTCCAACGAGGCCCCCGCCTGACGCTCGACCGCGACCGCGCCGGTCCGCCGGCAGAGCTCGCGGATGGGCCGGCCAACCTCGCGGGTGGGCCGGCCGACCTCGGGGGTCGGCCCGCCGACCGCGCCGGCCCGCCGGCGGACCTCGCGGATGGGCCGGCCGACCTCGCGGATGGGCCGGCCGACCTCGCGGATGGGCCGCCCGACGGCGCGGGTGGGCCGGCTGAGGGCACGGCGGCGCCGGCCGACCTCACCGCCCTGCAGCACGCGATCCTCGGCTGGTACGACGCCGACGGCCACGCCTACCCCTGGCGCGGCGCACGCGACCCCTATCCGATCCTCGTCTGCGAGGTCATGGCGCAGCAGACGCAGATCGCGCGCGTCCTCGTCTACTACGAGCGCTGGATGGCGCGCTGGCCGACCGCCGCCGCGCTCGCCGCCGAGTCGCCGGCCGAGGTGCTGCGGGCGTGGGTCGGCCTCGGCTACAACCGTCGCGCGCTGCGCCTGCGCGAGACGGCCGCGATCGTCGCGCGCGACGGCTGGCCGCGCGACGCGGCCGGCCTGCGAGACCTGCCGGGAGTCGGGCCGTACACGGCCGCCGCGGTCGCCTCGTTCGCGTTCGCCGAGCGCGTTGCGACCGTCGACACGAACGTCCGCCGCGTCGCCGCGCGCCTGCGGCGCGATCCGCACGACCTCCTGCCCCACGACCGACACGCGGACTTCAACCAGGCCGCGATGCAGCTCGGGGCGAGGCTCTGCACGGCCCGCTCGCCGCGCTGCGACGCGTGTCCGGCCGCGCCGTGGTGCCCGTCGCGCGGCCGGGTCGTGACGGCGCCGCCCGCCCCCCGCGCCGCAGCGCAGCGGTTCGAGGACTCCGATCGCTGGGCTCGCGGTCGCGTCGTCGCCGCGCTCGCGGCGGGCGAGGAGCTGCCGAGCGCGATCGCGCCAGGGCGCCTCGAGCGGGTCGTCGCCGCCCTCGAGCGCGACGGGCTCGTCGAGCGCGAGGGCTCCGGCGTGCGCCTCCCGCGCTGACGAAGCCCGAGCCGTCGCTCAAGGGACCGCTGCCCGCGGTAGGCTGGCGGCCCAGCCCGCGAAGCGCAGAACCCACGGAGGTCGCGTTGGCCCTCGACCGACAGTCCATCGAGAAAAAAGACTTCCCCATCGGCCGCCGCGGCTACGAGCCGGCGAGCGTCGACGCGCACCTGGCCAAGGTCGCGCGCGAGGTCGAGGCGCTGCAACGCGCCCCTCGGCCGGCCCGCGCGCCCGCGCCGGGCGCGCAGGAACCGACGGCGGCCGCTCCGGCCCCCGCCGCGTCGCCGGCCGTGTCGCTGGCGACGATCGCCAGCGAGCAGGTCCAGGCGATCGTCCAGGCCGCGGAGACCGGCGCCGCCGCGATCGAGGCCGAGGCGCGCGCGAACGCTGCCCAGGTGCACGAGGACGCCGCGGGCGATGCCGAACGCACCCGCGACGCGGCGATCGCGCGATCGCAGGAGCACGTCGGCAAGGTCCGCGACGCGACGACGCTCATGCTCCAGCGCGTCGACGCGATGGAGAGCGAGCTCGGCGCGCTCGTCGACTCGCTGCGCACCGGCGCCAACCGGCTCAGCGCCGATCTGTCGCTGCTGTCGGGGAACATGGGCGAGCTCTATGCCGCGGCGAGCGGCCCGAGCGACGCTCCGCTCGCCTACGAGCCCGAGATCGTGCTCGACGAGATCGACACCGTCGCCGAGGCCGACGCGCCCGAGCCGGAGCCCGCCGCCGCCGGCGCCGCCGCCGGGCCGGACGACGTCGAGGGCGCGCGCCTGATCGCGCTGAACATGGCGCTCAACGGCCAGACGCGCGAGGAGACCGACACGTACCTCGCCGAGAACTTCGACCTCGACGATCGCGCCGGCCTGCTCGACGAGGTCTACGCGACCGTCGACGGCTGAGCCGGGCCATGATCAGGCGGGCACGGCGCGCCGCCGCGCGGCGAGCACGCGCTGCGCGCCGAGCGCCGCGACGCCGAGCGCGATGACGGCGAGGCCGTAGACGACCGTCGTCGGTCGCAGGCCGAACGAGGTGCTCGCGAAGCCGGCGAGCACGGCCGGCAGGCTGAAGGCCACATAGGCGATGACGAGCGCGACCGCGAACAGCTCGCCGCGCTCGTCCGGAGCCGCGAGGCGCGCGAGCGTGCCGAAGCAGCCCAGCGCCGAGGCGCCGAAGCCGATCCCGGCCACGACCGTCCCCGCGGCGGCGAGCACCGCGCTGTCCGCCTCGACCCCGATCAGCGTCACGACCATCCCGCCGGCGAGCAGCCCGGCGGCGGTCACGATCACGCGCTCGATCGGCCACGCCCGCAGGAAGAAGGCGGTCGCCGCTCCCGTGCCGCACAGCAGCGTCACGACGAGGCCGCCGATCAGGTGGCTGTCGAGGCCGAACAGGCTTGCCGCGACCGACGGGCCGAGCGACAGGTACAGCCCGCCGAGCGCCCAGCTCGCCACGAGGATCGGGACGATCGCGAAGAAGTCGGTGCGCAGCCGCGGCGGTACGCCGACGCGCGGTCGCAGCGAGGCGCGCGCTCCGGCGCGGCGGGCGGAGGTCTCGGGCATGCGGCTGACGACCGCCGCCGCGACGACCATCCCCGTGAGCAGCACGGCGTAGACGAGGTGCGTCGGGGCGGGCCCGAACTGCACGAGCGCGCCGCAGCCCAGTGCGCCGAACGCGAGGCCGCCGAGCGGCGCGACGCCGTTGATCAGGCCGGCGCGCGTGGGCGCGTGGGCGGGATTGAGGTCGACGAGCGCGGCGCCGAGGGTCGTGAACGCGGCCCCGGTGGCGATGCCCTGGGCGACGCGCGCGATCGCCAGCACGGTCACGTCGCCGGCGGCGATGAAGATGACGAGCGCGATCGACTCCAGGCCGATCGCGGCGAGCAGGACCGGCCGCCGGCCGACGTGATCGGACAGGGCGCCGAGGACGAGCAGCGAGCCGAGCAGCCCGACGACGTAGACGGCGAACACGACGGTCAGCGTCGTCGGCGAGAAGCTCCACTCCTGCTGGTAGACGACGTAGAGCGGCGACGGCGCGCTCGACGCGGCCGCGAACCACACGAGGATCGACGCGATCGCCCCGAACGCGATCGGGTGCGACAGGCGCCCGCGCGGGCTGCGCGTGGCGGTGGGTGCGGCGCTGGGCGCGGTGGCGTTCGACATGTCGCTCCTTGATGCAACGATCGGTGCGTTAGCCTCAACCTAGCAGACGCAACGATCGATGCGATAATGAGGCACATGTCAACGACCCCGACGATCCACACACGCCCCGGCGGCCGCTCCGCGCGCGTGCGCGCCGCGGTGCACCACGCGGTCGAGGAGCTGCTCGCGGACGGCCTGTCCGAGGCGTTGACGATCCCTGCCATCGCGGCCCGCGCGGGCGTGCATCCGACGACGGTCTACCGCCGCTGGGGCTCACTCGCCGAGCTGCTCGGCGCCGTCGCGGTCAGCCGCTTCAGCGGCGACATCGTGGTGCCCGACACCGGCACGCTGCGCGGCGACCTCGAGCACTGGGTCACGGACGTCGCCACCGACCTCACCGACCCCGACGTGCTCGCGCTCATGCGCGCCACGGTCGGCACGGCCGGCACGGAGGGCGCCAGCGCCTGCGTCGCGGACCGTCATGCCCAGCTCGCGGCGATCGTCGAGCGCGAGCGCTCGCGCGGGGGGGAGGCCCCGGAGGTCGAGCGCGCGGCCGACCTCCTGCTCGGCCCGCTGTACTACCGCGCGATCTTCACGCAGCGCCCACCGACTCCGGCGTGGGCACGCGAGCTCGTCGGCGCACTGCTGCGCTGAGGGCTCGAAGCGTTTCTCGCAACGTGCGGGAACGGGCACGATAGAACGTCTGTTCGCCCTTCTACAATGACGTGGTGGCCAAGCACGATCGCCTCGTCGTCTCCGGCGCACGGGAGCACAACCTCAAGGACGTCACGGTCTCGCTGCCGCGCGACGCGCTGACGGTCATCACCGGGCTGTCGGGCTCGGGCAAGTCTTCGCTGGCGTTCGACACGATCTACGCCGAGGGCCAGCGGCGCTACGTGGAGTCGCTGAGCGCCTACGCGCGGCAGTTCCTGGGCCAGATGGACAAGCCCGACGTCGACTCGATCGAGGGCCTCTCGCCGGCGATCTCGATCGACCAGAAGACGACGTCGCGCAACCCGCGCTCGACGGTCGGGACGGTCACCGAGATCTACGACTACCTGCGCCTGCTGTGGGCGCGCGTCGGGCGGCCGCACTGCCACGTCTGCGGCGCGCCGATCGAGGGCCAGTCGGTCGAGCAGATCGTCGATCAGGTGATGGAGCTCGCGGAGGGCACGCGCTTCATGGTCATGGCGCCGATCGTGCGGGGGCGCAAGGGCGAGTTCGGCAAGGTCTTCGAGGAGCTGCGCACGGACGGCTACGCGCGCGTGAAGATCGACGGCGAGCTGCGGATGCTCGAGGACCCGATCGAGCTCGACAAGAAGTTCAAGCACGACGTGTCGGTCGTCGTCGACCGGCTCGTCCTGCGCCACGACGTGCGCAAGCGGCTCGTCGACTCGGTCGAGACGGCGGTCGCGCTGGCCGAGGGGATCGTCGAGATCGAGCTGCTCCCGCGCGACGGCCGCCCCGGCGAGGTCCAGCAGTTCTCCGAGCGCTTCGCGTGCCTGAAGTGCGGCACGTCGATGCCCGAGCTCGAGCCGCGGATCTTCTCGTTCAACTCGCCCCACGGCGCCTGCGATCGCTGCACCGGCCTCGGCTCGCAGCGCGAGATCGATCCGGAGCTGATCGTGCCGGACCCGGCGCTGTCGATCGCCGAGGGCGCGCTCGCACCGTGGGCGACGAGCTCGTCGAACTACTACGAGCAGATCACGGAGGCAATCGCCGAGCGCTACCGCGTCGACGTCGAGGCGCCGTGGCGCGAGCTCTCCGACAAGCACCGCGACCTCTTCCTCTTCGGCACCAACGGCGAGCCGGTGCAGGTCACCTACCGCAACCGCTACGGGCGCCAGCGCTCGTACGCGACGCGCTTCGAGGGGATCATCCCCAACCTCGAGCGCCGCTACAAGGAGACCGACAGCGAGTTCTCGCGCGAGAAGATCGAGGAGTACATGAGCGTGCGGCCGTGCCCGGCTTGCCAGGGCGCGCGGCTGCGGCCGGAGTCGCGGGCGGTCCTGATCGGCGGCCTCGGTATCCACGAGTTCGCCGGGCTGTCGGTGCGCGCGGCGATGGCCTGGCTCGACGAGGTGCAGCTGACGGAGACCGAGCGCCACATCGCGCGGCTGATCCTGCGCGAGATCGAGGAGCGGCTGCGCTTCCTGGAGAACGTCGGCATCGGCTACCTGTCGATGGACCGCGCCGCGGCGACGCTGTCGGGCGGCGAGGCGCAGCGGATCCGCCTCGCGACGCAGATCGGGTCGTCGCTGGTCGGCGTGCTGTACATCCTCGACGAGCCGTCGATCGGCCTGCACCAGCGCGACAACTCGAAGCTGATCGCGACGCTCGAGCGCCTGCGCGACCTCGGCAACACCGTGATCGTCGTCGAGCACGACGAGCAGACGATGCGCGCGGCCGACCACGTCATCGACATGGGTCCGGGGGCGGGCGAGCACGGCGGCGAGGTCGTCGCGGAGGGCACGGCGGCGCAGATCGAGCGCGTGGCGCGGTCGCTGACGGGCCAGTTCCTCGCGCGTACGCGGGTCATCGAGATCCCGGCCAAGCGGCGCAAGCCGTCGGGCTACGTCGACATCCGGGGCGCCGCGCAGCACAACCTGAAGGGCGTCGACGTGCGCGTCGCGCTCGGGACGCTGACGTGCGTGACGGGCGTGAGCGGCTCGGGCAAGTCGACGCTCGTCAACGAGGTGCTGTTCAAGGCCGTGGCCAACCGCCTGCATCGCGCGCGCACGCGCCCGGGCAAGCACACGGCGATCCTCGGCCTCGACCAGCTCGACAAGATCATCCAGGTCGACCAGTCGCCGATCGGTCGCACGCCGCGCTCGAACCCCGCGACCTACACGGGCCTGTTCGACGTCATCCGCGACCTCTTCTCCAAGACGCAGGAGGCGCGCACGCGCGGCTACAAGGCCGGGCGCTTCTCGTTCAACGTCAAGGGCGGGCGCTGCGAGGTCTGTCGCGGCGACGGCCAGATCAAGATCGAGATGCACTTCCTGCCCGACGTCTACGTGCCGTGCGAGCAGTGTCACGGCAAGCGCTACAACCGCGAGACGCTCGACGTGCGCTTCAAGGGCAAGACGATCGCCGACGTGCTCGACATGCCCGTCGAGGAGGCGGTTGTGTTCTTCGAGCACATCCCGAAGATCCGCCGGCGGCTGGAGACGCTGCACGCCGTCGGGCTCGGCTACATCCGGCTCGGCCAGCCGGCGACGACGCTGTCGGGCGGCGAGGCGCAGCGCGTGAAGCTCGCGACCGAGCTGTCGAAGGTCGCGACCGGGCGCACGCTGTACATCCTCGACGAGCCGACGACCGGCCTGCACTTCGCCGACGTCCAGCGGTTGCTCGAGGTCCTGCACCGGCTCGTCGAGCAGGGCAACAGCGTCGTGGTGATCGAGCACAACCTCGACGTCATCAAGACCGCCGATCGGCTGATCGACATGGGCCCGGAGGGGGGAGAGGCCGGGGGCGAGGTCATCGCCGCCGGTACGCCCGAGGAGGTGGCCGGCACGCCCGGGTCGCACACCGGCGCGTACCTGGCCGAGGTCGGCGTCGCCGGTGCGGCGCCGAAGGCACGGCGGGGCCGGGCGAAGAAGGTCGCCGCCGCGGTGTAGGTGCCCGCGCTCGGCGCGGCGAGGCTCTTCGCGCCACGACAGGAGACCTCGCCACCGTGCCATAGCCTGCGCCCTCGATGGACGAGCTCACGCGCCAGGCGAAGCTGTGGGCCCAGAAGTGGCGCTGGTATCAGCGCAACGTGCTGCCGTGGCGGCGTGCTCGCATCCACTGGCACCTCATGCGCCGCGAGGCGTTCGCACGCTGGCCGCTGCACGGCGACGTTCTCGAGATGCTCGACGAGGGTCGCCTGGAGGTCGGCGGTGGGACGATGTTCGAGCCCGGAGTCTGGATCACGGCGCCGGCACCCGGTCGTGTGCGGATCGGGGAGGGGACGTTCCTCAACCTCGGCGTCATGGTCGCCGCGGTCGAGCTCGTCGAGATCGGCGCGCACTGCATGCTCGCCAACGGCTGCTTCGTCACCGACGCCAACCATCGCTTCGACGACCCCGACGAGCCGGTCACCTGGCAGGGCTTCACCTCGAAGGGGCCCACGCGCATCGGCGACGACGTCTGGCTCGGCGCGAACGTCGTCGTCACGAGCGGCGTGACGATCGGCGCGCGCTGCGTGATCGGCGCAAACAGCGTCGTCACGCAGGACATCCCGCCCTTCTCGATCGCCGCCGGCGCGCCCGCGAAGGTCCTGCGGGCGGTCGCGTACGACGACGATCGCGCCACCGAGCCCGCCTGAGCCGAGCTGCGTCAGCCGCCGAAGCGCGCCATCAGCGCCATGACGCTCGCGACGTAGCGCTGCGTGTCGTCGAACATGCCACGACTCAGCACCGACGACAGCCCCTGGTAGTAGGCGGCGGTGGCCAGCCGGACGTCGCCGTGGGTCTCGCGCAGCAGGCGCGCGATGTACAGCGATCCGGCGCGGACGTTGTCCTCGGCCGAGGTCGGGTTCAGCGGTGCGGCCGCGAGGTTGGCCTGCACCCAGTCCCAGGTCCCCGGGAGGACCTGCATCACGCCGCGCGCGTTCGCCGTCGACACGAGCCCGTTGTCGAAGCCGCTCTCCTGCCACGCGATCGCCGCGGCGAGCGCGGCGGGAGCGCCCTCCTCGGTCGCGAGCTGCTTCACCCGGGCAGCGCTGACGAGGCCCGGCGTGGCGATCGGGGCGGCGTCGGGGACGACCCGGACGGCGGGCACCGGCTCGGATGCCCGCGCCGGTGCGGGCGCGCCGTTGGGCAGCTTGAGGACGGTCCCGATCGGGAGGATCGCGTCCGGGTCCAGGCCGTTGACATAGGCCATCTGCGCGACGCTCACGCCCGTCTGCGCCGCGAGCGCGCCGAGCGTGTCGCCGGGGCGTACGACGTACGCCCCCAGGGGGCGCGGTGCGCCGTCCGCGGCCGCCGGCGTCAGCACCGCCTGCGACGCGACCGGCGCGCGAACGGAGCCGGCGGACGCGGGGGTCGCGGTCCCCGAGCCAGACGACTCGGTAGCGGGCCCGGTCGCGGAGCCCGTGGCGGCGGTGCCGGATCCGAGCGCTGCCGTCTGGGCCGGGGCCGCGGAGGGAGCCGGGCCGGCGCCGGCCCGGGCCAGCGCGGCCGCGCCCTGCGCCACGGTCGGGATCCGCAACGTGCTGCCGAGCACGACCTTGGCGTCCGGCGCGAGACCGTTGTACACGGCGACGGTGCGGGTCGTCAGGTTGTTCTGCGCGGCGATCCACCACAGCGTCTCGCCCGGTCCGACGGTGTGCGCGACATCGGCGCTCGCTGCGCACGGCGCGAGCAGGGCGAGGGCTGCCACGAGCAGGCTGAGCCTGAATCCGACGATCCGCGGCCGATTCAGGCTGGGCTGGGGGATGCGCATGGGTACGCACCAACATGCCTCGTGCCGCTCGCTCCTGCACGTCGACGCGCACGGTTACGTGTACCTGCACGGGCCGCTGCACGCAAGACCGTGGCTTGCCAGCCACGCCGCGCCGGCCTCAGCCGAGCCCGATCGCTCCCGCTCCGGCCGTGCCGCTCCCGCCGTGCCGCTCCGGCCGTGCCGCGCCGCGCACCAGACTCGGCTCAGTTCTTGGCGATCATGATCAGCAGCCCGACGACGAGCGCCGCACCGAACAGCGCGAAGCCCGCGAGCGCGACGAGCGCGTGCAACCCGGCAGGCAGCGTGCGTCCGTCGCGGCGCGCCTCGAGGGCTCCGGTGGTCCCGCGGATCACGAGCCCCCACGCGACCGTCACCGTCAGGACCGCCAGCGGCGCAGCCCACAGCAGCTGCAGCAGCGCCGCGGTGTCGATCGCCGCGATCACGAGTCGACCGCCGCGTTGAGCGCCGGCCCGCGCTGCAGCCGCTTGCCGAACACCGCGGCCATCAGCGCCAGCAGCGAGATCGACACCAGCAGCGGTCCGAGCGCCCCGGTTCCGAAGATCCGCGTCACGCCGAACGTCAGGCCGCCGACGATCGCCGCGCATGGCAGCGTCAGGATCCAGGCGAGGAAGATGTTGCCCGCGAGGCCCCAGCGCACCGCCGACACCCGCTTCGCCGCGCCCGCGCCGAGCACCGCGCCGGTGATCGAGTGCGTCGTCGACAGCGGGAAGCCGAGGTGCGCCGCGGTCAGGATCACGGCCGCGCCGCCGGTCTGCGCGGAGAAGCCCTGCGCCGGGTCCATCTTGATGATCCGGTTGCCCATCGTGCGGATGATCCGCCAGCCCCCGGAGTAGGTCCCGAGCGCGATCGCGCTCGCGGCGCTCACGATGACCCACGTCGGCGGGTCTGGGTGCGCGCCCGTGAGGTTGCCGTGGGCGATCAGCGCGAGCGTGATGATGCCCATCGTCTTCTGCGCGTCGTTGGTCCCGTGCGACAGCGACAGCAGGCTGAGGCTTCCGATCTGTCCGAGGCGATAGCCCCGATTGACCGGCCCCGGCCGCAGCCGGCCGACCATCCGGTAGGCGATCAGGATCGAGAAGCCCGCCGCCACGAACGCGACGATCGGGGCGACGAGCGCCGGCACGATGACCTTCTCGAGCAGCGCCGTGCCCTTGACCGCGCTCGCGCCGGCGGACGCGAACGCCGCGCCGACGACGCCGCCGATGAGCGCGTGCGACGAGCTCGACGGCAGCCCGACGTACCACGTCACCAGGTTCCAGAAGATGGCGCCGATCAGGCCGGCGAAGATCACGGTCGTCGTGACCACGTGCGCGTCGACGATGCCGCTCGCGATCGTCGCGGCCACCTTCAGCGAGATGAACGCGCCGGCGAAGTTCAGGATCGAGGCGAGCGCGACCGCCGTACGGGGGGCGAGCGCGCGCGTCGAGATCGAGGTGGCGACCGCGTTGGCGGTGTCGTGGAAGCCGTTCGTGAAGTCGAAGGCCAGCGCCGTGACCACGACGATGACCAGGATGATGTCTGAGTCCACGCGACCGCCGGCGGGGGGGCTAGGAGTTCTTGACGATGATGTTCGCGAGCACGTTCGCGATCAGCTCGGTCGCGTCGATCGCGTCCTCGAGACGCTCGAAGATGTCCTTCCAGCGGATGACGACCATCGGGTCGATGCCGGTGTCGAACAGCGACGCGACGGCACCGCGCGTCACGCGGTCGCCCTCGGTCTCCAGGCGATGGATCTCGCCGGTGAAGTGCGAGACGTCGCCGAAGCCGCGCAGCCGCGGCACCGCCTCGGTGATCTGGCGGCAGGACTCCATGAGGATGTGCGCGAGGCGCTGCGCCTGCTCCATCGGCGCCTCGATCTTGTACAGGCCGAGGTAGTCGGCGACCTCCTCGGTGAAGTCGACGATGTCGTCGAGGCCGGACGCGAGCGCGAGGATGTCCTCGCGGTCGATCGGCGTGACGAACGTCGAGTTCAGGCGCTGGATGATGTCGTAGGTGATCCGGTCGCCCTCCTGCTCGCAGAGCAGGATCGCGCGGGCGAGATCGGCCTGCTCGGGATAGGAGCGCAGCATCTGGTCGAGCAGGTCCGCCGCCCGGTACACGTTCGCGGCGGCCGCCTCGAAGAGGTCGAAGAACGCACGATCCTTCGGCGCGAAGATCTGCGAGAGCCGGGCCACTGCCCCCGCACTCTATGCCAGGTGCTGGCGGAAGGCCTGTAGCTCCTCGGCATCGATCGCGTAGCCGTGCTGCGGCTCGGGGTAGCGTCCGCTGCGCACGTCGGCGGCGTACGCGGCGACGCCCGCGGCCATCTCGTCCTGGATGTTCGCGTAGCGCTTGACGAAGCGCGCGCCCAGCCCTTCGCGGATGCCGAGCAGGTCGTGGAAGACGAGGACCTGGCCGTCGGTGGCGGGCCCGGCGCCGATCCCGATGACCGGGATCGCCATGCGCTCCATGATCGCCTCGGCGACCTGCGACGGGATCGCCTCGAAGACGATTGCGAAGCAGCCCGCCTCCTGCAGCGCGAGCGCGTCCGCGGCGACGCGCGCGGCCGCGACCGCGCTGCGACCCTGGGCGCGATAGCCCCCGAGCGCCGTGGCGGTCTGCGGCGTGAGGCCGATGTGGCCGACGACCGGGATCCCCGCATGCACGATCGCGCGCGCCCGCGCGGTCGGCGTCGGACCGCCGCCCTCGAGCTTGACGGCGTCGCAGCCGGCCTCCTTGACGAACCGCACGGCCGTCCGCACGGCCTGCTCGTCGGACACCTCGTAGGAGCCGAACGGCAGGTCGCCGACGAGAAACGGCGTCCGCAGCCCGCGCCGAACGGCCTTCGCGAGCACGAGCAGCTCGTCGGTCTCGACGGCGACCGTCGACGGATAGCCGAGCACGGTCATCGCGCCGGAGTCGCCGACGAGCACCATGTCGACGCCGGCGGCCTGGGCGGCGCGCGCGCTCGGGAAGTCGTAGGCCGTGACCATCACGATCGGCTCGCCGAGGCGCTTCATCTCGCGCAGGCGCGGCAGCGTGACGGGCAGGCGGTCGCTCGTCGCGGCGGCGGATATCTGGCTGGGGTGGCTGGACATCAGAGCGGCTCCACGGCGGTCAGGAGGGTGGCGACCTGGTTGTCGATGTCGAGGATCTCGTTCGAGCCGGCCCGCACGTGCACGACGCGCGGCTCGTAGCGCTTGATCTCGTCGCGGTCGTACTGGGCGTAGGAGATGACGATGATCGTGTCGCCGCGGTGCACGAGGCGGGCGGCGGCGCCGTTGACCTGGATCGTGCCCGAGCCGCGCTCGCCGGCGATCGTGTACGTCTCGAAGCGGGCGCCGTTGTCGACGTCGACGACGTGCACCTGCTCGTGCTCGAGGATGTCCGCCGCCTCGAGCAGGTCGGGGTCGATCGTGATCGAGCCGACGTAGTGCAGGTCGCTGCCGGTCACCGTCGCCCGGTGGATCTTGGACTTGAGCATCGTTCGCTGCATCTCAGGGACTCCCGGTAGAGGTGTCGGTATCGCTGTCGGCGGGCGCGGGCTCGCGCACCGTCAGCAGCTCGTTGTCGATCAGGCGCACGTCGCCCACGCGGGCGGCGACCGCGACGAGCACCTGCTCGCCGCCGACCCGCTGGACGGTGGCGAAGCTGTCGGGCGCGACGAGCTCGAGGTACTCGGGCTCGACGCCGCGGTCGGTCATCGCCGCGCGGGCCGCGGCGGCGATCCGGGCGGCGTCGCGCTCGCCCCGTGCCACGGCGCCGCGGGCCGCGTCGAGCGCGCGCGGCAGTGCGAGCGCCAGTGCGCGCTCGCCGTTTCGCAGGCGCACGTTGCGGCTGGAGAGCGCGAGGCCGTCGGGCTCGCGGACCGTCGCGCCGACCTCGATGCGGACGGGCATGTCGAGGTCGCGCACGAGCCGCCGGATCACGGCGACCTGCTGGGCGTCCTTCTGGCCGAAGAAGGCGACGTCCGGCTGGGCGATGTTGAGCAGCTTGGCGACGACGGTCGCGACCCCCGCGAAGTGCTCGGCGCCCCGCACCTCGCCCTCGAGCGGTTCGGCGACGGCGCCGACGCGGATCGTCGTCGCGAAGCCGGGCGGGTAGATCTCGGCGGCGGGCGGCGCGAACAGGACGTCGGCGCCGGCCGCGCGGGCGAGCGCCGCGTCGCGGGCCTCGTCGCGCGGATAGGCGTCGAGGTCGGCGGCCTCGTCGAACTGGGCCGGGTTGACGAACAGCGACACGACGACGAGCTCGCACGTCGCGCGCGCCCGGCGGATCAGCGAGAGATGGCCCTCGTGCAGCGCGCCCATCGTCGGCACGAGGCCGATCCGCCGGCCCGCGCGGCGCGGTCCGTCGAGCTCGGCGCGCAGGCCGGCGATCGTGCGGGCGGTCCTCATGCCGGCGCCATCCGCTCAGCCGCGAGCCTGCGCGTCGCCGCGGCGAGCGCGTCGAAGAGCTCGAGATCCTGGGGCGCGCGGTCGGCGACGGCCCCGCGCTGCAGCCGCACGGTGTGCTCGTCGCCGCGGGCGATCGGGCCGGTCAGCGCGGCTGGCCCCCCGACGGCCGCCCAGTTCTCGACGCTCGCGCGCACGAGCGCGACGAGCTGCTCGCGGTCGATGCCTGCGGTCGCGGCGAGTCGCTCGGCGACGCCCTGCAGGGTGACGAGGAAGTTCGAGGCGATCGAGGCCGCGGCGTGGTATGCGGCGCGGTCGTCGTCGGCGACGCGGACGGGGTACATGCCGAGGGCGCTGGCGAGCTCGCCGGCGAACGCCAGTGCCCGCGGCGTGCTGCCGGCGATCGCGGCCGTGGCGCCGGCGAACGTCGCGCCGCGGTCGGTCGCGGTCATGAGCGGATGCAGCGAGAACGCCTCGTGCGGGTGCAGCGCGGCGAGCGTCGTGGCGGCGGAGCAGTGGCCGACGAGCGGGCCGGGCCGCCCGGACGGGGACGGGGATGCGGTCGTCGCGCCGGATGCCGCCGCCGCCGGTTGGGGGGCCGCGCGGGAGGGGCGCAACGACGTTCGCGGCACGGCGCCGGCTGTCGCGCTCGGCGACCGCGGCGACAGGCTGGCCGCGGCGATCGCGATCTGGTCGTCGGGCACGCACAGCAGCACCGCGTCGACGCCTCGCGGCGGCGTGTCCTCGCGGCCGAGCGGGCCCGCGACGTCGATGCCGGCGGCGGCGAGCGCGAGCGCGAGCGCGTTCCCCAGCCGCCCGGCGCCGACGATGGCGACCCGCGGCGTGACGCTGCGCTCGGATGCGAGCGGCGCGCCGTCGCCGCGCGCATGCCGCGGCCCGGCAGTCGGCTTCGAGTCCCAGTCGTGGTTCATGTCGGTCCAGTCCTCGGGGAGGTACCGGTCGCGTTTCGTGGTTGCGGTGCCGCGGCGAAGCGGCGTACACTCGAGACGATAGCCGACGCCGTCCGCCTCTACGATCCGCGCGTGTCCACGAGCGCAGAGCGCCGCGATGAGCTCACGTCGGTCTTCCTGCAGGCACGCGGCTGCACCCGCTGCCCGCAGCTGGCGAGCACGCGCACGCAGGTCGTGTTCGGAGCCGGCAACGCCGACGCCGACCTGATGTTCGTCGGCGAGGCGCCGGG
>DASXCR010000126.1:0-7741 GCA_036491075.1 Solirubrobacteraceae bacterium
GGCACCTCGCGCCTTCGGTGCATGGCGACTACATGGCGGCCGTGCTCGCGTGCGGACCCGGTGGCGTGCTCAGCCACCGCGCGGCGGGGCATCTGCTGGGCATCCTCGCGGGCGCCCCGCCCGCGCCGGAGCTCACCGTCCCGACGACCGCGGGGCGCGCCCGGCCGGGCATCGTCGTGCACTGGGTGCGCGTGCTGCCGGGTGCGGACACGTCGGTCCTCGATCGGATCCCGATCACGACCGTCCCGCGCGTCGCGCTCGACCTCGCCCGGCGCTCGCCGAGGCCGACCTCGCGCGGCTGTGCCACGAGGCGTGGGTCCGCCACCGCACCTCGCCGCGCGACGTCGAGGCGTGCATCGCGCGCAACCCTTCGAAGAAGCAGATCCCGAAGCTGCGCCGCGCGCTCGGCTCGGATGTGACGCTCAGCATGCTCGAGGACGGCTTTCTCGCGCTGCTGCGCGACAACGGCCTGCCCGCACCGCGCACGAACGTCGACCGCCACGGCGATCGCGTCGACTGCCACTGGCCGCAGCTTGGCCTCACGGTCGAGCTGCTCAGCTTTCGCTACCACGGCTCGCGGGCGGCGTTCGAGAGGGACGTCGCGCGGCGCCGGCGCTCCGAGCACCTCGCATTCACCTACGGCGACGTCTTCGAGCGCGCCGCGCCGACGGTCGTCGAGCTCGCGGATGCGATGCAGCGGGTCCACGCCGGCTGACGGCGGCCCTCGGACCCCGCCGACGCCCCACCGCGGTAGGTCGGGGCGGACGCATGCGTCTCTACACGAGTCGTGCAGGACCGTGTCGGTTGCGAGGAGTGGAGCGGGTCAACATCACCCTCGACGCCGCGCGCTCGCTGAAGCTGTCGCGTCTGGCGGAGCGGATGCACATGCAGCCCGGGACGCTCGCGCGGTCGCTGCTCGCGCAGGCCCTCGACGATGCAGATCCCGATCCGCGCAACGCCGTCGCGCTGCTCGACGCCATCCCCGGCGCGCACGAGCGAGCGCGGCTCGGCCTCCGGCAGGCGCGCGCGGGCGAGACCGTGGCGCTCGACGACCGGTAGCGCGTGCCCTCGGTCGAACTCGCCGCCTCGGCGGTCGAGGACCTCGACGCGCCGCGCGACGACGCGTCGGACTCAGCCGCGCGGCTTGTAGCGCCCGAAGACGTCGCGCATCGCGCCGCAGACCTCGCCCATCGAGCAGCGGTCCTTGAGGGCGGTGCGGATGGGCTCGACGAGGTTGTCGGTCCCGCGGCAGGCGTCGCGCAGCTCGTCCAAGCGCCGCAGGACCAGCTCCTGATCGCGGTCGGCCTTGAACGCGGCGAGGCGGGCGAGCTGCTCGCGCTCGGACTCGGGATCGACGCGCAGGATGTCCTCGATCTCGATCGCGTCCTCCTCGTACTTGTTCACCCCGACGACGATGTCCTGCTTGAGGCGATAGCGCTCCTGGTAACCCCACGCGGACTCGTCGATCTCGTTGGTGATGAACTCGATCGCGTTCACCGAGCCGCCGAGCTCGTCGACCTTGGCGATCAGCTCGTAGGCGCGCGACTCGATCTCGTTGGTCAGCGCCTCGACGTAGTAGGAGCCCGCGAACGGATCCACGGTGTCGGTCGCGCCCGACTCGTGCGCGATCACCTGCTGCGTGCGCAGCGCGATCTTCGCGGCGCGCTCGCTCGGCAGCGCCAGCGCCTCGTCGTAGCCGTTGGTGTGCAGCGACTGCGTCCCTCCGCAGACCGCGGCGAAGCCCTGCAGCGCCACCCGCACGACGTTGTTCTGCGGCTGCTGTGCCGTCAGCGTCACACCGCCGGTCTGCGTGTGAAAGCGCAGCTTCAGCGACCGCGGGTCCTTCGCGCCGAAGCGGTCGCGCATGATGTGCGCCCACATCCGCCGCGCGGCACGGAACTTCGCGACCTCCTGAAACACGTTGTTGTGCCCGTTGAAGAAGAACGCCAGGCGCGGCGCGAACTCGTCGACCTCCAGGCCCGCGCTCAGCGCCGCCTCGACGTACGCGATCGCGTCACATAGGGTGAACGCGATCTCCTGCACCGCGGAGCAGCCCTTCTCACGGAAATGGTATCCGGAGATCGAGATCGTGTTCCAGCGCGGGACGTGCTGCTTGCAGTAGGCGAACAGGTCCGTCGTCAGCCGCATCGAGCCCTCGGGCGGATAGATGAAGTTCCCGCGCGCGATGTACTCCTTGAGGATGTCGTTCTGCGTCGTGCCGCGCAGCTGCGTCGTCGGCACGCCCTGCTCCTCTCCGACGAGCGCGTACATCGACAGCAGCACCGTCGCCGGCGCGTTGATCGTCATCGACGTCGAGACCTCGTTCAGCGGGATGCCGTCGAAGCACATCCGCATGTCGTCGATCGTGTCGATCGCGACGCCGGTGCGGCCGACCTCGCCGAGGCAGCGCGGGTCGTCGGAGTCCAGGCCGAGCTGCGTGGGCAGGTCGAAGGCCATCGACAGGCCGGTCGAGCCGTTGCGCAGCAGGTACTTGTAGCGCTCGTTGGTCTCCCTCGCCGAGGCGTAGCCCGCGTACTGGCGCATCGTCCAGTTGCGCGAGCGGTACATCTCCTCGTGGACGCCGCGCACGTAGGGGAAGTCGCCGGGCTCGCCGAGCTCGAGCTCCTCGGGCAGGTCGTCGGCGCCGTACAGCCGCTCGACCTCGATGCCCGAGTCGGTGAAGCGCCGGGGATCGTCCGGGCCGACGATCGGGGCGACGGTCAAGCGCTCTTCGGTGGCCATGGGCCCTAGCGTACCGGCGCCATCGTCGCATCCAGGGCCGTGCTCTCGCGGATTTCTTACGCGCGAGAGAGGGGCGCTTCAGCGCGCGTGTGTGGAGTGGCCGCCATGGCTACCGCAACCCGCCGCTCCCATTTCATCGCCGGACTGCTCGGCGCGCTCGTCGTCGCCCTGCCCCTCATGGGCCTGGCGATCGGCGGCGCGTTCACGTCCACGAACACCACCACGACCGCCGCCGCGTCGCCGGACGCGACGCCGACGGTCGCCACGGCGTCCGCCCCGACGCCCTCCACCGACGCCGCCGCGCGCAACGTCACCGACGTCTCCGCGCTGTATCAGCGCGTCAGCCCGGGCGTCGTCTCCGTCGAGGTCGTGACCGACCAGGGCGGCGCGACCGGGTCGGGCATCGTGCTCGACAAGGACGGCTACGTGCTCACCAACGACCACGTCGTCGACGGCGGGCGCAGCGTGCAGGTGCGCTTCAGCACCGGTGCGCCCGTCACCGCGCAGGTCGTCGGGACCGATCAGTCGTCCGACCTCGCGCTGCTGAAGGTCGATCCGTCCGCGCACAAGCTCACCCCGCTGACGCTGGGGCAGTCCGACGACCTCAAGGTCGGCCAGCCGGCGATCGCCATCGGCAGCCCGTTCGGCCTGTCGGGGACGCTGACGACGGGCGTCGTGTCGGCGCTCGGACGCTCGATCACCGCGCCGAACAACTTCCCGATCGACAACGTCATCCAGACCGACGCCGCGATCAACCCCGGCAACTCCGGCGGCCCGCTGCTCGACGCGAGCGGCCACGTCATCGGCATCAACGCCCAGATCGCGACCTCGACGGACTCCAACAGCGGCGTCGGCTTCGCGATCCCGATCGACACCGCCAAGCAGGAGATCTCCCAGCTCAAGAGCGGCCAGCAGATCAAGCGCGCGTACCTCGGCGTGCAGACCGGCGACGCGACGACGGGCACCGGGGCGATCATCGGCGCCGTCGTACCGGGCGGACCGGCCGACGCGGCCGGGCTGCGGCGCAACGACCGCGTCGTCTCGATCGCCGGACAGCCGGTCGCGACGTCCGACGACGTCTCGGCGGCCGTGGCGAAGGCCAAGCCGGGCCAGGAGGTGAGGATCGGCGTGCAGCGCGGCGGCTCGCAGCACACGCTGACCGTGAAGCTCGGGACGCGCCCGGCGAACGCGGAGGGCTGAGCGAGCCTGCGCTCGACCGAACGCCGAGTGCTGAGCGAGCCTGCGCTCGACCGAACGCCGAGGGCTGAGCGAGCCCGCGCTGCAACGAACGCCGAGGCTCGAGCGAGCCCGCCCTGGACCCCAGTTGCGCGCGCCGATGTGCCGTCGGTAGGATCGCTGCCCTACGGCGATCGGCGCCGGGGTTGAGGGTCGGGGAGGACAACGATGTCCGTCGGGCGTTTGGCTCGCAGCGCTTGGCTCGGAGCGTTGGTCGCACTTGCACTGCTGAGCTGCGCCGCGACCGCGGCGCAGGCCGCGACCACCCTGTCCGCGACGCCGGACATCCCCGTGTCGAACGGCCCCGTGACCGCCGGTCAGACCGGCGTGCCGGGGACGCTGACGATCCAGAACGGCTCGGACGGCGCACAGGCGACGCTCGCGATGACGCTGAGCGCGATCACGATCGTCCCGAGCTGCGGAACGATCGCGTCCATCGACTGCCCGGCGGCGTCCGTCGACCCGGGCGTCTTCCAGCTGAGCTCCACCGGGATGGGAGAGGCCGCGACCGGGTGCGCCGGCGTGGCGTTCACGATCACGAACGTCGATGCCGTGCAGGACAAGTACCAGCTGATCCCGCAGACGACGGTCGTCCTCGGCAACGCGACGACGGGCGGGGCCGCCGCCCGCTGCGTCGTCGACTTCACCGTCGCCGTGCTGAAGGTCCCGACGATCGATGCCGGGCCCCAGCCCGGGTTCCAGACCGAGGCGATCGGCGGTGCGACGGGCACCACCTCTGACGCGAGCTCCTCCTCGGGCAGCGGCGCGAACGCGACCACGGTCGACAAGGCGACCCCGACGCTGACGACCAGCGCATCACCGGCGAACGTCGGCCTCGGGCAGTCCGTCGGCGACACGGCGACGATCGGAGGGATCGCCGGAGCGGGCGCCTCGACCGTGACGTTCGACCTGTACGGGCCCAACGACGCGACTTGCATGAGCCCCCCGGCGTTCACCGCGGTCGTGGCGTCGGGTGCCACGGTCTTCTCGGGCACGTTCACGCCGACCGCCGCCGGCACCTATCGCTGGGTCGCGACGTACAACGGCGATGCGAACAACGACGCCGCGTCGGGCTCGTGCAGCGACGTCGGCGAGTCGGTCGTCGTGAGCAAGGCGACGCCGACGGTCGCGACCACCGCGTCGGCGCCGATCGGACTCGGCGCGGGGACGCTCAGCGACGGCGCGCTCGTCGCCGGGCGCGTCGCGCCGGCCGCGGGCGCGACCGTGACGTTCACGCTCTACGGCCCCGACGACGCCACCTGTGCCGGCGCGCCCGCGTTCACGTCGGCTCCGGTCGCCTATCCCGTCGCCGGGGGCAGCGTCGCGTCCCCGGCGTTCACCCCGACGCAGGCCGGCACGTATCGCTGGGTCGCCGCGTACAGCGGCGATGCGAACAACGACGCCGCGTCGGGCTCGTGCAACGACGCCGGCGAGTCGGTCGTCGTGAGCAAGGCAACGCCGTCGATCGCCACGACCGCGTCGGGGCCGATCACGCTCGGCGGCGGCACGCTGACCGACAGCGCGACCGTCACCGGCCGCAGTGCGCCGGCCGCTGGCGCCACGGTCACCTTCAGCCTCTTCGGGCCGAACGATGCGACGTGCACGGGCGCGGTCGTCTCGACCTCGACGGTGCCGTATCCCGTCGGTGGCGGGCCGATCACCACGGCCGCGTTCACGCCGACCGCCATCGGCACGTATCGCTGGGTGGCGTCCTACAGCGGCGATGCGAACAACAACTCGGTGAGCGGCGCGTGCAACGACGCCAACGAGACGACCGTCGTGGCCAAGACATCGCCCACGATCGCGACGACGGCGTCGGCGGGACTCGCGCTCGGTGCAGGGGCGTTGACGGACAGTGCGACGCTGACGGGCATCTCGAACCCGGTCGCGGGCGCGACGGTCACGTTCAGTCTGTTCGGCCCGAGCGACGCGACGTGTACGGGTCCGGTCGTCTTCACGTCGACCGTGCCCTATCCCGTGGGCGTGGGGTCGGCGACCTCGGCGGCCTTCACGCCGACCGCCGCGGGCACCTATCGCTGGGTGGCGTCCTATGGCGGCGATGCGAACAACAACGCGGTGTCCGGTGTGTGCAACGACGCCAACGAGACGACCGTCGTGGCCAAGGCGACGCCCGCGATCGCCACAACGCCATCGGCGCCGACGACCCTCGGCTCCGGCACCCTGACCGACGCCGCGACCGTGACCGGGCGCGTGGACCCGCCCGCGATCACGACGGTCACGTTCTCGGTCTACGGGCCCGACGACGCGACCTGCACCGGACCCGCCGTGAGCACGTCGATGATCCCGTATCCCGCCGGCGGTGGACCGGTGACGTCGTCCGCGTTCACCCCGACCGCGGCCGGCACCTACCGCTGGATCGCGTCCTACGGCGGCGACGCGAACAACAACACGGCGAGTGGCGCGTGCGACGACGCCGGCGAGTCGACCGTGGTCGCCAAGGCGAACCCGACGATCGCCACGACGGCGTCGGCGGACATCACGCTCGGCGCCGGGACGCTGACCGACAGCGCGACGGTCAGCGGCCGCGTCAGCCCGGCGGCGGCCGCGACGGTCACGTTCAACGCCTACGGCCCGAACGACGCGACCTGCACCGGGCCCGTCGCCTTCACGACGACGGCGCCCTACACCTCCGCGGGCGGACCGGTGACGTCGTCCGCGTTTTCCCCGACCGCCGCGGGCACCTACCGCTGGGTCGCGACCTACGGCGGCGACGCGAACAACGCCGCCGCCGTGAGTCCGTGCAACGCCGTCGGCGAGTCCGCGACCGTCGCCAAGGCGAACCCGACGATCGCCTCGACCGCGTCGGCCTCGACCACGCTCGGCGCCGGGACGCTGACCGACAGCGCGACCGTCAGCGGCCGCGTCAGCCCGCTCGGTGGCGCGACGGTCACGTTCAAGCTGTACGGCCCGAACGACACGACCTGCACGGGGACCGTGGCCACGACCTCGACCGTCGTCTATCCGACCGGCGGTGGCGCGACGCCGTCCGGCGCGTTCACCCCGACGCAGGCGGGCACGTACCGGTGGATCGCCGCCTACGGCGGGGACGCGAACAACACCGCAGCGACGAGCCCGTGCAACGCGCCGAGCGAGGCGACGTTCGTCGCCAAGGTGACGCCGGCGATCGCGACGACCGCGTCGGCGCCGACGACCCTCGGGTCCGGGACGCTGACGGACGCCGCGACGGTCACCGGCCGCTCGAACCCCGGCTCCGGCGCGACGATCACGTTCAACCTCTACGGCCCCGGCGACGCGACATGCGCGGGCCCGGTGGTCTCGACCTCGACCGTCGCCTATCCGATGGGCGGCGGGAGCGTGACCTCGTCGGCGTTCGCCCCGCAGGCCGCCGGCACCTATCGCTGGGTCGCGTCCTACAGCGGCGACGCGAACGACAACACCGTCGCCGGCACGTGCGGCGACGCGAGCGAGACGACGCTCGTCAACAGGGTGACGCCGGCGATCGCGACGACCGCGTCGGCGAACGTGGCGCTCGGCGCCGGCACGCTGACCGATAGCGCGACGGTCAGCGCCCGCAACGCGCCGCTCGAGGGCGCGACGGTGACGTTCACCCTCTACGGCCCCAACGACGCGACATGCGCCGGCCCCGTCCTCACGACCTCGACCGTGCCCTATCCGATGGCCGGGGGCGCCGTGACGTCCGCGGCGTTCACCCCGACGCAGACCGGCACCTACCGCTGGATCGCCTCGTACGGCGGCGACGCGAACAACAACGCGGTGTCGG
>DASXCR010000127.1:0-1641 GCA_036491075.1 Solirubrobacteraceae bacterium
GCAGGGGCTTGCGCGAGCGATAGACGCGATATTCGGGCTCGCCGTCGGCGCCCTCGGGGTCCGTAGGTGGCGCCATGGCGCCCTGTATGGTGGCGATCGTGTCGACCGGCTGCGTGATCGGGGTCGACCTCGGTGGCACGAAGCTCTTGGCCGGCGCGGTCGATCCGGCACTGAACGTGCACCATCGCGCGACCCGTTCGTCGCGCGGATCAGACCAGGCCGGGGTGCTGGACACCGTCGTCGACGCGGTCGTCGAGATGCGCGATGCGATCGAGGCGGCGTCGGGCACGGTCGACGCGGTCGGCATCGGGATCCCGTGCCTGATGGACGCCGAGCGGGGGATCGCCGTCATGGCCGTCAACCTGCCGCTGACCGACCTGCCCTTCCGCGACCTGATGGCCGAGCGCCTCGGCCTGCCGGTCTTCGTCGACAACGACGCCAACGGCGCGATGCTGGCCGAGTGGCGTTTCGGCGCGGCTGCGGGCGCGCGCGACGCGGCGCTGCTGACGCTCGGCACCGGGATCGGCGGCGGCCTCGTCGTCGGCGGCGCGTTGCAGCGCGGCAGCCAGGGCGCGGGGGCTGAGCTCGGGCACATGGTCGTCCAGGCCGACGGCCCGCGCTGCCAGGGCAACTGCCCGAACCACGGCTGCCTGGAGGCGATGTGCTCGGGCACCGCGCTCGTCCGCGAGGCGGTCCGGATCGCCGGCGAGCGCCCGGCGTCCGAGCTCGGCTACGCGCTGACGGACGGACGCGAGATCAGCGGCCCGCTCGTCACCGAGCTCGCCCACGACGGCGACAGCGCCGCGATCGAGGTGCTGACGCTGATCGGATCGTGGCTCGGCGTCGGGATCGCGAACCTGGTGAACATGCTCAACCCCGACGTCGTCGTGGTCGGCGGCGGCGTGATCGCGGCGGGCGAGCTGCTGCTCGAGCCAGCACGGGCGGTCGTCGCGCAGCGCGCGCTGTCGCCGAGCAAGGAGCACGTCCAGATCGTGCCGGCGCGCTTCGGGGCGGAGTCGGGGATGCTCGGCGCCGCGGCGCTGGCGCTCGACGGGATCGGAGCGGCGGCATGAGCGGCCGGCTCGTGACGCGTGTCCGCGCGGTCGACCGCGCACTCGCCGCCGGAGCGGCGCCATGAGCGGCCGGCTCGTCGTCTGCCCGACGCCGATCGGCAACCTCGAGGACGTGACGCTGCGCGTGCTGAGCGCGCTGCGCGACGCGACCGTGATCGCCTGCGAGGACACGCGCCGCACGCGCGTGCTGCTCGAGCGCTACGGCGTGTCGGCGAAGCTCGTCAGCTACCACGAGCACAACGAGGGTGCGCGCTCGGCGCAGCTCGTCGAGCGGATGGCCGCGGGCGACGTCGTGGCGCTCGTATCCGACGCGGGGATGCCGCTCGTCAGCGACCCCGGGTTCGTGCTGGTCCGGGCATGCGTGGCGGCGGGGCTGGCGGTCGAGGTGCTGCCGGGCCCGAGCGCCGCGCTCGCCGCGCTGGTCGCGAGCGCGCTGCCGTCGGACACGTGGCGCTTCGTGGGCTACCTGCCGCGCAAGAAGGGCGAGTTCGCCGCGCTGTTTCGCGCCCCCGAGACGATCGTCGCGTTCGAGTCGCCGAACCGGGTCGCCGCGTCGCTGCAGACGCTG
>DASXCR010000128.1:0-11006 GCA_036491075.1 Solirubrobacteraceae bacterium
GGCCAGTACGCCGCGATCGACGAGAACCTCACCGGGCTGGAGAACCTCGTCATGGTCGGCCGCCTCTACGGCACGCCGCGCGCGCCGGCCAAGGCGCGCGGCCGCGAGCTGCTGGCGAGCTTCGACCTCGACGAGGCCGCCGACCGTCCCGCGAAGACCTACTCCGGCGGCATGCGCCGGCGCCTGGACCTCGCCGCGGCGCTCGTCGCCAAGCCGCCCGTGCTGTTCCTCGACGAGCCGACGACGGGCCTGGATCCGCGCAGCCGCCTCGCGCTGTGGGAGACGATCGAGACGCTCGTCGCCGAGGGCACGACCGTGCTGCTCACCACGCAGTACCTCGACGAGGCCGACCGTCTCGCCGACCGCATCGCGGTCATCGACCACGGCCGGGTCATCGCGGAGGGCACGTCCGACGAGCTCAAGGACCGCGTCGGAGGCGAGCGCCTCGAGGTGCGGCTGACCGACCGCGACCAGGCGGACGCGGCGATCGGAGCGCTCGCGTCGATGTCCGACGACGCCCCCACGGCGGACGAGGACGGCGTGCACCTGAACGTGCGCCAGCGCAGCGGGACGATCGTCGAGGCGGTGCGGCGCCTGGACGACGCCGGCATCGGGGTCGACGACCTCGCCCTGCGGCGCCCGACGCTGGACGACGTGTTCCTGTCGCTGACCGGCCGTGTGGCCGAGGCGAGCACCGACGACGAGGAGAAGACGTCATGAGGCAGCTGTTCTCGGACACGCTCGTCATCACGGAGCGCAACCTCGTGCGGCTCACCCGAGCGCCCGATCTCGTGCTCGCGTTCACCGTGCAGCCGGTCATGTTCCTGCTGCTGTTCGTGTACGTCTTCGGCGGCGCGATCCAGACGCCGGGCTACGCCTACAAGGACTTCCTGCTGCCCGGCATCATCGTGCAGAACATCGCGTTCGGCGGCTTCGTCACGGCGCTCGGGCTCAACGAGGACCTCAAGAAGGGACTCATCGACCGCTTCCGCTCGCTGCCGATGGCCCGCCCCGCCGTGCTCGCCGGGCGCACGCTCGCCGACGTCGTCACGAACACGCTGTCGGTCTGCGTGCTGCTGGGAACCGGTCTCATCATCGGCTTCTCGTTTCACGCGAGCGCGATCGAGATCATCGGCGGCTTCGCGCTGCTGCTGCTGTTCGGCTACGCGTTCTCGTGGGTCTTCGCGCTCCTCGGACTGCTCGTCACATCGCCGGAGGCGGCGAACTCGGTCGGCTTCATCGCGGTCTTCCCGCTGACGTTCATCTCGTCGGCGTTCGTGCCGGTCGACTCGATGCCGGGCGTGCTGAAGTGGTTCGCGAACGTCAACCCGTTCACGATCATGGTCAACGCGATGCGCTCGCTGTGGGTCGGTGCGCCGGCCGGCAACGACGTCTGGGGCGCCTTCGTGTGGGCGGGCGTGATCCTCGTGATCTTCGCGCCGCTCGCGGTCGCGCGCTACCGGCGGGCGGCGGGCGGCTGAGGTTCAGTCGCGGAGGCGCTGCGGGCCCAGCGGCTCCGGGGGCGGCCCGTCCGCACCGCCCCCGTCCGCGCCGTCGGCGACCAGCGCGAGCTGCCACCACGACACGTCGCGCCAGGCGCCCGCCTTCCAGCCGATCGCGCGCTGCGTGCCGTACTGCTCGAAGCCCATCGCGCGATGCAGGCCGACGCTCGCGTCGTTGGGCAGCGTGATGCCGGCGCAGACGACCCGTAGCCCCTGGCGGCGCAGCAGCGCAAACAGCGCGCCGTAGAGGCGGCGACCGGCGCCGGCGCGCTGGGCGGCGGGATCGACGTAGATGCCGACCTCGCAGGCCCAGCGGTAGGCGGCACGCGTGCGGTGCGCTGACGCGTAGGCGAACGCGATCGCCTCGCCGCCGGCCTCGAGCACGAGCCACGGGTGCGTCCGCACGGCCGCCTCCATGCGCGCCTGCAACTGCGCGGCGCCGGGCGCGACCTCCTCGAAGGAGATCGCGCTGCCGTCGACGTAGGGCGCGTAGATCGCCGCACACGCCGCCGCGTCGCGCGCCGGCTCGACGTGACGCAGCGTGCCGATCGGTTGCGGGACCACGCGTTCGATGATCCCATCCGCACGGACGGTCCCGTACGCTCGCCCGAGTGCCCGACGTCCGCTCCCGACCCAGCCTGTCGCTGCCGACCCGGCGTGCGATCGTCGTCGGCGCCGGCTCGTTCGGCACCGCGGTCGCGGTGCTGCTCGCCCGCGGTGGCTTCCGCACGACACTGCAGACGCGCACGAACGAGCAGTCGCGCACGCTGCTCGAAGATCGTCAGAACCGCGTCTACCTGCCGGGCGTCGAGCTGCCGAAGGACCTGCGGATCGAGAGCGTCGAGGCGGGGCTCGGGCGCGCGGACTACGTCTTCCTCGGCGTGCCCTCGACCGCCATCGCGAGGACGATCGCCGGCCTGAACAAGTCCGGGCTGCCCGGCCGCAGCGCGGTGATCTCGCTGGCCAAGGGGCTGGCGCCGCCGCACGGGCTCGCCCCGACGATCCTCCTGCGCGAGCGTTTCGGCGAGGGTCGCGTGGCGTGCATCGGCGGGCCGTCGCACGCCCGCGAGATGGTCAGCGAGGGCGCGGGGCTCGTCGCCGCCTCCACGAACGAGGATCTCGCGCGCGCCCTGGCGGGCGTGTTCATCCGCGCCGGCGTCGTCTGCGAGCAGTCCAACGACCCGATCGGCGTCGAGCTCGCGGGCGCGGCGAAGAACGCCGCCGGCCTCGCCGCGGGGGCAACCGAGGCGCAGGGCCTGAACGCCGCGGGGGCCGCCGCGGGCCACATCTTCGCCGAGGTCTGGCGCTATGCCGATGCGCAGGGAGCGCGGCCGGAGTCGCTGCTCGGGCTCGCAGGGACGGGCGACCTCGTCGCGACCGTGCTCGCCCCGCAGTCGCGCAACCGCCGCGCGGGCGAGCTGCTCGCGGCGGGCGTCCCGGCAGCGGAGATCCCCGAGCGCATCGGGCAGACGGTCGAGTCGCTGGAGTCGGTGCCGCTGCTGGCCCGCGCCCTGAACCATGCCGGCCTCGACGCGCCGGTCACCGACGGCCTCGCGAAGCTCATCTCCGGCGAGCTGCCGCTCGAGGACTGGGTCGCGCTCGTGCGCACGACCGTGCCGCCGCCCGCGCGCTGGCGGCCCGTGGCGCCGGACTTCTGGTCGCGGATCCGCACGCGCACGCGCGGCACCCTCGGTCGCGCGGACCCCGCGGCGTCGTAGCCCCACGAGCGCGCACCCGGCGGGTCAGCCGCCGCGCGTCGCGAGCGTCGTGACGATCGCCTCGTAGACGCCCGCGCCGTGCGTCTCCTCGGCCACGTGGACGTTGGCGCGGCCCGCGATCGCCGCGCGCAGCGTCGGGTCGCGCGTCAGCGCGTTGCCGACGAACCAGAACGCGCCGACGTGCGCCGACGTCTCGAGGTCCTCGCGCGAGTCGCCGACCGCGATCGCCTCCTCGGGCGCGATCATGCGAGCCCGCATGTGGCGCGCGACCGCGGCGGCCTTCGATGCCCCGCGCGGCACGAGGTGGTAGGCGCGCACGTCCTCCAGCCCGACGAGCGCCGGCGAGCGGCGATGCACGCCGCCGTTGTCGACGAGCCGCAGCGCGCCGTGGCCCTGCGCCTCGAGCAGCGCGTCGACCTCGCGCGCGTCGACGAGCCCGCGGAAGAGGTGCGAGACCTCGCGGCCGTGGTGCCACGGGTCGTGGTACTCGAGCCGGCCGGCGTACGTCTCGAGCAGCATCGCGGGCGCGCCCGACGCCTCGATCTGGTCGTGGATCGACCCGCGCTCGTCCGGCATGAGCTCGCCGGTGAGCCAGATCTCCTCGCCGTCGAGCACGAGGCACGAACCGGCCTCGTAGATGTATGCGGGCTGGCCGAACAGGCGCGCGTTCTCGGCGACCGTGACCTTGCGCCGGCCGGACATCAGCACGACCTCGACGCCCGCGCGATGGCAGGCCTCGAGCGCGCGGGCCCCCGCGAGCGAGAAGGTCTTGTCCCCGGCGCGCAGGAGCGTGCCGTCGGGGCCGAGCAGGGTTCCGTCGAGATCGACGTAGAGGGCGCGCATGGCCGACATCCTCGCGCGCGGGCGCCCTGGGCGCATCTCGGGGTGCGAACCCGAGACCCGCCTCGCACGCGGAGCCCGAGGCCCGCCTCGCACGCGGATGCCCGCAGGCCCGCCGCGCGCGCGGATGCCCGCAGGCCCGCCGCGCCACCCGACCTCGCCCCTTCGCTTTTCGGACGAGTAGCACCTGCTACCCACCCAGGAGTAGCGGCCGCTACTCGTCCCGGTAGAGACCCACGTGTCTCGTGTCCGCCGCCCCACGCAGAGCGCGCAGCTCGGCGAGCGCGGGGCGCTCGATCAGCTCGTCGCGGCCGGCCCCGATCAGGCGCCCCTCGCGACGCAGCCGGCTCGTCACGGCGGCGAGCACGGCGGCCGACATCGGCGCGAGGTCGTCGAGGGGCTGATGGCGGTTCTGGCGCACGTCGAGATCGACCTGCGCCATCGCGTCGAGCCCGACCGTGGCGTAGACGTCGAGCAGCAGCCCCATCTCGACCGCGTAGCCCGTGCAGAACGCGACGCTCTCGAGCAGGTCGCGGCGCGCGGCCATCTCGCCCGCGAGCGGCTGTCGCATGCCGGCGAGCGCGGGATAGAACGTCGCGAGCAGCGGGCGCGCGGTCAGCTCCGTGACGCGCCCGCCGCCACCCGGTGCCACCCCACCCGCGTCCTTGAACGGCCGGCGGTAGAAGCCCTTGACGAACTGCGCGCGCGGCTCGCACACGAGCGGGCCGAGCAGACCGCGGGCGAAGTGCTCGCCGAACTCCTCCGTGTCGCCGTCGACGAAGCACACGATCTCCCCCGTCAGCACGCCGAGCGCGCGCCACATCGCGTCGCCCTTGCCGGCGACCGGCCCGAAGTCGGGCGCGAGATCGACCTGGCGGTGCACCTCGGCGCCCAACCGCGCGGCGATGTCCGCGGTGCGGTCGGCCGAGTCGGCGTCGACCACGACGACCTGATCGATCACGCCCGACTCGCGCAGCGCGACCAGCGGCGCGACGACGCCGGCGATCGTCGCGGCCTCCTCGCGCACGGGTACGCAGACTGAGATCGACTCCTCGCGCTCGGCACGCAGACGATCCGCCGGAAACTCCGAGTGATGGAAGCTGCGCAGCGACAAGGCGCTCGTACTATCTCAAGCGGCTTGTCCGTCGCCCCCGACACCCAGCCCTGGAGCGCGCTCCTGGACGCCGGCCGCAGCGACGATCGGCTCGTGCGCGAGGCGTTCGAGGGTGCGCGCGAGGCCGTCACCGCGGCGCTGCCCAGCACCCTGCACCCGGCCGTGATCGCGGCCCTGCGCGGCGCCGGGATCGAGACGCTCTACAGCCATCAGGCCGAAGCGCTGGAGGCCGGGTGGGCCGGTCCGACGATCGTCACGACGGGCACCGCGTCGGGCAAGTCGCTGTGCTTCAACCTGCCGACGCTCGACGTCCTGTGCCGCGACGCGAAGGCGCGCGCGCTGTACCTGTATCCGACGAAGGCGCTCGCGCAGGACCAGGCTCGCGCGATCAACGCGTTCGGCCTGACCAAGCAGGTACGCCCGGCGATCTACGACGGCGACACGGCGCGCGAGCAGCGCACGCAGATCCGCCGGCGCGCGAACCTCGTCCTGACGAACCCCGACATGCTGCACATGGGGATCCTGCCCCACCACCGCGCGTGGGGCGACTTCTTCTCGAACCTCGCGATCGTCGTGATCGACGAGGCGCACGTCTACCGCGGGGTGTTCGGATCGCACGTGGCGAACGTGCTGCGACGGCTGCGGCGGATCGCCGACGCCTACGGCACGTCCCCCCGGTTCTTGCTCGCCAGCGCGACGATCGCCAACCCGGTCGAGCTCGCGCAGCGGCTGACGGGCCTCGACGAGATCGCTCTCGTGGACCGCGACGGCTCGCCCGGCGCCCGCCGGCACATCGCGATGTGGAATCCGCCGCTGACCGACGTCGCGCTCGGTACGCGGGCGAGCGCGATCGGCGAGGCGGCGGAGATCGTGACCGAGCTCGCGCACAGCGGCGCGCGCACGATCTGCTTCATCAAGTCGCGCAAGGCGGTCGAGCTCGTCGCGCGGCTCGTGGGCCTCGCGGACCCGGCGCTGGCCGACCTCGTCGTGCCCTACCGCGCGGGCTACACGCCGCAGCAGCGCCGCGAGCTCGAGGGCAAGCTCACGTGTGGCGAGCTGCTGGCGGTCATCACGACCGACGCCCTGGAGCTCGGGATCGACATCGGTGCGCTGGATGCGGCGGTCGTCGTCACGTTCCCGGGCACGGTCGCCTCGCTGAAGCAGATGTGGGGCCGGGCGGGCCGGCGCGGGCGCGGCCTCGCGGTCTACGTGGCGGGCGAGGACGCGCTCGACCAGTTCTTCTGCCGCCACCCGGACGAGTTCCTCGACCGCGCGGTCGAGGCGGCGATCCTCGAGTACGAGAACGAGCCGATCCACCTCGCCCACCTGCTGTGCGCGGCGCACGAGGGACCGCTCAGCGCGTCGGACGCCGAGACGCTCGGCCCGCGCTGGGAGCTGCACGCGCAGGCCCTGGTGGCCGCGGGCGAGCTCGTGCGGCGTGACGACGGCTACGTCCTGCGCCACCCCGAGGACTACCCGGCCGCGCGGGTGTCGCTGCGCTCGGCGTCGCCGGACTCCGTCGCGATCGTCGACGTGGTCAGCGGCGAGCTGCTCGGCACGGTCGAGTCCTCGCGCTCGCACATGACGGTCCACGACGGCGCCGTCTACCTGCACCAGGCGCGGCCGTACATCGTGCGCGGGCTGGATCTCGAGCAGCGGCACGCGCTCGTCGAGCCGTTCGCGGGCGACTTCTACACGCAGCCCAAGAAGGAGACGATGACCGAGATCGAGGCGCTGCTGGACCGGCGCTCGACGCTCGGCGTGACGCTGTCCTTCGGGCGCGTGAGCGTGACCGACCAGGTGCTCGCCTACCAGCGCAAGAAGCTGCCGGGCCACGAGATCGTCGACCTGCAGGGCCTCGACCTGCCCGCGACGACGTTCCAGACGCAGGCGCTGTGGTACGAGCTCGATGCCGACCTGCTCGCCGACGACTTCCCGCTGGAGGTGCTGCTCGGCTCGATCCACGCGGCCGAGCACGCGCAGATCGCGGTGCTGCCGCTGCTGGCGATGTGCGACCGCTGGGACATCGGCGGCCTGTCGACGAACGCCCACCCGCAGACCGGCGGGCCGACGATCTTCATCTACGACGGCCACCCGGGCGGGGTCGGGATCACGCGCCAGGGCTTCCTCGCGTTCGAGACGCTGGTTGCCGATGCCCACCGCCTGATCGCCGAGTGCCCGTGCGAGCGCGGCTGCCCGTCGTGCGTGCAGTCGCCGAAGTGCGGGAACCTCAACGAGCCGCTGCACAAGGCGGGGGCGCTCGAGGTGATGGCGCGGATGCTCGAACGCTGAGCGCCGGCGAGGGCCGGCCTCGCCGGGGGCCGGCCTCG
This sequence comes from Solirubrobacteraceae bacterium, assembly GCA_036491075.1. GTDB lineage: Bacteria > Actinomycetota > Thermoleophilia > Solirubrobacterales > Solirubrobacteraceae > CADCVQ01. The sequence continues at coordinate 7,505 of DASXCR010000128.1, forward strand.
CCGGGGGCCGGCCGCCGGCCGCGGCCTCGCTTGAGCTTCTCGCAGCCCTGAGCGCCTCGCGGCGGGCCGACCGGCGTTCGATCGCGCGGTGCCGGATCTCTTGCAGCACTTGAGGGTTCTACGGGCATGGCCGACGCTCTCGCGATGCGCGCGAACGGATTCGCCGGGTTGGCGGCGGTGCTCGCCGTACTCGGCCTCGGCCTCGCTGCGTCCCCGGCCAGCGCGGGCGCCGGCTCCGGCGCCGCGGCCGGCCGGGCGCTCAGCGGCGGCGCGGCGTTCGACACGAGCGTCCCGCCGCCGGCGCGACGGCCGGTCGTCAGCCAGCTGACGGTGTCGCCGCGGGCCGTCGTCGCCGGCACCGCGCTGCCGCGGCTGCGCTTGCGCGTGCGTCAGCGCGGGATCGAGCAGGTGCAGGCGCGGATCGTGGTGGTGCGCCTGCCGCACGACGTGCCCGTGGCTCGGATCGCGCTGGGCTGGGTCAAGACGGGGTCGCTGGCGACCGCGAGCTGGCCCACGGGTATCGCGCTGCGCGCCGGCCGCTACGCGATCGGCGTGCACGCCAAGGACTCGCGGGGACACAACCTGCGCCGCACCGCGCGGTCGCCGGGACGCACGCGGATCGTCGTGCATGCCGCGCCGGCCGCGCAGCCGATCGCCGCGCAGCCGTCGGCGGCGCTGCCGGCGCCCGCGCCCTCGCCGGGCGGCCGCGGCGTCTTCCCGGTCGCGGGCCCGTTCACGTTCGGCGACGGCGACGGGCGCTTCGGCGCCGGACGGCCGGGCCATCTGCACGAGGGTCAGGACATCGTCGCCGCGGCGGGCGAGCCGGTCGTGGCGCCGTACGCCGGGACGGTGTCGAGCACGAGCTATCAGGCGAGCGGCGCGGGCGAGTACGTCGTGCTCGACGCGGTCGACGGACGGGACTACTTCTTCGCGCACTGCACCCGCCACTCGACGGTCGTCGCGCCCGGCGAGGTCGTCGCCGCGGGCGCGCCGCTGTGCCGCGTCGGCAGCACCGGCGACGCCACGGGACCGCACCTGCACTTCGAGATCTGGGTCGTCGGTTGGCGCGTCGCGGGCGGCTATCCGATCGACCCGCTGCCCGAGCTGCGCGCCTGGGCGCAGGCCTGACGGTCCACCGGCGATATCCTGCGCCGCCGCGGCGAGATAGCTCAGTTGGTAGAGCACACGACTGAAAATCGTGGTGTCCCCGGTTCGAGTCCGGGTCTCGCCATTCTGGCAAGCTCGCCGAGATCGAGGCGGCGACGGCGCGGGTGATCGACGGCATCGAGTGACCGGCGCGCAGGCTAGGTTTCAGGGCGTGGCCGTCGCCCCGCCGCCGCTACCCGCCTTCGACGTCGACGACGTGCGCGACAGCGTCGGCGAGCCCGCGTTCGCGCGTGGACTCTCGTACGCCCGCGCCAAGCGCGTGCTGTCGCTCGCGTGGGATGAGGGCGCGTCCCAACTCACGGCCTCGGTGGTGGGCAACGGCGCGATCTACCGCACGACCGCTCACTTCGCGCGCCAGGGCGGCAATCGCTACTTCGTCGGCGGCGAGTGCAGCTGCCCGATCGCGTACGACTGCAAGCACGTCGCTGCGGTCGTCGTCAGTGCGACCACCAGCCCGGGGCGACGCCTTCCGCCCGCACGAACACGGATCGCGACACCCACGCCCGCACCGCCGCCCGCCTGGGAACGGCCGCTGCGCGAGCTTGTGGCGACCCGCGAGCAGCACGTCGCCGGCGCCCCGCTCGCGATCGAGCTCTCCTACGCCACGCGCCACGCCGGCCGGGATTCCGAGCTGACCGCGCGGCTCATGCGCCCCGGTGCGCGGGGCAAGTGGATCAACGGGTCGCTGTCGTGGCGTGAGCTCGAGAGCTGGCACATGCGCGGCACGGAGATCCTCGCCGGCCACCTCGAGGTGGTGCGCGAGATCGCGGCGCTGTTCGACGCGGGCACGCGCCGCCACGGCTACTACTACGGCCACTCCGCGCAGAAGACGATCGACCTCGCCACGTTCGACAGCAGGCAGTTGTGGCACCTGCTCGCCGAAGCGCGTCGCCGCGGCGTCGCGCTGATCCACGCCGATCCAGCGCTCGGCGACGTGCGGCTCAGCTGCGACGGCGAGCTGTGCCTGGACGTCACCCGCCACGTCGGAGATCTGCGCATCCGGCCCGCCGTGCGTCTCGGCGGCGAGACGGCCGAGCTGCGGGTCCTGCAGTTCGTCGGCTCCAGCGGCCACGGCGCGATCTGCGCGGACATCGACGAGACCGGCGACGAACCCCCGCGGCTGCATCTCGTGGGGTTCGCCGCGCCGACGCCCGAGGCGCTGCGCAGGATGGCGATCGGCGCCGCGACGATCGAAGTACCCGCGCGCGAGGCCGACCGCTTCGCCGCCGAGATCTCCCCGAGCCTTCGCCACGTGACGACCCTGATCTCGTCGGACGCGAGCTTCACGCCGCCGCAGGTGTCGCCGCCCGCGCTCACGCTGCGGGCACGCTACGGCGACGATCACGAGCTCGAGCTGCAGTGGCTCTGGCACTACGCGATCGGCGTCGAGGCCCGCTACGCCGCGTTCGACGAGCCGGTCGCCGGATACCGCGATATCGCCGCCGAGAACGCCGCCGCCGAGAGCGCGACGCAGGCCGGCCTCGACCTCGCGCGCTTCGCGCTGCGTGATCGCGACGGGCGCCTGCGGACCGCGCCTGTGACGCTGCGCGGACTCGACACCGCGGCGTTCACGACCGACCTTCTGCCACTGCTCGACGAGGCGCCCTTCACCGTCGAGCGGACCGGTGAGCCGGTCGACTATCGCGACGCCTCCGCGACGCTCGAGGTCGGCGTCTCGACAGGCGAGATCGCGGGCGAGCGCGACTGGTTCGACCTCGGTGTGCAGGTCACGATCGAAGGCCGCGGCGTCCCGCTCGCGCTGGTCCTGACCGGGCTTGCCGATGGCTCGGGACAGCTGCTGCTCGATGACGGCGCGCTCGTCTCGCTCGACAGCCCGGCCCTCGACGCGCTGCGACGCGTGCTCGCGGACGCGCGCGATCTGCCCGACCGGCCGGGACTGCAGATCAGCCGCTACCAGGCCGGGCTGTGGGCCGAGCTCGTCGACGTCACAACCGTGACCGGCCAGGCCGAGGCCTGGCAGCACCAGGTCGGGGCGCTGCTCGCCCACGACGAGCTGCCCGAGCACGACGTTCCCGACGGTGTCGCGGCGGACCTGCGTCCGTACCAGCGCGACGGATTCCGCTGGCTGGCGATGCTGTGGGAGTTCGAGCTCGGCGGCATCCTCGCCGACGACATGGGCCTCGGCAAGACGCTTCAGGCCCTCGCGCTGATCACGCACGCGAGGCGCGAAGCCCCCGAGCGCGGGCCGTTCCTCGTCGTCGCGCCGACGAGCGTCGTCTCGAACTGGTTGACGGAGGCGCAGCGCTTCACACCCGATCTGCGCGTCGTTGCGCTGACCGACACGCTGAGGAAGTCCGGCGTGAACCTGGCCGAT